>NZ_JBNCKO010000006.1:0-91832 GCF_049841595.1 Micromonospora sp. DT228
CCTACCAGATCAGCGTCGAGCACCTCGCCGACTGGATCGCCACCCGCGGCTACGCCACCAGCTGACACCCGCACACAGCACACACACCGAAGGGCCGGACCCCACCACGGGGCCCGGCCCTTCGGCGTACTCGAATCAGGGTTCCCGGCCCACGCGCGCCGGCTCAGCGCCCGCCGCCGGCTCGGCGATCGCCACGGGCTCGGCTGCCTCGATGCGGTGGGCTCGTCGGCGCAGCCACCAGGTGCTGCCGAGCCCGGCGAGCACCGCGAGGACCAGCCCGGCCCAGGAGATGTCCTTGAGCCAGTGCTCGGCCGCCCGGCCGACGCTGAACAGCAGGTAGGTGGTGCCGAACGCCCAGACCAGCCCGCCTGCGGCGTTGGCCACCAGGAACCGCCGGTACGGCACGTGCAGTGCCCCGGCGAGCGGGCCGGCCAGGATCCGCAGCAGCGCCACGAAGCGGCCGAAGAACACAGCCCAGACGCCGTAGCGGGCGAAGCTCTGTTCGGCCCGGACGAGTTGGGCGGGACCGAGATGACGGGGGAAGCGCCGGCCCAGCCGGGCCAGCAGTGGTCGACCACCGCGACGGCCGACCGCGTACCCGATGGAGTCGCCGACGATCGCTCCGGTGGCCGCGGCGGTGGCGACCCACTCCGGTTCGACCACGCCTGTGGCGGCGAGCAGTGCGGAGCTGACCAGGACGATCTCACCGGGCAGGGGGATGCCCATGCTCTCCACGCCGATGATGCCGCCGACCAGCAGGTAGACCGCGATCGGTGGCAGCGACACGAGCCAGTGCTGGACGTCGAACACGGTTGACCCCTTCTCCGACCGGGCCTCGAACCCTACCCGTGGCCGGCTGTCCCGGCAGGTCCCGCACAACCCGTAGACCGTCCTAGGAGGCTAGGGGTAAGGGTCGACCGGAGGTCGGCACTCGGGTTGCGCAAATAGCAAGACGGACGTACGGTTTTGTTGAGAGCGTAATCGGCGGTAAGTGTCACCTAACCTCGGCGGTACCCCGACCGGTGCGACAGACTGCTCAGGACTACTCACGGTCGCTGGTGTGAAGGAGTACGACGTGGCGAGCCTCGACACCTTCGGTGCGAAGACCCAGCTACGCGTCGGAGACGCGAGCTACGAGATTTTCAAGATTGACAAGGTGGACGGCCACGCGCGGCTGCCGTACAGCTTGAAGATCCTGCTGGAGAACCTGCTGCGGACCGAGGACGGCGCGAACATCACCGCCGACCACATCGAGCAGCTCGGCGCGTGGGACTCCACCGCCGCCCCGAGCGTCGAGATCCAGTTCACCCCGGCGCGGGTGCTCATGCAGGACTTCACCGGCGTTCCCTGCGTGGTCGACCTGGCCACCATGCGCGAGGCCGTGCGTGACCTGGGCGGCGACGCCAGCAAGGTCAACCCCCTCGCCCCGGCCGAGCTGGTCATCGACCACTCGGTGATCGCCGACCTGTTCGGTCGCGAGGACGCGTTCGCCCGCAACGTCGAGCTGGAGTACGAGCGCAACAAGGAGCGCTACCAGTTCCTGCGCTGGGGCCAGACCGCGTTCAACGAGTTCAAGGTCGTCCCGCCGGGCACCGGCATCGTGCACCAGGTGAACATCGAGTACCTGGCCCGCACCATCATGGAGCGCGGCGGCCAGGCGTACCCGGACACCGTTGTCGGCACCGACTCGCACACCACGATGGTCAACGGCCTGGGCGTGCTGGGCTGGGGCGTCGGCGGCATCGAGGCCGAGGCCGCGATGCTCGGCCAGCCGGTCAGCATGCTGATCCCCCGGGTGGTGGGCTTCAAGCTCTCCGGCGAGATGCCGGCCGGCACCACCGCCACCGACCTGGTGCTGACCATCACCGAGATGCTGCGCAAGCACGGCGTGGTCGGCAAGTTCGTCGAGTTCTACGGCCCCGGCGTGAGCGCCGTGCCGCTTGCCAACCGGGCCACCATCGGCAACATGTCCCCGGAGTACGGCTCCACCGTGGCGATCTTCCCGATCGACGCGGAGACGATCCGCTACCTGGAGCTGACCGGCCGCGACGCCGCGCAGGTCGCTCTCGTCGAGGCGTACGCCAAGGAGCAGGGCCTCTGGCACGACCCGAACCACGAGCCGGACTACTCGGAGCGCCTGGAGCTGGACCTCGGCACGATCGAGCCGTCGCTCGCCGGCCCGAAGCGCCCGCAGGACCGGGTACCGCTGGGCGCCGCCAAGACGCTGTTCCGCTCGGCGCTTACCGACTACGTGGCCGACGACTCCGCCGGTGAGCGCGACTTCAAGCCGGGCGTTCCCCGCGAGGAGCTGCCGCGCGGCGCCAACGGGCCGGCCGACCAGGCCAGCGCCGAGTCCTTCCCGGCCAGCGACCCGCCGGCCAACGAGTTCAGCGACCCGGCCGACGAGCCGCGCGACCTGGAGACCGCGGCGGTCGGCGCGGGCGGCCGGGCCAGCAAGCCGGTACGGGTCACCGGCGCCGACGGCGTCGAGTACGAGCTGGACCACGGCGCCGTGGTGATCGCCGCGATCACCTCCTGCACCAACACGTCCAACCCGCAGGTGATGATCGGCGCCGCGCTGCTGGCGCGCAACGCCGTCGACAAGGGCCTGACCCGCAAGCCGTGGGTGAAGACCACCCTGGCGCCGGGCTCGAAGGTCGTCATGGACTACTACGAGCGGGCCGGCCTCACGCCGTACCTGGACAAGCTCGGCTTCAACCTGGTCGGCTACGGCTGCACCACCTGCATCGGCAACTCGGGCCCGCTGCCCGAGGAGGTGTCCGCCGCGGTCAACGAGCACGACCTGTCGGTCGTCTCGGTGCTGTCGGGCAACCGCAACTTCGAGGGCCGGATCAACCCGGACGTCAAGATGAACTACCTGGCGTCCCCGCCGCTCGTGGTCGCGTACGCCCTCGCCGGCACGATGGACATCGACCTGGCCAACGAGCCGATCGGTGAGGACACCGAGGGCAACCCGGTCTACCTGCGCGAGATCTGGCCGAACAGCACCGAGATCCAGGACGTCATCGCCCAGGCGATCGGCGCGACCGGGTTCAGTGCCGCGTACGCCGATGTCTTCGCCGGCGACGAGCGGTGGCAGTCGCTGCCCACCCCGACCGGCGACACCTTCGCCTGGGAGAGCGACTCCACCTACGTGCGTAAGCCCCCGTACTTCGAGGGCATGCAGCAGGAGCCGAGCCCGGTCGTGGACATCGCCGGCGCCCGGGTGCTGGCCAAGCTGGGTGACTCGGTGACCACCGACCACATCTCGCCGGCCGGCGCGATCAAGGTCGACTCCCCGGCCGGCACGTACCTGGCCGAGCACGGCGTGCCGCGCCACGAGTTCAACTCGTACGGCTCCCGGCGGGGCAACCACGAGGTGATGATCCGGGGCACGTTCGCCAACATCCGGCTGCGCAACCAGTTGGTCCCCGGGGTGGAGGGTGGCTTCACCGTCAACCACCTCAGCGGCGAGCAGACCTCGATCTACGACGCCTCGGTGGCCTACCAGGAGGCCGGCATCCCGCTGGTCGTGCTGGCCGGCAAGGAGTACGGTTCCGGCTCGTCGCGGGACTGGGCTGCCAAGGGCACGATGCTGCTGGGCGTCCGGGCGGTCATCGCCGAGTCGTACGAGCGGATCCACCGCTCCAACCTGATCGGCATGGGCGTGCTGCCGTTGCAGTTCCCGGTGGACGTCACCGCCGAGTCGCTCGGTCTGACCGGCACCGAGACGTTCACCATCACCGGGGTGACCGCCATCAACGACGGGGACACCCCGCGCACCGTGCGGGTCAGCACCGACACCGGCGTGGAGTTCGACGCCGTGGTGCGGATCGACACCCCGGGTGAGGCGGACTACTACCGGCACGGCGGCATCCTGCAGTACGTGCTGCGCCGCATGATCGCCAACTGATCGCGTACGGCTGGTCGAAGGCCGCTCCCGCTCCGGCGGGGGCGGCCTTCGCCGTCCACGCCGAGAAAGGGCTCGCGGTCAGAGCGCCCGGAGTCGAACGGCTACCGCGTCATGCCGGTCGGTCACGCCGGCCCGCTCGGGATGTCCGGGAGCGCGAGGGAAGCCAGCCGTTGGTCGATCGCCGCATCCACCTGCCCCATCTCGTAGCCACGTAACCGCCGTCGCAGGCTGGCCCCCCGCAGCACGTCGCGCGCGGCAGCCCGGGACACCGCGCTGTCGATGGCCAGAGCCCTGTCGACCTCGGCGAAGAGACTCTCGACCGCACGCATGTCGTAACCGCGCAGAGCAGTTTCGAACGGCAGTTTCATGCGGCCACCTTATCGGTCGCCGGCCAGTGTCCAACGGGGATGCGCCGCATGATCGCCAACTGACGTACCGACGTCGGCGAAAGGGCCGCTTTCCGCGCTTGCGGGGAGCGGCCCTTTCGTTTCTCCTCGCTCTCGACTCGGCAGCGGCCTCCATCGGCCCAGTCGTGGCGGCGGGCCGCATCGGTTGTCGCCGCCTTCGGTGGGCAGCCCGGCCCGCCGCCCGGTTCCGGTTGCGTCCTTTGCTCTGCACCCGCCCGTGCACCACGAACGGTCCGTAACTGGCGCGTGGGCGGGTGCAGAGCAAAGGACACGAGGAGCACCGGCACCGTCGGCCTGGATGGCGCGAGGGGCGGGTCAGCAGTGCACGCCCCAGCTCAGCGCAGCCGTAGCGCCACCGCGCGGGCCTCCTCGTCGGTCAGCGGCAGGAACCAGAGGAAACGGCGCACGATGGCGACCGGATCGGGTCCGCCCGGCTGGCCGCGCAGGTCGCGGATCGCCCGGCGGGTGATCCGGGAGAACTCGGGGATCAGGGTCGCCCGGCGGGCGAAGTCCGTCGGGGTCGCTCGCAGCGCCGGGCAGGGCCAGTCCTGTCCGCAGGCGTCGCACGTCCACAGCGGACCGTCGGCGGTGTGCGCGACAGGCGGGCCGCACCGGGACCGCCAGCGTGCTTCGGGTACGACGTTCGCCGGGCGACCCGGGCCACGGTACGGGGGGTGCCGTGGCCCGGTCGGGCGGGTGAGGCTGGGCCGGACCGGTGGCGGACCGCCCGTCGGCTTCGGGTGGTGCTTGTCCTCGGGCATCCTGCGCTCCCTCCGCGGTGCTGTCTCCACAACACACTGCCGAGGGTTGCCAAGCGATCACACCGCGTAGAAGTATCTCCCCTTGACGTCTGGAACGTTCTGGGAGGTGTGGAGATGAATCGAGCCGTACAGGCGGCGATGGCCGAGAGGGGCCACACGGCGGACAGTCTCGCTGCGCGGATCGGTGTCGATCCGAAGACGGCGGCCAAGTGGGCGAGCACGGAACGAATTCCGCAGACGCGTCATCGCGCGCGGGTCGCCGAGCTGCTCGGTCGGGACGTCGACGACCTGTGGCCGGACGCGCTGAAGCGCCGGACGCCGGCCTGGTTCCGACACTGGGCCGAGATGGAGCGCGAGGCAGTGTCGCTGCGGTCGTTCCAGCTCGCATGGGTACCCGGCCTCCTTCAGACCAAGGCGTACGCGCTGGCCACGCTTGTCGGCGAGGCGTTCACGCCGGCCGAGGCCGACAATCTCGCCGAGGCGCGGCTGAGCCGGCAGGCGATCCTGCGCCGGGAGCGCCCGCCGCTGCTGATCGCGGTCCTCGACGAGGGAGTGCTCCGGCGCACCCTCGACGGCGACCGGGCCATGATGCGCGAGCAGTGCGAGAAGCTGGCCGAGCAGGCCACGTTGCCGAACGTGTCGCTGTTCGTCGTGCCGGCCGCCGCCGGCATGTATCCGGGCCTCGGTGGGCCGTTCACCATCGCGGAGATGCCGGACGGCGGGCGGGTCGCCCACGTCGACAGCCAGGCGCAGGCGCAGCTCATCGACAAGACCGCCGACCTTGCTAGCCTGGATCGACGGTGGGAGCGCATTCGCGACGCAGCGTTGTCGCGTGCGCAGTCCCTCAACCTCCTCAGAGAAGCGGCAGCATCATGGACCTGACCGGCGCTCGGTGGCGTAAGAGCAGCAAGAGTGGCAACAACGGCGGCGACTGCGTCGAGGTGGCCGACAACCTCGCGGGCGTCATCGGCGTACGTGACTCCAAGGACCCGGCCGGTCCGACGCTCGCCTTCGACCCGACGGCCTGGACCCGGTTCCTGGCGCTGGCCAAGCGCGGCTGACCCCACCCGTCCTAGCCGGCGAGTTCGGTGGCCCGGTCGAGCAGCGCGCGGCGTTCGGCGGCCGAGCCGACCGCCGCCGCGGCCTCCCGGAACAGGGTGGCCGCGCGCAGCCGGTCACCCTGGCGGGCCACCAGATCGGCCCGCACGGCCACGGCCAGCGGGTTGTCGTCCAGCCCTCCCCCGGCGTGTGCCGCGTCGAGCAGGTCCAACCCGGTGGCCGGGCCGTACGCGTAACCGTGGGCGACAGCGCGGTTGAGCGCGATCACCGGTGAGGGTCGGCTGCCGGCCAGCGCGTCGTAGGACCGAGCGATAGTCGGCCAGTCGGTGGCGTCGGCGGACGTCGCGGTGGCGTGGCAGGCGGCGATCCGCGCCTGCCACGCGTACGGCCCGTCGTGGCGTACCCGATCGAACGCGGCCAGGCCCTCGGCGATGCCGGCGCGGTCCCACCTGTCGCGGTCCTGCCGTTGCAGGGTGAGCAGGTTGCCGGCGGCGTCGCGGCGGGCGTCCCGGCGGGAGTGCTGGAACAGGACCAGCGCCAGCAGCGCGGTCACCTCGGACTGCTCCGGCATCAGCCGGTCGAGCAGCCGGGCCAGCCGGACCGCCTCCTCGGCGAACGCCGGCTCGCCGTCGGCGACGTAACCCCGGGTGAACAGCAGGTACAGCACGGCGAGGACGCCGGGCAGCCGCTCGGTGAGCGCCGGGCCGGTCGGTACCCGGTACGGGATGCCGGCCTGCGCGATGCGGGTCCGCGCCCGGGTCAGGCGTCGGGTCATCGTCGACTCGCTGACCAGCAGCAGTCGGGCGATGTCCGCGGTCGGCACGCCGCAGACGGTTCGCAACGTCAGCGCCACCCGGGCGTCCAGGGCCAGCGCCGGGTGGCAGCAGGTGAAGATCAGGCGCAGTCGGTCGTCCAC
Organism: Micromonospora sp. DT228; assembly: GCF_049841595.1. Classification (NCBI taxonomy): domain Bacteria; kingdom Bacillati; phylum Actinomycetota; class Actinomycetes; order Micromonosporales; family Micromonosporaceae; genus Micromonospora; species Micromonospora sp. DT228. Next base: position 7,057 of record NZ_JBNCKO010000006.1, read on the forward strand.
CACGTCCTCCCGCACCTCGGGCTGCGCGTCGACGGGCGTGAGGAGGGCCAGGTCGTGCAGCTTGCGGCGCTCCACCGTGGCACGGCGCAGCACGTCGAGCGCGCGGTTGCGGGCCACGGTCATGAGCCAGCCACCCGGATTTGTCGGCACACCGTCACCGGGCCAGCGCTCCAGGGCGACGGCCAGCGCCTCCTGGGCGCAGTCCTCGGCCAACGCCCAGTCCCCGGTCACCCGGATCAGGGTCGCCACGATCCGGGGGTACGCCTCGACGCCGGCGGCGGCAACCGCCTCCGCCGCCGCGCCGGCCGGTTCCCGGGTACGCGCCGGCCGGCGCGGCGAGGTGGACAACCGCGTCAGTCGGTCAGGTCCGCGAACGGGCGCAACTCCAGTCGCCCCTGGCGGGCCATCGGGTGGGTACGGGCCACCTCGATCGCCTCGTCCAGGTCGGCGCAGTCGAGCAGGTCGAAGCCCACGATCACCTCCGTGGTCTCCGCGAACGGGCCCTCGGAGACGAGCAGCTCACCGTCGCGGACACGGACGGTGGTGGCCGCTGTCGTCGCCGCCAGAACGTTGCCGGTCAGGCGGCGGCCACGAGCGTCGTTCTCCGCCACCCACTTGTAGATGTCGGGTAGCTCGGTGGGGTCGGTGTCCGGCTCGGTGTCGCTGCACACGAACATCAGGTACTTCATCTGGTCGCTCCCTGGTTTCTCGGGGTTTCGCCAGCATGACGATCGGCCGACAGCGTTCCGGACACCCTCCCCCGAAAAACCTCTGTCAGTTTCCGTTGGCGCGGCGGCGGGCCTCACGGGTCTTCATGGCGTGCTCCATCAGCGTGACGAGCACCTCCTTGCTGGACTCGCGCTGCCGGGCGTCGCAGAGCAGCACCGGCACCCCCGGGTCCAGGTTCAGCGCGGCCTGCACCTCGTCGAGCCGGTACTGCCGGGAACCCGCGAAGCAGTTCACCGCCACCACGAAGGGTGTGCCCCGGCCCTCGAAGTAGTCGATCGACGGGAAGCAGTCGGCGAGGCGACGGGTGTCGGCAAGCACCACCGCGCCGATGGCGCCCAACGCCAACTCGTCCCAGACGAACCAGAACCGGTCCTGGCCGGGCGTGCCGAACAGGTACAGCACCAGGTCGTCGCTGATGGTGATCCGGCCGAAGTCCATGGCCACGGTGGTGGTGGTCTTACCCTCCACCCCGGACAGGTCGTCGATGCCGACCCCCGACTCCGTCAGCACCTCCTCGGTGCGCAACGGCCGGGTCTCGCTGACCGCACCGACCATGGTCGTCTTGCCCACGCCGAAGCCGCCAGCGACCAGAATCTTGATCGCGGTGGGCAGTGGGGTCGCTCCCGCCGGCCGGTCAGAGTGCCCGTAGTCCATTGATTACCGCCTCGAAGATGCTGTTGTCGGGAAGGCCGGCCGTGGTGTGCGGCTCGCGGACCTGGACGAGGCTGCGAGCCGCCAGGTCACCGAGGAGCACCCGGATGGTGCCCACCGGCAGATCGAGATGAGCGGCGATCTCGGCGACGGACTGTATGCGTTGGCACAGCCCGACGATCGCCAGGTGCTCCGGGCCGAGACCAACCTCCGGCGTCACCTCGGCTCGGGTCGCGGTGACCAGGGAGATCAGATCGAATGTGCCGGTGACCGGTCGGGCCCGCCCGCGCGTCACCGCGTACGGGCGCACCACCGGACCCGCATGGTCATCCACCCACTGATGGTCTGCGGACTCCCCCTGGACCGTCATCACCGCTACCTCTCGCCGGCCGGCTGCTCTGTGCGGGACGGCGACGCGACGTACTTGCCGACGCGGGTGACGAGCATCGCCATCTCGTAGGCGATCAGACCGACGTCGGCGTCCTCGCTGGCCAGCACCGCCAGGCAGGCGTTGCGGCCGGCCGCGGTGACGAACAGGAACGACGACTGCATCTCGATGATGGTCTGCTGCACCTGCCCGCCGCCGAAGCGCTTACCGGCGCCCCGGGCCAGGCTCTGGATGCCGGCCGCCATCGCGGCGAGGTGCTCGCCGTCGTCCCGGCTCAACCCCTGGGAGGAAGCCATCAGCAGACCGTCGGTGGAGAGCGCGACCGCGTGCTCGGCCTGCTTCACCCGGCCCACCAGGTCATCAAGTAACCACGTCAGGTCGGCACTCGAAGCCGTCTTCTGCGCCACTTCGTCGTCCTCTTCTCGCCCGGCTGTGCGCCGTTCTCGTATCGGGCTGACCGTCACACCGCGCGGAACACCAGCGCTCGGTCAGGTCGCTTTCGGGTCCTCGTCGGTCAGCTCGGGGGTTGACTCCGTTGGGGTGCCGGAGGCGCCGCCGAGCATTCGTGCCGCGTCGGTCCGACCACGCCGGGTGCCGGTCTGGTACGAGCTCATCATGCGGCGCACCTGCTCCGGCGGGCGTACCACGTCCTCGTCGTCGTCGGTCTCGCTGGCCGCCGGGTCGTCGCGCAACTCGGGGACGATGTTCGCCTGTCGGACGCGGACCGGCAGGCCCGAATCGGTCCGGGCCGCCTCGGCCTCGGGACCACCGTCGCTGGCCGCGTCCGGCGCGTCGCGGCTCTCGGTCGATCGTTTTCCGTCGACCGCGGGCAGGCCGGTGGGCACCGTGGGGGCCTCCAGGGCTTGCAGGCCCGGGACGCGCCGGGCTCGGACGGGAAGCTCGGAGCCGCCGGTGGTCGGGGCTGTCCGCTGCCGGGTGGGCAGGCCGCCGCCCTCGTCGGTCACGACCTCCGGGGTGGCGGAGTCGTCCGACACCGGTGCCGGCGGGGTCACCACGTCGGGGGTCTCGCGGGTGCTGGTCGTCGACGCGGTCGCCCCGACCGGCGCGAGGAGGGCGGGGCGGCCGCTGGTGCCGGACGGCCCCGACGGCAGCGGGATGGCCGAGCCGGAGCGGAGCTCGCCCGAGTCCTCCGGGTCGGCGGCGTCCTCGGTGACCAGTTCCAGTGGGATCAGGACGACCGCCGTGGTGCCGCCGTAAGCGGATTCCTTGAGCCGCACCCGTACGCCGTGCCGCTCGGTCAGCCGGCTCACCACGTAGAGCCCGAGGCGGGTGGCGTTGGCAAGGTTCAACTCGGACTGGTCGACGATGCGGTGGTTCGCCGCGGCCAGGTCCTCCTCGCTCATGCCGAGGCCCCGGTCCTCGATCTCGATGGCGAACCCGTTGGACACCACCTGGCCGCGAAGCTCGACAGTGGTGTGCGGCGGAGAGAACGAGAGCCCGTTCTCGATCAGCTCGGCGAGCAGGTGGATCATGTCGCCGACCGCGCGGCCCGCGAGCGAGACCCGGCCGAGCGGCAGCACGTTGACGCGGGTGTAGTCCTCCACCTCGGCCACGGCGCCGCGCACCACGTCGACCATCGGGACGTTGCGCCGCCAGGCCCGACCGGGGGTGGAGCCGGAGAGCACGATCAGGTTCTCCGCGTTGCGCCGCATCCGGGTGGCGAGGTGGTCGACCCGGAAGAGGTCCTCCAACTCGTCCGCGTCGTGTTCGCGGCGCTCCATCGCGTCCAGCAGGGTGAGCTGGCGGTGCACGAGTGCCTGGGTGCGGCGGGCCAGGCTGAGGAAGACCTCGCGGACGTTGCGACGCAGGTCGGCCTGCTGGACCGCGGTGCGCAGGGCGGTCTCCTGGACGGCGTTGAACGCCTTGCCGACCTGGCCGATCTCGTCGGTGCCGAACTCCAGCGGAGGCGCCTCGGTGGCCAGGTCGACCTCCTCGCCACGCCCGAGCCGCTCCACGACGCGCGGCAGCCGCTCGTCGGCGAGCTGCCAGGCGGCGTCGCGCAGTCGGCCCAACTGGCGCAGCAGGGTCCGTGCCGTGGTGATCGAGACGACGATGGAGGCGATGACGGCGAGCAGACCCAGACCGGCGGCGAGCACCAGCCGGACGACGACCCAGATCGCCACCGGGGTGGCCCGCTTCACCAGCGCGTCACCACCGGCGAGAACTGCGGACTCCTGCTCCTCGAGGGCGGGGGCCATCGCGGCCTGCCAGGCATCGGCCTCGACCGGCAGCGGCGCGTTCGGGCGCCCGCTGACGACCATCCTGTCCTCGATGGCGCGGAGCCGGGTGAAGGCCTGACCCTCGGTCATCGTGACGTACCGTTGCCGGTCGGCGTCGGGCAACTCGGCCACGGCCTCGGCGACGAGGAACCGTTGCGCGCCAACCAGGTGCGCGAACTGGGCGTACTCCTGGGCATTGATCCGACCGGCAGCCGCCATGCCGGCGAAGAGGGCGTCCTCCTGCGACATCAACTCCCGCACCCGCACCAACTGGGTGAGGGTGAGGGTGTCCTTGGCGATCTCCGGGTCGTCGAGCTGGCCCAGGGCCGCGTACACCCGGAAGAGCGAGTCGAGAACCCCGGTGTACGCGGCGGCCGCGCCGGCCCGGTCCACCGAGCCGGCGACGACTGCCTCACGCATCGGGCCGAGCGCGTCCAACCGGGTGGCCACCTGGTCGATCCGCGAGACCAGTTCGTCGCTCGAGGCGAGTTCCGCGCGCCAGTTGCGGGCCGCCTTGGTGAAGGCGGCGGCCTCCTCGTCGGTGCGCTGCTGCTGACCCTTCAACTGCTGCGCCAGCTCCGGGTTGGGCCGCCCGAGATAGGCCACCGACATCCGACGCTCCTGCTGGAGCTCGCTGCGCAGCGCCTCACTGGGCTCGGCGACCTGCGCGTCGAGCGTCTGCACACCGAGCACGTTGAGACCGTCGCGCAGGGTCACCCAGGCTGCGAACGCCCAGAGCGCGGCGAGCGAGAGCAGCAGGGCCACAACCTTGGTGCGCAAACTTGCACTGCGGGAAGCCATCCCACCCGTCCCTCGCCCGTTTCGTTTGGCTGAATGAGCCCAGCCCCCGGCCCGGCGCACGCTAGCAGTGTCCGGAATTTGACTCAAGCGCCGCAGACCAGCGGCCCGCCGCCGTCTGGGCGGAGCCGTTCAGCCGTGCTGTGGCCGACGCCTGGGCGGCAGCCACTGCCGCTCGTACGATCAGTGTCGGATGGTAGAGATCCTTGTCATGCCACAGTGGAGGGACCCCGCCCGCATCCTGCATTGTGGACAGTCGACGGGCCGCGACCGCCACCGCGGCGTCGACCCGGGGCGACGGTGACCCCGCCAGCACCACGAGCAGGCCGTAGGCGGTCTCCTCCGCAGTGCCTCGCCATCGCCCCCAGGCACCATCCGCCCGTTGGCTGTCGAGCACCCAGGCGACGGCGCGCTGGACGGCCGGACGGGCCGCCGGACCGCCGTGCTCCCGCAGCGCGAGCACCACGCAGTAGGTGGCGTAGTACGGCGAGGCGTGCCACCGGTCCGACCAGTGACCGTCGGCCTGTTGCCTGTCGATCAGCCAGCCGGTGAGCCGCCGCGACACCGCCGCGGCGGAGGGGTCGTCGTCGCCGAGGCACCGGCCGATGGCGTCCAGCACATGGGCGTTCGTGGTCACCGACGAGCCGTCCTCACCCTGCCAGGTGCAGAAGTGCTCCCCCGTGTCGTACCCGCTCAGGCAGGCCGGGTCGGTCGGGCGGCCCAGGAGGGCCAACGCGTACAGGGTCACCGCGGTCGTGTCGGCGTCCATGGGCAGACCCGGCCCGGTGGCCGCGCCCCCCGGCCCGAGCGCGTCGTGCAGCCCGTCGGCCAGTTCGGGGGGCACCACCGGGAGCACGCCAGCGCGCGCCAGCGTGCTCAGCACCCACGCGCGCTCGAACACGGTGATCGGGGTGGCACACGGCACCGCGCCGCCGTGCTCGGTCATTGCCTGGGTCAGGTAACCCAGCGCGGCGGGTTGCGTCTCGTCCGGGCCGCCGAGCCACGCGGCGGTGGCAGCCGGGGAGGCGCCGACCGCTCCCGCGGTGGTGGCGGTGACACCTGTCAGATGCCGCGCCGCCGGGCCGAGGACCTCCAACGCGTGCAGCAGCTTGGGCGGCATCGGCCGGCCGGACGCGGCGAGCGCGCGTATCCGGTCGAGCCGTCGCCGATCCATGCCGACGGGCATCGGCGGCGGGCCGGCGCCGCGCCACCCGGCCAACCGCGGGGGCGGGTCGACGAGGTGGTCGGCGATCCGCTCGACAAGTGCCGGCACGATCAGGTCCACGGCCGGCAGGTCCGGCACGGGACAGGTGGCTGGACCGGCCACCCGGTCGAACAACAGCCGTAGCGCACGGTCGACGGCGTCGTCCACGGCGTCCGGGGACCAGCCCGCCGGCTCGTCGCGCGGCGAAACGGCGAGCAACCCCTCCACCGCGCTCAGGGTGGGCACCAGGGCGTAGCCGTCCGGCCCGCCCCAGCCGCCGTCCGGGCTCTGTGCGGCCAACAGGTACCGGATCCGGTCGGCGTGTCTCGGCAGCCACGGGGCCAGGGAAACCAGCCGGGCGGTCTCGTACGGCGAAGCGGAGGTACGGCCGGACGGATGCCGCCACAACTCCGCGACCAGCTCGTCGACGACGGACGTCGACCCGGGGGCGGGCGCCACACCGGCGTCCCGGGCCAGCGCCTCAGCGCTCACGAGACGCCCCAGAAGTCGGTGCTCCGATAGAAGCCGGTGGTGTAGCCGAGCTGTCGGGCCAGGTACGCGGCCTCCCGTGGGCAGTCGGCACGCAACTCGTCGATCAGGTCGGTCGCCTGCCCGACCAGGCGCGTCAGGTCCTGCTCCACCACCGACCGGTCGTCCACGAGCATTATCGCGTTCAGATCGCCCCAGCGGAGGTCCCGCTCGTAGGTGCTCAGGTCGTTGACCAGCCGAAGGGCGCGCTGCACCGCGTCACTGGCGACCACCAGCCGGTCCAGCCGAGCGGGCGTGTCCGCCCCGCCGGTCCGAATCCAGTGCGCGACGTTGACGACGGTGCAGGCCAGGTTGTCGGCGTTGCCCAGGTATTCGGCGAGGGTGGGCGGCGGCCGGAGATGGTCGCGTACTCCCGCTTTCCAGTGCCACTCCCGCCGCATCGCCGCCAGGGTCCGCTCGACCGCCGCCAGCCAGGCCCCGCCCAGCGTGGCGAACGCCGGCACGGCCGCCAGGTCGGCGCGGAGACCGGCGAGGAACTGACCCAACGGGTCGGTCGTCGCCGCGGGCGCGCCGTCGGCGACGAGGAGCTGCCCCTGGACCAGCCGGTCGAGCTCGGCGGCGGAGGTGGCCAGCCGGTCCACCTGCCAGTCCAGTGCGAAACCCCAGAGCACCGCCCGGTTGGTCAGTCGCAGCTCGGCGGCGTCACACCAGGGTGCGCTGAACGCGATGGCCAGCGCGATGCTGCTGGTCAGGGTGGCGTCGAAGGGCCCCTCGGCGGCGAAGAGGGCCGGGTGGGCCGCCAGGCCGCGCTGCAGGTCACGGTGGCCCTGCGCGGCGAGGGCGCAGACGCGCCCGTGGTCGGCGGCCTGCCGCAGTTCGTCGGCGACCGTGACGAGTTGTGGCACCCCGCTACGCCAGGGCCGGTTGCCGGTGTGGGGTGAGCAGCAACGGCACCCGCTCCTTGGGTCGCAGCGACGCGGCGAGCTGGGGCGTCGGCATCCCGGGCGTGCAGAGCCGGTACCGGAATCGGCTGAGCAGGGTCGCCACGATCAACGGCGCCTCGAGCTGGAAGAGGTACTGGCCGATGCACTGGTGGGCGCCGCCACCGAACGGGTAGTACGCGTAGCGGTGCGCGCGCTTGGGTGCGCCGGGGGCGAAGCGTTCCGGGTCGAAGACCGCCGGCCGGTCCCAGAACCGGGCCAGCCGTTGGGTCACGTACGGGCTCAGGACGATGGTGCCGCCGGCCTTGATCTGGGTGCCGCCGATGACGTCGTCGGCGATCGCGGTCCGGGGCACCAGCCAGCCGGACGGGTAGGCGCGAACCAGCTCGTCGAGCACCATCCGCGTGTAGCGCAGCTCGCCGAGCTGCTCGCGACTGATCACCTCGCCGGGGCCGACCACCCGATCGATCTCCTCGTAGAGGCGCGCGGCGACGTCCGGCAGTTGCTCCAGCAGCGGGAAGAGCCAGGTGAGCACGACGTAGGTGGTCTCGGTGGTGGTGGCGAACATCGACACCAGATCGTCGCGGACCCGCTGCTCGTCGAGCTTGTGGCCCTGGGCGTCCCGGGCCCGGGCGAGCGAGGCGACGATGTCGTCGCCCCCGTCGTCGCGGGCTCGCTCGGCGCGGACCAGGGGCAGCAGGATGTCGTCGATGTTCTGCACGGCCCGCCGGAAGGCGCGGTCACCGGGCATCGGCACGGCGTCCGGCATGAACGGGGTGAGCAGCCGGAAGCGCAGCGCGGTCGCCACGGTGTCCTGTTCGGCCACGACCCGCACACCGTCGGCGACGGGAATCTTGTCGCCGAAGAAGACCCGGATGACCGCCTTGCAGATGATCCGGGAGATCTCGCTGGCCGCGTCGACAGGTACGCCGTCGCGCGCCGGGACGGCCAGCTCGTCGACCGCGTCGCTGATCGCCCGGCTCAGGTCGTCGACCGCCGCGTCGATCCGCTTGGCGGTGAAGTGTGGCTGGAGCCGGCGGCGACTCGCCTCCCAGTGCGGGCCCTCGGAGAGGATCCCGTCACCGGCGAGCTTCTTGACCGACTTCCACATCATGCTGTCGCCGGCCCGGGTGTAGTTGGCGGCGTTGTCGCGCAGCACATGCTGGACGTGTGCGGGCTCGGCGACCAGGTACGGGCGGATGGTGCCCAGGTTGAGCTGGACGATCTGCCCGGGCGACGCGTCGGCGAGCCCGACCAGCGTGCCCAGTGGGTCACGGAGCAACCCGGGCAGCGTGCGTCGCAGGGTGGCGACGTGTGGCGCGCGGCGTGCCGGGATGGTCGAGTCAGTCATCTTTCACCTGCGCGGATCCGTCCTGTCGGTGGCACTGCGGGTTGCGCTGAGTGCTGCCTCGGCAAAGGCGCGTGACCATGCGAGAGAGCATCGCATTCACGAAACGGCTTCACCAGCACGCTGACCGGGAGGTTCTCGCCCCGGTCGGGCGGTGCCCGCCCCTGACCCGGGCCGTCTCGGCCGATCCCGCAGGTAGCACCTCCACCACGACCAATGTGTGAAGTCGCCAAAACTGAGCGTGAAAATTGCCACATTGACGTGTAGCTCTTGGTGTGGTGGGGATCACCGATCGTGGCGCGGCACCCCGCAGGGGTACGAATCCAGGCGCGTCGGGAGGGGCTGTGCCAGGCTCAGGAGCATGGACGACAAGACCATCCTGAACCGGATCACCGAGCTGGTCGACGAGGAACACAAGCTGCGGGCGGACGCCCAGGCCCACGAGTCGGGCACCGAGGGCGAGACCAGCGAGCGGCTGCGCGCCCTGGAGGAGTCCCTCGACCAGTGTTGGGACCTCCTGCGCCGCAGGCGGGCCGCCCGAGACACCCACGGCGACCCGGACGCGCAGGGCGAGCGACCCAAGCCCGAGGTGGAGCGCTACCTCCAGTAACCCCCGGCGGGTCGGGCGGCGGGGCCGCCCGACCCGCTCCGATCAGCGCAGGCCCGCCTCGCTGAGCAGCTCACCTGTCAACGTGCCGGGGTCGACCTGCTCGGCGGGCAGGCCGCGGGCCGCGAACCAGGCGCCGACCACCCGGACGTCACGGGCCAGGAACTCGGGCCCCTGCGGATTCGCCACCACGTCGACCACCTGCGGCAGGTCGATCACCACCAGGCGCCCCTGGTGCACGAGCAGGTTGTACGGCGACAGGTCGCCGTGCGCGTAGCCGGCCCGGGCCAGCACCCGCAGCGCCTCCACCAACTGCGCCCACAGGTCGCGCAGCTCGGCCGGACCGGGTCGGAGCTGGGCCAGACGGGGCGCCGCCTCCCCCGACTCGGCGTCACCGACGAACTCCAGCATCAGCTCGGTGCCCCGCAGTTGCACCGGGTACGGCACGGCGATCCGATCGTGCCCGGCGCTGATCTCCCAGAGCCGGGCCAGGGCGGCGAACTCGGCGGCGGCCCACTGTCCGGCGATCATCTGCCGGCCGAACGCCGTCCGGCTGGCCATGGCCCGATTCTCCCGGGAGCGGCGCACCCGGCGACCCTCCAGATAGCCGGCGTCGCGGTGGAACAGGCGGTGCTCGGGGTCGCGGTAGCGCTTGACCGCCAGCAGGCAGGACCTGTCGGTGTCGGGCACGGCCCGGCGGACCAGGTGGACGTCCGCCTCCTTGCCGGTCTTCAGCACACCCAACTCGGTGTCCTTGGCGGCCAACTCGGTGACCAGCCAGCCCGGGTGCGGCTGGGGCCCGTGGACGGCGTCGTCCCAGGACGACCAGCGTTCGCCGGTGTCCGGGTCAGGGTCGCTGTCCGGGTCCGCGGGCGGCTCGGTGTGCCGCCCGCGTTTCAGAAACTGTGGTTCGTCGTCGTCGAAGCGGCTCTTGCCGCGGCTCCGGCGCTCCAGCGCCGGAAGGTCGTGATCGCGCACTGTGGTGAGGTTCCCTTGGTCGAGACTGAGAAAGGCAGCTGGAGGTGACCTGCGAAGACGGCCATGGCCGACCTCCTCTTCTCTCGACCGGACACCTGCCCGGGATGCACCATGCGCCGACAATGCTCGCCGCGGCCCGTCGGCCGGTCAACCGAATTACCGGCCCGCGCCCGCGCGGCGTCAGCGGGCCAGGATCGTGGCGACCGCGGCGATCAGCCCGTCCGCGGTGCGGCTGGGCGCGAACCGGACGTCCGACCAACTGCGCCCCCGGTGCAGCCAGACGCTGGGCAGCCCGACCGCGGCGGCGCCACCGATGTCCGCCTCCGGGCTGTCGCCGACCACCCAGGCGCCGCGCAGCGGCATCCGGACCCGTTGCGCGGCGAGCGCGAAGATCCGCGGGTTGGGCTTGCTGACCCCGCATTCCTCGGAGATCACCCAGTCCGCGACGTAGCGGTCCAGGCCGGTCTGGCGAATCTTGGCGTCGTCGACGCGTACCGTGCCGTTGCAGACCACCACCGGCACCCAGCCGGCGTCGTCGGCGATCCGCAGCGCGCAGGCGGTCAGCGGGTCGAGCCGGGTCTGCGCCACCACCCCGTCGTGCAGGTCCTCCACCAGGTCGATCGAGGGGATGCGCAGCTCGTAGCGGTCCCGGAGGGCGTCGGCGAGATCCCAACGGTCGGTCAACCCGTCGGCGTCGATCGAGATCAGCCAGTCGATGTCGGTGGGGGGCGCTCCGATGCCGTCCAGGAAGCGCTCACCCCAGCGGCGGAACGGCCCGGCCCGGTCCAGCAGGGTGTTGTCCAGGTCCAGCAGGAGCAGTGGCACTCGGGCACCCTACGGGACCGACGTGTCCGCCAACAGATGCAGCGGGTACCGACCTGACGATGTGCTCAGCCGGACATCGACGACCGAGGGCCGCCCTGGTCCGCGAGCCGGTCGGCGAGCATCGTATGGGCCGACCGGGTGGCCGCGAGCACCGTCGGGTCCAGCGTCGCCACCAGCACCGCCGTGCCGTCGTCGGCGCCCCGGTCCAGCACCCGTCCCTGCGGGTCGTAGATCGCCGCGCCGCCGTTGAACCGCCACTCCTCGACGCCGCCGACCGCGTTGGCGAAGACCACGAACATCGTGTTGTCCAGGGCTCGCGCTGCGTAGTAGAGGTCTCGGCGGTGTTCGGAGCCGGCCAGGTATCCGCTGGGGCACAGGTAACCGTGCGCGCCGTCGAGGGCGGCGGCCCGGGCGTGCTCCGGGAAACAGCCGTCGTAGCAGATGCCGAGGCCGAGCCGCCAGTCGTCGACGAGCAGCGTGGCGCCGCGATCGCCGGCACTGAACAGGTCGCGTTCGTCGCCCCACAGTTGCTGCTTGTCGTAGCCGACCCGGACCGCGCCGGTCCGGTCGACCACAAGCGCGGCGATGGTCCGCCGCCCGTCCGGGTGTCGGGCGGCGGCCCCGACCAGCGTGGTTACGCCGGCCTCGCGCGCCGCGGCGCGCAGCGGGTCGAGCCGGGAATCCGCGACGCCGCCGGCCGGATCGGCCGTGACGTCCGTGCCGGCCGGGTCGGCGGCGAGGGTCGGCGGGTGGTACGCGCAGAGGAACAGCTCCGGCAGGACGGCCACCCGAGCGCCCCGGTCGGCGGCTCGGCGCACCAGGTCGGCGGCGGCGGCCGCGTTTCCGGCGACGTCTCCCGGCGTGGGCGCGGCCTGGATGGCGGCCACGGTCAGCGCGGCGGTGGGCACGGTGCGGGGCGGGGTCACCGGGCGATGGTAGACGGCGACGTCCCAAGCCGTACGTACGGTTTGCATGCCCCGGGGTGACCTGCGACGATCGACGCGTGCCCAGAGTAAGCCAGGACCAGCTCGACGCGCGCCGGCAGGAGATCCTCGCCGCCGCGCGGGCGTGTTTCGCCCGGCTCGGCTACGAGGGAGCGACCGTACGCCGCCTCGAGGAGGCCACCGGCCTGTCCCGTGGCGCCATCTTCCACCACTTCCGCGACAAGGACTCGCTCTTCCTGGCCGTCGCCGAGGACGATGCCGCCGCCATGGTGGAGACGGTGGCCCGCAACGGTCTGGTGCAGGTGATGCGCGACCTGCTCGCCCGGGCCATGTCGCCGGACACCACCGGCTGGCTGGGCAGCCAACTGGAGGTCTCCCGCCGGCTGCGCACCGACCCGGCGTTCGCCAAGCGCTGGGCCGAGCGGTCCGCCGCGATCGCCGAGGCGACCCGCGACCGGTTGGCGCGCCAGCGCGACGCCGGGGTGCTGCGCGAGGACGTCCCGATCGACGTGCTGGCCCAGTTCCTGGAGCTGGCCTACGACGGCCTGGTGCTGCACCTGGCGATGGGCCGACCGGCCGGTGACCTGGGGCCAGTGCTCGACCTCGTCGAGGAGGCCGTCCGCCGTCCCTGACGGCGTGGGCACCGGTCTGCCGGCCCTGGCGACGCTGCTCCACAATGGGGCCGCCGAACCCTCCGGTGACAGGAGCAGTCGATGATCGTCAACGCCGCGTCGGGCGACACCTGGGGCCTCCCCGGCCCGACCTTCCTCCGGTACTACCTCGTGGCGGCCGCCGTGGTGGTGGCGGTCGTGGCCTACTACCGGATCCGTCTGCTGACCGCCTCGGGTCCGACCACCCTCGATCCGCTCGGGCCGCAGCAGATCGCGTTCCTCAACGGTGGCCCCCAACTCGCCGTGCACGCCGCACTGGGCGGGCTGCGCGGCGGCGGTGCGATAGCCGTGCGACCGGACCGTCGGCTGACCACCGTCGGCGCCGCGCCGACCGGGCTCACCCCGCTGGACCAGGGCATCCACTGGGCCGCCCACCACCACTCGCGGGTCCGGGACCTGCCGCAGCACCGACACGTACGCTCCGCGCTGGACCAGCTCCGCAACGGCCTGGAGCAGCGCGGGCTGCTGACGAGCGACACGCAGCGGGCTCGTTACCGCTTCTGGATCGCGATCCTGAGCACCGTGCTGGGCCTCGGTGTGTTCCGGTTGATCTCCGGCCTGGTCAACGGTCACCCGGTCGGTTACCTGCTGCTGGCCCTGGCCCCGCTCCTCATCATCGTGCTGGTGCTGCGCCGGGCACCCCTGCAGACCAGGGCCGGTCGCGCCGCGCTGCGCGCCGCCCGCCGCGATCACGTTCACCTCGCGCCGGCCTCCGCGCCTGCCTACGCCACCTACGGTGCGGCCGGCGCGGCGATGGGCGTGGCCCTGTACGGCACCGCCTCGCTCTGGGCGCTCGACCCCGGCTTCGCCGAGCAGGCCGAGATCCAGCGCCAGGCCGTCTCCAGCAGCGGCGGTTGGACGGGCGGCTCCGACGGATCGAGCGGCGGAGGTGACAGCTCCGATGGCGGCAGCTCCTGCGGCGGCGGTGGAGGTGGCGGCTGCGGCGGTGGCGGCGGGTGCGGCGGATGACCGGGCCGTCCGGGGTGGGCATCGGCTGGCGGTCGGAGATCGCCGGCTTCGTGGCCGAGCTGCCGGGGCTGCGCTTCGTCGAGGTGGTGGCCGAGGCGGTGTCCGCCACCGGGCCGCTCCCACCCGGCCTGGCGGAGCTGCGCGAGCGCGCGGTGACGGTCGTACCGCACGGGGTGCGGCTCTCCCTCGGCGGCGCGGAGCCGGTCGACCCGGCCCGGGTCACCCACCTGGCCGCGGTGGCGCACCGTCTGGACGCGCCGCTGGTCAGCGAGCACATCGCGTTCGTCCGAGCGGGCGGTCTGGAGGCCGGGCACCTGCTGCCGCTGCCGCGCAGCCGGGAGGCGGTCGCCGCGGTCTGCGCCAACGTGGCACGGGCACAGGCCGAGCTGCCGGTGCCGATCGCGCTGGAACCGATCGCCGCGCTTGTCGACTGGCCCGACGACGAGTTGGACGAGGCGGACTTCCTCACCGAGATCCTCGACCGCACCGGGGCGCTGTTGCTGCTGGACGTGGCGAACGTGCACGCCAACGCCCGCAACCGGGGCGCCGACCCGCTGGCGTTGCTGGACCGGCTGCCGCTGGAGCGGGTCGCGTACGCCCACGTGGCCGGCGGCGCGGAGCACGGCGGGTTCTACCACGACACCCACACCGACCCGGTGCCGGCGGTGGTACTGGAGCTGGTCGAGGCGCTCTGCGCCCGACGTCGACCGCCGGCGCTGCTGCTGGAGCGCGACGGGCACTACCCGCCGGCCGCCGAGCTGCGCGCCGAACTGGACGCCCTGGCCGCCGCGGCGGACTTCCCGGCCGTGACATGACGGGCCCACCCGACGCCGCGCCCACGCTCCGCGCGGGGCTCGCCGAGCGGCAGGCCGAACTGGTCGCGGCGCTTGTCGCCGGGGGGCCTCCACCGGCGGGGTTCGCACCGGGCCCGCTGGCCGCCACCCGCGCGGCCCTGCTGCGCAAGCGGGCCGGCGAGGTGGCCCGGCACTGGCCACTGCTCGCCGCCGGCCTCGGCGCCGGGTGGTCGACCACATTCGCCGACTGGGCCGCCCGGCGACCCACCGCCGGATCACTGCGCGACGGTTGGGACCTGGCCCGCGAGCTGCACGACAGGCAGGCGCTTCCCCCGGTGTCCGCCGAGGAGTTGGCCGTCCGGGAGGCGCGCCTGCGCTACGACGGGCTCCGGGCGCCGCGTCCGCGTCGGGCGCCGGCGGTGGGCCGCGCCGGCGGCGCCGTCGCGGTGCAGATCGCCGGCCGGGTACGCCTGCTGCGCCCCGCCCCACGGGTATCCGTCCTCGCTGGCGACGCCGTACCGGATGCGGCAAGATCGGAGTCATGGACCTCGGACTGACCGACCGCGTGTACGTGCTCACCGGCGCCTCCCGCGGTCTGGGTTACGCGACCGCGCAGAGCCTGGTCGCCGACGGTGCGCGGGTGGTGCTCTCGGCCCGGGATCCGGATGCCGTGACCGCCGCCGCGCAGCGGCTGGGTGGCCCGGAGCACGCCGTCGGGGTGACCGCGGACCTGACCGACCCGGAGACCCCGGGGCAGCTCGTCGCCGCCGCCCAGGAGCACTTCGGCCGGCTCGACGGCGCGCTGATCTCGGTCGGCGGCCCACCGGCGGGCAACGCCGCGGCGATCACCGACGAGCAGTGGCGAATCTCCTTCGAGACCGTCTTCCTGGGCACGATCCGCGCCGTCCGTACGATCGCCGGCGCACTGCCCGAGGGCGGTGCGATCGGGCTGGTGCTCTCCACCTCGGCCAGAGGCCCGGTGCCCGGCCTCGGCATCTCCAACGGACTGCGACCCGGCCTGGTCGGCGCCGCCAAGGACATCGCCGACGACTACGGCCCCCGTGGTGTCCGGGTGGTCGGCCTGCTGCCCGGCCGGATCCTGACCGACCGCAACCGGGAACTCTTCGCCGCGACCGGCGACCCGGAGCAAGCCCAAGCCAACGCGGAGGCCAGCATCCCGCTGCGCCGCCTCGGCGACCCCGCCGAGTTCGGCCGGGTGGCCGCGTTCGTGCTCTCCCCAGCCGCGAGCTACCTCACCGGGATCACCCTGCCGGTCGACGGCGGCGCGCTGCGCGGGCTGTGACAGCCGAACGGGCCCGCGTTGCCCGGCCGGTGACGCCCGGTTCGGTCCGGCCGAGCCGCGCGGACCTGGCGGCGGCCGCCGATCGGACCATTCCCGACGTCCTCGCACCGGGACTGACGGTGCTCTTCGTCGGCATCAACCCGGGCCTCTGGTCGGCCGCCACGGGCTGGCACTTCGCCCGGCCCGGCAACCGGTTCTGGCCCGCCCTGCACCGAGGCGGGTTCACCCCCCGCCTGCTGCACCCGAGCCAACAGGACGAGCTGCCCGCGCACGGGCTCGGCATCACCAACATGGCCGCCCGGGCCAGCGCCCGCGCGGACGAGCTGAGCGGCGAGGAACTCCTCGACGGCGCGGCGGTCCTGACCGACAAGGTCGCCCGGTACCGACCGCGCTGGGTGGCGGTGGTCGGGGTGACCGCGTACCGGATCGGTTTCCAACGACCGAAGGCCACCTTCGGGCCGCAACCGGAGCCGCTGGCCGGCGCCCGACTGTGGGTGCTGCCCAACCCGAGCGGCCTGAACGCGCACTTCACCCCGGTCACCCTCGGCCTGGCCTTCGCCGAGCTGCGCGTGGCGGCGTCCGGTGCCTCCCCGGCCTCGGGCGTCCCCCGAACTGATCAGTGACGGAGGTCCCGCCGCGGGTGGGCGGCGGCCGTCAGCGGCCGCGGGCGGGCGCGCCCCGGGGAGGCGTCTCCGATCGCGGCCCGGTCGACGGCGCCCTGGACCAGGTCCGCCTCCGGCAGGTTCAGGGCACGGAACTCGTGCACGGCCCGCTCCCGGTGTTCGCGGGCGGCCACCGGGTCGCCCAGCTCGGCGTAGGCGTCGCCCAGGTACCGCTGGGCCCGCGCCGCCTCGTGCCGGTCGCCGGTGCGCGCGGTGTGCTCGGCGGCCTCCCGATGGCACTCCAGGGCCTGGTCCGGATGGCCGGTACGGAGCAGCGCCACGCCCAGGCTGTTGAGCACCTCGGCCTGCAGCACCCGGTCGGCGATCACCCGGCTCGCGTCCAGTGCCCGCGTCAGCACCGCGATCGCCTCGACGACCTCGCCCAGGTCGAGCAGGCAGGCGCCGGTGCGGCTCAGCGACCGGCACTCGTCGGCTCGGTTGCCCGTGCTGTCGAACGTCTCCAGAGCCTGTTGCAGCAGCGGGATCGCGCGTGACGGTCGCCCCGCACGCTCGTGGACGAACGCGAGCCCCTTGAGCGCCGCGCCCTCCCCGGTACGGTCGCCTGTCGACCGGCCGATCTCCAGGGCCTGCTCCAACATCTCGATCGCCTCCTCGAACCGCCCGGTCCAGGCCAGGCTGCGCCCCACGTTCGTCAGCACCCGGCCCTCGGCCACCCGTGCGTTGATCGCCCGCAGCCGGTCCACCGCCTGCCGCGACCAGAACAGCGACTCCTCGTAGCGGCCGAGACGCTCGTAGGCGAAGCCCAGATTGCACATCACCCGGCCCTCACCCGCCTGGTCGTCCAGCTCGGCGAAGACGGCAAGTGCCGCAAGGTAGTGCTGCACGCCGTCCAGCAACTGGCTCGACATGTCGTGGCAGAGCCCGAGCGTGCTGAGCACGTCCGCCTCGCCTTGCCGGTCACCGAGCTCCCGGAATCCGCGCAGCGCCTCATCGAGGCAGCTCAGCGCCTCGGTGTGGAAGCTCGTCCAGGCATAGTTGGCCCCCAGGTTGAGCAGGGCCGTGCTGCGCCCGGCGAGGTCACCCAGCTTCCGGGCGGCCTCGGCGGCGGCGACCTGCAGCTGCTCGTTCGCCCCGAAGTGCCCGCCGGCCTGCAGATGGTGTCCGAGGATCGCGGCCATGTCGACGACCCGCTCCGGCCCGGCCGCGCTCGCCACCGCCAGCAGGTTCGTGCTCTCCTCACCGAGCCAGGTCAGCGCGTCCGGGTGCGGGAAGTAGTCGGCCGGCCCGGTGCCCCGGTCCGGCAGCCACCGGTACGGGTACAGCTCCCGGATCGCCGCCGCCGCGGTGGCCACGTAGTGGTCGAAGACCCGGGCCAGCGCCGCGTCCCGGGCTGACTCGTCCTCCCGCACGGCCAGGTCCCGCGCGTACGCCCGGAGCAGGTCGTGGAAGTCGTACGCGTTCGGCCCGCGCTGCTGCAGCAGGTTCTGGTCGAGCATCGACTCCAGGAACGCCTGCGCGGCCGGTGGGGTCAGCCCGGTCAGCGCGGCCACCGAGCCCGGGGTCAGCGCGTCGCCGGGGTGCAGGGCCAGCAGCCGGTAGTGCCGCTTCTGCTCGTCGTCCAACTCGCGATAGGACAGCTCGAAGACGGCGCGGACCGTGCTGCCGCCGGCGGACAGCCCGTCCAGCCCGTGCGTCCGCAGGTACTCCACCAGGTTTTGCACGGTCCACGAGCTGCGTGCCCGCAGGCGTTGCGAGGCCAGCGCGACCGCGATCGGCAGATGGCCGCAGAGCTCCGCGACCTCGGTGGTGGCCTGCATGTCGGCGACCTTGTCGGCGCTGGCCGTGGTGCGCAGCATCCGCAGCGCCTCGTCCGGGCTGAACGCGGGCAGCGCGATCTGGCGTACGTGCGGGAGCCCGGCCAGGCTGCGCCGGCTCGTCATGATCGTCAGGCTGTACGGGCTGGTCGGCAGCAGATCACGCACCTGCTCCTCGTTCGCCACGTTGTCCAGCACGACGATCGCCTCGCGCCCGGCGAGCCGGTCACGGTACATCGCGGCCCGCCCGTCGAGGTCGGCCGGGATGCGGGAGCCGGGCACCCCGAGGCGCCGCAGGAACGAGTCGAGCACCTCGCCCGGGTCGATCGGGGCGCGCTGCCTGTCGAAGCCGCGCAGGTTGGTGAACAGTTGCACGTCCGCGTACCGGCCGTCGCGGATCAGTTCGTGAGCGACCCGGATGGCGAACTGGGTCTTGCCGATGCCGGCCATGCCCTCGAGCACGACCACCAGCGGGTGCGGGGAGTGCCCGGCCTCGTCGATCCAGGCGCGCAGGCCGGCCATCTGCGGCTCGCGGCCGACGAACCCGGCCAGCTCGTGGGGTAGCTGACGCAGCGCCTCGACCGACTCGGAACGCTGGGTGGCGGCGTGCGCGGTGATGCACGCGTCGCGCCACGCGGCGACCTGGGCGGAGTCCAGCCCCAGCGCCCGGACCAGCCGGACGACCAGGTCGATGTCGAGGCGACGGCGGCCGGTCTTGAAGATGTCGGCGACCGTGCTGTGCGAGACCACGACGGCCTCCGGATCGGCCGAGATGCGCTTCGCGAGAACCCGGTACGACGGCATGTTCGCCCAGTTCCAGAGGCTCTTCAGGGCGCCGACGAACTCGTCGACGGACCGCGGCTGGCCCGGGCCGGGCGTCGGCGGGCGGATGGTGTCGTCGTTCATCGGCGTGCCTTTCCCCGTGGTCGGCGCCGGCGTACGGATTCGTACGGACTACTCGCTCCGTCGCCCCGGACACCGGCAGAGTCCTGGTCGGACATCTCCTTGCTGATCTTCGTGCTGGCAACGTCGCCGAGTGCTCGATCGCAGTGCCGTCCGCACACAGGCCATCGGGGGTAGGCGGATGACCGGGACGAACCGGCTGTGGACCTTGCTCGACACCTTCAACCTGTCCGATTACACCGACCGGGCGCACCGGGAGGGACGCGACGCGATGCGTGGCGACGCGGCCCTGACCGAGCAGGTCCGGACACTTACCGAGGCGACCGCGGCGGTCCGCAAGGACAGCGGCGCGCTCGGCCCGTTCGCGCGGCGGGCGGTGGAGACCGCGGGACAGTTCCTGGACGCGCAGGACTACCTGCTCACGCACGACAAACCCCGCTACGAGCAGTACGCGTCGATCGGGTTGCTGCGCCACCTGCTGCGGGTCGAGGGCAACACCGCCACACCGGCCGAGCGCGCGCACGTCTGGCTGGTCTTCCGCCGGATCCTGGAGGGACAACTGGAGTTCGAGTTGGCTGCCCTGGCCGGTGTCACAAGCCTGGCGAAGCGGGACTTCTCCCCGCAGGTGGCGCGGGACAGGTATCTCGTGCTGGCCGACATCCGGGAGATGGTCCCGGGCCGGCTCGGCGGCCGCCCGGTGGGCTCGCAGTGGCTGACCATGCCGGCCGGCGGGCGCACCCTCGGGGAGGTGGCGCGGGACCGGTCCGGCACCGCCGCGATCGCGCGGCTGCTGCTGTTCCCGCAGACCACCTGCCACGACGAGGTCGCCTTCATCGCCCAGATCCAGCTCGGTGAGTGCCTGTTCTGGGGCGCGCTGCTGTGCGTGCGGCAGGCGCTCACGGCGATCGGCGCGGGTGACCTGGCCGGCGCGACCCGGCACGTGCGCGCCGCCGGGCAGTTCGCCCGGCCCCTGATCAAGATCTTCCATTCCGTACGGACCATGCCGCCCGCCCACTTCCACGGGTTCCGGGAGCAGACCGGCAACGCCAGCGCCGTGCAGTGCGAGAGCTGGCAGATGCTCGACGCGCACCTCTACGGCGTGCTCCCGGAGAAGGTCGACGCGCTGGAGTCCACCCCGGAGGTGCGGCACGTGCTGGCCCTGGACCGGCCGGACTTCGTACCGTTGGTGCCGGTGGTGGCCGATCTCGGCGACAGCCCGGCCGAGCGGGGCCTGCGCGATGAGATCGTCACCTTGGATCAGCGGATACGCGCGTGGCGCGCCTTCCACACCAGGAAGCTCGCGGGGCGGCAGGATCCCGGGTATCTGCCGGCGGGCGCGGCCGCCTCCGGCGGCACGTCCGGATATCCCTATCTGGCTGCGCAACGGCCACCGCGAGCCTCGGCGATGGAAAGAGGACCGAAGCGCGATTCGGACCACCAGGCACCCTCCGGCGATTGCAAGATAGGTTCGCGCTGAATTTTATTCCTCCGCTGCAAGTCGCCGCGGAATGCATGTCAGTTGTCCCAGTCAATGGAACGGAATGGAATATGAAGGCGGAGCGAAGCGCCACGTTGCGTGACCGATTCCCGGATCTGCAATTCGCCATGATCACGGACGTGGTGATCGACGCCGATTTCCCGGCCAGGGCGGCTGCCCTGGACGTGGCCGCGCCGATCGAGCGGGACGCGGACCGGATCGAGCGGGCGGTCGCGGCGGCCGACTCGTTCTTCCGGGTCGAGGGGCACCGCTGTCCCCTGCCCGGCCAGCTCGCCGGCGCCCGGCGCAAGGGCCTGCCCCCGGTGCCGCCGCTCGTCCGCGCGCTGCTCTACGCCGAGATGAGCACCGGCGTGCTGCTCGGCGTCCAGGACGCCGCGGGGATGCGGGGCGACCTGCTGCTCGACCTCGCCCAGGACGGGGAGACCTTCGCGGGGATGCGCGGTGACGTGGTGTGCCGGGCCGGTGAGCCGGTGATCCGCGACGGGGCCGGGATCATCGCCTCCGTCTTCCAGGGACCCGACCACCGGACCCGGATCGACGACGGCACCACCCAGCCGATCTTCTACGCCTTCGGCGTGCCGGGACTGGACCGGGAACGGCTCGACGCGGCGATCACCGCCGTACGGGAGCTGTTCCCGGCCGGCAGCGCGGTCGTCCACGGCTGAAAGGAACCGCCATGTCCACCTCACCCCTGCTGATCGTGGTCTGCCCGATGGACCGGGAGACCCGTTCGCACATGCTGGAGTCGGTCGGCGCCCACCACCGGGTCTGGCTCTTCGTCGACACCGAGCCCACCTGGGAGAGCGCCTACGCGGCCGGGCACACCGTGATCGACACACTCGACGCGGACCGGATGACCGAGCAGGCCCGCCGGCTCGCCCCGGACGCGATCGTCTGCTGGGACGAGACCCGGATCCTGGCCGCCGCCCACGTCGCGCAGCGGCTCGGCCTGCCCGGACTGACCCCGGCGGCGGTGCTCGCCTGCCGGGACAAGCACGCCACCCGGCGTGCGGTCGCCGCGGCCGGTGGCCCGCAGCCGGTGTCGACACTTGTCGACACGCTGCCGCAGGCGCTCGCGGCGGCCCGGTCCACCGGCTATCCGGTGGTCGTCAAGCCCCGCGCGCTGGTCGGCAGCACCGGCACCCGGCTGGCCCGCGACGAGCGGGAACTCGCCGAGATCTTCCCGGCCACCCGGGGGATCACCATGCCGGAGGTGCGGGAACGGTTCGACTCGGCGGTGCTCGTCGAGGAATATCTGGACGGCCCGGAGATCAGCGTCGACTCCCTGGTCTGGGACGGTGTGGTCACCCCGCTCTACGTGGCCCGCAAGCAGCTCAGCCCGCTGCCGAACTTCGAGGAGGTCGGGCACGTCGTCTCGCGCGACGACCCGCTGGTGCGCGACCCGGAGCTGCTGCGGGTGCTCGGGCTGGTGCACGCCGCGCTCGGGGTCACCCGGGGCTGGACGCACTCGGAGTGGCGGCTCACCGCGTACGGTCCCCGGCTCGTCGAGGTCAACGCCCGCAGCGGCGGTGACCTGATCTCGTACCTCGGTCGTCTGGTGACCGGAGCGGACGCCGCGCTGGCGGCGGCGTCCCTCGCCCTCGGGGAGCGCCCGGAGCCCGGCCCGGCCGGGTATCCGGCGGCGGCCGTGCGGTTCCTCTACCCACAGGCGGAGACCGTGGTCGGCGAGGTGGAGATCGCCCCGGACCGGCTGCCGCCCGGGATCGTGCTGGCCCGCGCCCTGGCCGGCCCCGGGCACGTCCTGGAGTTGCCGCCCGCCTCGCACACCGGCCGGTACGCGGTCCTGGTCGCCGCGGGCGGCAGCGCCGAGGAGTGCGAGCGGATCCTGGACGCCGCCGAGGACGCGGTTCGCCTGGTCGTCGCCGAGCCCGCGATGGCTGTGCGCGGATGAGCACGCCGGGCACCGCGCCCGCCGCCGACGGGGTCCTGGCGACGTGGCGTCAGGCGCCGCGGCCGGTCAAGGCCGTGATCGCCGGGATTCTGGTGAACCGCTTCGGCGGCTTCCTGCAGATCTTCCTGGTGCTCTACCTGACGCAACGGGGCTTCAGCACGGTCCAGGCCGGTACGGCCCTGGGCGCGCTGGGTGCGGGTGCGGTGCTCGGCACTCTCGGCGGGGGCTGGCTGGCGGCTCAGATCGGCTGCCGGCTCGCGGTCGCCGCCAGCATGTCGGCGACCGCGCTGTGCACTGTCGCGGTGCTCTACGTCCCCGGCTATCCGGCGTTGCTGGGGATGGTGGCAGGTGTCGGCGCGGCCAGCCAGCTGTACCGGCCCGCCGCCGCCGAGGTGGTGAGCCGATACACCCCCGTCGAGCGGCAGGTGCTGGTCTTCGCCATGTACCGGCTCGCCACGAACCTCGGTACCACGGCCGCGCCGCTGCTGGGCGCGGCGCTGGTGGCGATCTCGTACCCGGTGCTGTTCTGGGTCGAGGCCCTGGCGGCGCTGAGCGTGGTCGCGATCGGGCTGTCGCTGCCCCACGACCGTCCGGCCGGGGTCGGGCCGCGAGCCGAGGCCGGGCCACCAGCCGGGGCCGGGCCGCGAGCGAGTTACCGTGCCGTGCTTGCCGACCGCCGCTACCTGCTGTTCCTGCTGGCGATCCTCGGCTTCGCGGCCGTCTACAACCAGTACCTCGCGACGCTGCCGCTGACCGTGCGCGACGCCGGGCTGCCGACCACTGTCTACAGCGTCTGCGTGGCGGTGAACGCGGCCGTGGTGATCGCGCTGGAGCTGGTGGTCACCCGTTGGGTGCGGCACTGGTCCGGCCGGGTGGCGGCGGCGGCCGGGATCCTGCTGGTCGGCGCCGGGCTCAGCGCCTACGCGCTGCCGCTGCAGTTCGCCGGCCTGGTCGTGGCCACGCTGGTCTGGTCGATCGGCGAGGTGATCGGGTCGCCGACGCTCACCGCCTACCCGGCCGGGGCCGGGCCGGTCGCGCTGCGCAGCCGGTACCTGGGCGCGTCCCAGTCGATGTTCGGACTCGGCGCCGCGATCGGGCCACCGCTCGGCGTCGCCGTCTGGGCCGCTGCCGGTGACCGTTTCTGGTTGCTCTGTGGGCTGGTCGCGGCATTGTCCGCGGCGGCGGCGTGGCGCTCGATGAGCGATTCCCGCGTCCATGTCCCGGCCGCCAGCGAGGCTGTGGAATTGCTGGAAGATTCCCGACAAAAATAAGTGTGACGGCCTTACCTCATATCGCCGTCGTTGACCACTCTATTTCCCCGCCCATTCCTCGCATTTCTCCGGAGAGACCCCCATGCCTTTTTCCGATCCACCGGGCGCGTCCCGCATCGAGGTACGGACCCGGCAGACCGCCGTGCCCTGCCCGAACCCGCTCTCCGCCTATCTGGCCCTGCGCCCCATCTTCGGAGCGGCCGGCGTCTACCTGCTCGAATCGCTGTCCGGACCCGCCTCCGACCGCCGGTCGGCGACCGTGGGCTTCCAGCCGCTCATGGAGATCTCGGTGCGCCAGGGCGCCGTAGCGGTCACCGGCGTCGCCGCCGTACGCGACAAGGCCGTGGCAGCCGGGATCGCCACCGGCACCCTGGTCGAGACCCCCGACGGGCTGCGCCTGCCGGACGACCCCGCCCTGTGGGGCTTCGTGCGGGCCGTGCAGGCCCGCTTCGACACCGGCAGCACGCCCCAGCCGGGCCTCGGATTCCTCACCTTCCTCGGGTACGACGCGGTCCGCTACCTCGAGAAGCTGCCGTACCTCATCGAGGACCCCGACGGGCCACCCGACGTGACGTTCGTGCTCTACCAGGGCCAGGTCCACGTCGACCTGCGGGACAACACTGCCCGGCTGCTGGTGCACGAGTCGCCGGACTGGCCGCGGCTCGACCTGACCGCGGTCACCGCCGCGCTGGCCGCCGCACCCGAGCCGGATGCCGACCTGCCGCCCGTGCCCCGCCCACGGTCGATAAGCGACAGCACCACCGAGGACGCGTACGTCGCCGATGTCGCCCGCTGCCTCCACCACATCGGGGTGGGCGACATCTACCAGATCCAGATCGGCCACGAGCTGTGCATCGAGAGCGACGTGGACGAGCTGACCATCTACCGGCGGCTGCGGCAGCGCAACCCGTCGCCGTACATGTGCCTGCTCCCGATCGCCGGACGCACCCTGATCGGCTCCAGCCCCGAGCTGTTCGTCCGGGTCGAGGGCGACGCGATCGCCATGCGCCCGATCGCCGGCACCACCTCACGCGGCCCGGACGAGGCCGAGAACGAGCGGCGGGTGGCCGCGCTGCGCGCCGACGACAAGGAGATCGCCGAGCACGTCATGCTCGTCGACCTGTGCCGCAACGACCTGGGCCGGATCTGCCGCGTCGACACCGTCGAGGTCGACGAGATGATGGTGGTCGAGGACTTCTCGCACGTCTTCCACCTGGTCTCCAACGTCACCGGGCGGCTCGAGGCGGACACCGACGCGTACGACGTGATCACCGCGACGTTCCCGGCCGGCACCATGACCGGCGCCCCCAAGATCCGCGCCATGGAGATCATCGAGGCGACCGAGTCGAGCCGCCGCGGCCTGTACGCCGGCGCGTTCGGCCACATCGACTTCTCCGGCGAGATGGTGCTGGCGCTGTCCATCCGCACCGTCGTCGGCGACGGCGCGGGATATCGCACCCGGGCCTCGGCCGGGGTGGTCGCCGACTCCGTCCCAAGCCGCGAATGGCGCGAGACGCTGGCCAAGATGAGCGCGGCGGTCTGGGCCGTCACGGGCGAGGAGCTGCTGTGAAGACAATCGTCGTGGACGCGTACGACAGCTTCGTCTACATCATCCACCAGTATCTGCGCAGCCTCGGCGCGCGACCGCACGTGTTGCGCAGCGACGAGGCCGGCCCGGACCGGATCGCCGCCGAGGCCCCCGACCTGCTGGTGCTCGGCCCCGGCCCCGGTCACCCGGTCGAATCCGGGCACGTCGAGCTGGTCACCACGTTCGCCGGCCGGATCCCGATGTTCGGCGTCTGCCTCGGCCACCAGGCGATCGGCACCGCGTTCGGCGGCATAGTCCGCCCCGCCAAGCACCTGATGCACGGCAAGACCAGCCGGATCATGCACGACGGGCGGGGTTGCTTCGCCGCGCAGCCGCAGCTGTTCGCGGCCACCCGCTACCACTCGCTGATCGTCGAGGAGGACAGCGTCCCGGACTGCCTGGAGGTCAGCGCCCGCGCCGAGGACGACGGCTACGTGATGGGACTGCGCCACCGCGACCTGCCGATCGAGTCGGTGCAGTTCCACCCGGAGAGCATCTGCACCGCAAGTGGGCTGAACGTGTTCCGGTCCTTCATCGACCGGCACCTGCCCGGCGAGCGCCGGCCGGAGCGGGCCTGACATGGGCGCCGAACCCACGGTCGTGGCGATCAACGGCTCGGAGCGGATCGGTGGCAACACCGCGGAGGTGCTCGGCTACGCGGCCGGCCGCTTCGCCGCCCGCGGCGTACGCCTCGACGTGGTCGAGCTGGCCCGGACCGACTTCACCGCCTGTGGGCCGTGCGGCGAGTGCAACACCCGGACCGAGACGTGCCGGCAGGCCGACGACATGCCCGGGATCGTCCGCCGGATGATCGCCGCCGACGGCATCATCTACGCCACCCCGGTGCACGGCTTCGGCACCGCAAGCCTCATGCAGCAGTTCATCGAGCGGGCCGGCGTCGGCTATCTGCGCTTCGCCCGGCCGCTGACCAACAAGGTCGGCGGGGTCGTCGTGGTCGGCCGCCGCTACTCGCACGTCGACGTGCACGCCCAACTGCTGCACAACGTGATGCTCAACCGGATGCTGTTGGTCGGCAGCGGCTTCCCTGCGGTCGTGCACGCCGGCGACCGCGGCGAGGCCCTCGCCGACCGGGAGGGCGTCGACGCGGTGACCCGCCTCGTCGACCGGATGACCGACATGATCCACCTGCTGCGGGAGCACCGCCGGATGACCGGGCACGACCTGCCGGTGCCGGGCAGCAACGAGCGGGTGCTGCGATGAGCCGGCTCGCCGTGGTGACCGGATCCTCCGGTGCGATCGGCGCCGCCACCTGCGAGCACCTGGCCGCCGCCGGTTACACGGTGGCCGGTCTGGACCTGCGCCCGCCCGCACCCGGCGCCACGCACCAGCACCTGAGCGTCGATCTCGGCGACCCGCGCGCGGTCACCGCCGCGTTCGAGCGGGCCGCCGGGATGGGCCGGCTCGCCGTGCTTGTCAACAACGCCGGCGTCTACCTGGCCCGGGACTTCCTCGACACCACCCCCGAGGAGCTGGATCTGGTGCTCGCCAGCAACGTCAAGAGCGCCTTCCACTGCGCGCAGGCGTTCACCCGCCGGATCGCCGCGACCGGCGACGGCGAACCCGCCGCGATCGTCAACGTCGCCTCGATCAGCGGGCGCAGCGGCAGCCCGGACGCCGCGTACGGCGCCTCCAAAGGCGCCGTCATCGCCCTCACCCGCAGCCTCGCCGGAGCCCTGGCCCGGTACCGGATCCGGGTCAACGCGGTCGCCCCCGGCATCGTGCACAGCGAGATGTCCGACCGCATCCCCGCCGACCGGCGCAGGCACTACCTCGACGACATTCCGCTGGGCCGGTTCGCCCAGGCCGCCGAGATCGCCGCCGTCATCGCCATGCTCGCGTCGCCGGCCGCCGCCTACATGACCGGCGCCGTCGTCGACGTCAACGGCGGCCTGCACTGATCCACCCCTGCGAGACGAGAGAAGGCACCGACCCCTATGTGGCTGCCCACCGACCCGCGATACCGCGACTTCCTCACCGAATACCTCGACGTCTGCGACCGCTACTACGCCGACAGCATGACCGCGGCCGACTGGTGCGCCTGGTACGACCGCCGCCTCGCCGTCGTCGTCGGGCACACCCAGCGCAATTCCCCGTTCTACCGCCGCCACCTGGCCGGCGTCGACCCGGCCACGACCACCACGGCCACCCTCGCCGGGCTGCCCTTCACCACGAAGGCGGACCTGCGTCGGGAGATGTTCGACGTGCTCAGCGGCGACATCACCGAGGGCACCTTCTTCTACGAGACCACCGGCACCACCGGCCGCGCGACCCCCTGCCCGCGCGACGGCAAGGAGGTGATCGCCAGCAACTACCACGTCACCGAGAGCTGGCGCAGCATCTTCCGGCACCACTTCGGTGACCGCCGCCCGGCGATCGGCCTGATGGGACCCACCGAGGTGCACTCGTTCGGCGACACCCTCGGCGACGTGGCCCGCAACGTCGGCTCCTGCAACGCCAAGATCTGGCCGTACTCGCCGGTCATCGGGTTCGAGAAGGCCCTGCAGCTGATGAAGGACCTGCGGCTGGAGGTGATCGTCTGCACCCCGGGCGTCTGCCTCAACCTGGCCAAGGCCGCCCGGCACTACGGGTACGACCTGGCCAAGGACTTCGACGTGAAACTGTTCTTCCTCACCGGCGAGATGTGCACCCCGGCCCTGGCCGCCAACATCGACTCGGTCTGGGGCGTCGACACCTACAACATCCTGTACGGCTCGCAGGAAGCCTTCGTCATCGGCACCACCTGCAAGAACAAGAACATGCACCTGTCCGCGCCGAACTACGTCGCCGAGCTGATCGACCCGGACAGCGGTGACGTGCTCGGCAGCACCGGCACCGGCGAGCTCTGCGTCACCACTCTCATCGACGGCCTCAAACCGCTGATCCGCTACCGCACCGGCGACCTGGTCCGGCTCGGCCAGGACACCTGCGACTGCGAGCTGAAGGGCCCGCGGCTGGACGTCGTCGGCCGGGTCCTGGACCGCATCGAACTGGGCCGCGGCCGGCACCTCGCCGCCGAACTGGAGGAGGCCGTCCTGCACGGCGTCCGCGACTGCCTCGGCTTCCAGATCGTCATCGACGCCGACGCGGACGGCGACCGGGTCACCGTCCGGCTCGACCTGATCGACGGCGGCGGCAACCCGGACGAGGTACGGGCCGGTGTGGTCGGGCGCTTCGCCGACCGCTTCGGGGTGCCCGCCACCGTCGAGATCGTCGGCGAACTGGACCAGATCGTCAGCACCGGCGCGTTCGTCAGCTGGAAGGCCGCTCGCATCCAGGACCGGCGCACCGCCCCGGACCACGAGACGGAGGTCGCGATGGCGATGGCCGCCCGGCGGGGGTACACGACGTGACGACCTTCGGCGACACCTACGCCCGCAGCCTGGAACGCTTCGGCGCCGTGCTGCGCGAGCACGGCCCCCTGCGGCTGAGCACCCTCGGCCCGGCCGGGACCAGCAGCGACCACGCCGCCGGGCATCTGCGTGAGCGGCTGCTCGCCGCCGGATACCCCGGGCCGGAGGTCACCCTGCACCCGACCTTCGACGCGGTGCTCGACAGCGTCACCGGTGGGCGGTCCGAGGTGGCGCTGGTGCCCAGCGCCTACCGGGACGCGACCGCGTTCCACTGGCACCCCGCGCTGCGGTTGCTGTTCCACTTCGCCCACCCCACCCCGGCGTACGGGCTGGCCGCCCGCCAGGGGCAGACCCCGGACCGTACCCCGCTGCGGATCTCCACCATGTCCGAGGTCTCCGTGCTCTACCCCGAGCTGTGCCCGCCCGCCCTGCGTGACCGCGCCGTCGACTGGGTCCCGGCCCGCTCCACCATGGATGCCGCCCAGGTGCTGTCCCGCGGCGACGCCGACCTCGCGCTCACCAACGACCACGGCCGCCACGCCCACGACCTGCACTGGCTCGCCCGGCGACCCGGCGCGCAGATCGTCTGGCTGCTGTTCACCTCC
Source organism: Micromonospora sp. DT228 (assembly GCF_049841595.1). Lineage (NCBI taxonomy): Bacteria > Bacillati > Actinomycetota > Actinomycetes > Micromonosporales > Micromonosporaceae > Micromonospora > Micromonospora sp. DT228. Next base: position 36,521 of record NZ_JBNCKO010000006.1, read on the forward strand.
CTGCCCCTGAACACCCCGCCCACCACACCCGCATTCACCGACGAGGACGAGCGATGACCACACCCGCCACGCGCCCGCTGTTGCTGCACGACGTCACCGTCCAGGAAGGGCTCGGCCGTGCCTCGGTGCCCGGTCGCTCGATCCTGATCCGTGGCGACCGGATCGAGGCGGTCATGCCGGTGGGCGACGCGCCGGCCGGTTCGCCCGACGTGGACGTACGCGTGCTGACCGGCCGGACCGTGCTGCCCGGCATGACCCTCGGGCACACCCACGTCGCCTACCACAACGTGGTCACCGCCCGGGACACCATGTTCAAGTACTCGCTGCCGGAGATCACCCTGATCGCCGCCGCGAACGCCGAGCGGCTGCTCCAGCTCGGTTACACCGCCATGGTCGGCGCCGGTTCGGTCGCCGGCATCGACATGGCCCTCAAACGCGCCATCGCCGAGGGCCGGATCACCGGCCCTCGGGTCACCGCGTGCAGCCGCGACCTGATGGTCTCCGCGCCGCCGGACCGCCGCGATCCCGCGGTCGCCCGGCGCATCCCGGTCGAGCTGATGCCTGTCGTCGACTCTGCCGCCGAGATGGTCGAGCGCACCGACAAGGAGATCGACGAGGGCGCCGAGATCATCAAGACGTTCTCGTCCGGCGACGACACCTACCCGAACGCGAAGAGCAAGGAGCTGCTCTACACCCTCGACGAGCTGCGCGCGGTCGTCGAGAAGGCGCACGCCCGGGGCGTCCGGGTCCGGGCACACTCCCGGGGCATCGACGGCATCCGCAACGCGATAAGCGCCGGCGTCGACGTGATCGACCACGCCTCGTACGCCGACGAGGAGTGCCTGGAGCAGATCGCCGAGCGTGGCATCTTCGTCGTCCCCAGCCTGTACCAGCCCCGGCAACTGCTGCTCTTCGGCGAGCAGCACGGCAAGAGCCCGGAGTACCTGGAGAAGCTGGAGTTCCAGGACGAGATCGACAACACTCTCTGGCTCCTGCCGCGTGCCCAGGAGCTGGGCATCCGCCTGGTCCCCGGCGACGACTTCGGTTTCGCCTGGACCCCGCACGGCACCTACAACGACGAGTTGCGCGTCTACGTCGAGGTGGCCGGCATCCCCGCCCCCACCGTGCTGAGCTGGGCCACCGCCAACGGCGCGGCCCTGGCCGGCCGCGGCGACGACGCCGGGGTGGTCGCACCCGGGCGCCTCGCCGACCTGGTCGTCACCGACGGCGACCCGGCCGCCGAGATCACCGTCCTGGGTGACCCCGACCGTATCGAGATGGTGCTGCTCGGCGGCGAGATCAAGCGGGACGCGGTACGCGTGCCGGTGGCGGCCTGAGATGCGCCGGGTCTACCTGCTCGCGCTCGGGTCGTTCGCGATCGGCACCGACACGTTCGTGACCGCCGGCGTGCTCCCGGCCATCTCCGGCGACCTGCACGTCTCGGTCGCCGCGGCGGGGCAACTGGTCACCGTCTTCGCGGTGGCGTTCGCCGTCTTCGCGCCGCTCGCGGCCGCCCTGCTCGCCAGGGTGCCGCGCCGTACCCTGCTGCTGGCCGCGCTCGGCCTGTTCGCGGCGGCCAACCTGCTCTCCGCGCTCGCGCCCGACTTCACGGTCCTGCTGCTGACCCGGGTGCTGGCCGCGGCGGGGGCGGCCGCGTACACGCCGACCGCGGCCGCCGGCGCCGCCGCGCTTGTCGAGCCGGAACGCCGCGGGCGCGCGCTGGCCGTCGTGCTCGGCGGCGTCACCGCCGCGACCGTGCTGGGGGTGCCGATCACCGCGTACGTCGGTATGCAGCTTGCCTGGCGGGCGACCTTCCTGGTGGTCGCCGGGCTGGCCGTGCTCGCGCTTGTCGCCCTGGCCGTCGTCCTGCCGGCGGTCCCGGCGCCACCGCCCGCGGGGCTGCGCGCCCGCCTCGCCGTCCTCGCCCACCCGCAGGTGCTGCTCGCGATCCTGACCACGGTGCTCTACTACGTCGGCGGCTTCGTGGTCTACACCTACCTGGCGCCCGCCCTGTCCGGCGGCACCGCCGTGACCGCCGGGGCGCTCGCCGGGTTCCTCCTGGTCTTCGGCGTCGCCGGACTGATCGGTAACGCCCTCGGCGGACGGCTCACCGACCGGGCCGGCGCGGCCCCGGTGCTGCTCGGCGGTCTCGCGGTGTTCGCCGCGGCCCTGCTGCTGTTCCCGGCCGCCACCGGATCGGTCGCGGGCACCACAGTGGTCCTGGCCATCTGGGGCGTGTCGGCCTGGGCGCTGACCGTGCCGCAACAGCACCGGCTGATGGCATTCGCACCCGGCGCCCCGGCCGTCGCGATCGGGCTGAACAGCTCGGCCACCTTCCTGGGGATCGGACTGTCCGGCCTGGTCGGCGGCGTCGCCCTGGACACGATCGCCGCGCCTTCGCTGGGGTACCTCGGCGGGGCGCTTGTGGTGGCCGCCCTCGGCGTGGCCGCGCTGCAGACGGTGACGACCCGCCGCGTCGCGGTTCGGGCCGCACCGATGCGGGCATGATGGCGTGCCGCGGCGATCAGTCGCCGGAGACGCGATGATGTTCGACGGTCTCCATGTCGATGAACGCCTGGATCATGCCGCGGTAGATCCGCTCGATCAGGTCCGGGTCCGCGCCGGCCGCACCGGCCAGGGCCCGGACCCGGGCCACCACCTGCGCCACCCGCTCCGGCGCCCGCACCGCCTGCCGGTCGGTCTTGAGCGGGGCGGCCTGCCGGACCAGGTCCGCGCGCCGAGCGAGAAGGCCGACGATCTCGGCGTCCAGGTCGTCGATCGCGGTACGGATGCCGGCCAGCGCCGGCGCGGTGTCTGCCATGCCGGAAATCTTCGCACGAACCACTGGATGCCCGGTTCGCTGTCATCCGGGCCGCTGACACACGGGAGGAGGGGCCGATGACCCCGACGACACCGCTCGGCCACCGGCCGGCGGCCCGCCTCGCCGGCCAGCACCTGCTGCCGTGGCACATCGCCGTGGAGAAGGCGCGGCTGCTGGAATACCAGCGGATGCGACTGCTCAGCAAGCAGGAGGCGGCCGACATCGGCCGGCTGTTGCACGACGCCGGGCGCGCCGCGACGATCACCGGTGCCGGGACTGCGCCGGACATCGCCACCGCACTGGAGCGGTGGGCCCGCGAGCGGCTGCGGGACACCCCGGGCCTCTGGCACGCGGGCGGCGGCCGGACCGACGTGCGGGCCTGCGCGGAGGCGCTCTTCACCCGGGACCGGCTGGCTCGGGCGGGGGATTGCCTGGTCGCGCTGGGCCGGTCCGCGGTGGCGCTCGCCCGGCGCACCACGCACCTGCCGATGGCCGGACCGGACCGGCAGCTGATCACCCCTGGGTTCTACTTCGCGGCGGTCGCCGACCAGGCGGTGCGCTCCGGGCGGCGGCTGCTGTACACGTACGACCTCGGCAACACGGCCGCCCTCGGCGCTGGCGACGGCAACGGTCAGGACCTGGCCTTCGACCGCGACCGGATGGCCCGCCTGCTCGGTTGTGCCGCCGCCACTCCGCACGCCCTGGCTGCCGTCGCCTCCGGATCCTGGATCCTGGAGCCGGCCGGTGAGCTGGCCACCGTCGCGGTCGCCGTCAGCCGGTACGTCACCGACCTCAGCGCCTGGGGCGACGCCGGGTACCTCGACCTGCCCGGCGAGATCGCGGGAGTCGCCACGGGCCGGCCCTTCCCGGTCCTCGACCAGGCCCGGGTCCGGACCTCCCACCTGATCGCGCTCGCCACCGCCCTGTCCCTGAGCCGGCGCGGCGTTGCGTTCGGCGCTGGCGCGCCGGCCGATGCCGACCACCGGCTACCCGAGCTGTTCGACACGTTCGACGGGATGATCCGGCTGCTCACGGCCGTCTTCGACCGTCTGGGGTTCCGCGCCGATCGGATGCGTGCCGCCTGCGAGCAGGGCGTGGACGGCGACGTGGACCGCGCTCCGCACCGCGACCTCACCGGCGGCTCGGCTCATCCCGAGGCGGTCCGGGCGCTGAGCACCCGGCAGTTCACCGAGCTGGGGGAGATCAGCCGCGGCTGGTCCGAGCGGGCCGCCGCCCGCCGTGCCGGGCTCGCCGAGGCCGACCGGCTGCTCGGCCTCGGCCACCTCACCCCCTGATCCGGCGAGGACCTCCGTGACCATCGAGCCCACCGCCCGGCGCGGCTGCTCCGTACCGGCACGTCGCGGCCCGCTCACCGACCTGGGCGCCGCCATCGGAACCCGGTGCCGTACCACCGACCCTCTGCTGGTGTGCGTCCCGCACGCGGGCGGCGGCCTGGCGGCGTACCTCCCGCTGGCGCGCAGCCTGGCGGCCCACGACGTGCCGGTACGGATCCTCGGGGTGCGGCCGACGGGCCGGGAGGTGCCCGCCGACCAGGGCGCGGCCGGCCTCGACGACCTGGTCCGGGACCTGGCCGAGGAGGTCACCGGCCGCGCCGCCGACGCCCCGGTGCTGGTCCTCGGCCACTGCACCGGCGCACCGGTCGCCCTGCACCTGACCCGGGCCCTGGAGTCGCGCAGCGTCCCGGTGGACCGGCTGATCCTGGTGGCGCGGCTGCTGCGCTCGACCGACCCGGCGGACTACGTCGTGACCGGTGCCGGCCCGAGCTACGCCGAGATCGCCGACCGGCTGGTCACCGGCCCGTGCGGGCCGCACGAGCGGGACCCCGCGCGCCGCGCCGCCCTGGCCGAGGCGTTCCGGCGGGATACCGCGCTGGCCACGCACGCCCTGTACCAGGCCCTCGACGACGTCGACGGGCACCGGGTCGCCGCGCCCGCGACAGTGGTCCTGGCCCGCGACGACACTCGGACAGCCGACTACCCGGCGGCGGTCGGCAACTGGGACCTGTTCCTGCCCCAGCGGCGCCTGGTCCTCGTCGAGCACGGCGGCCACCACCTCAACGTCACCCGCCCCGACCTGCTCGCCTCGGTGATCGAACGCGACCTGGCCGCGCTGCGCCCGCCCCCGTAGGAGCCGGACGTGTGCCGGCGGGCGGGGACGAGGACCGCCGGCGACGGGGGCTCTCACTCCTCCTCGGCGGCGATGGCGTTCGCGCTGATCAAAGGCCTGTCTCAGGACGTGCCTTTCGGGTTCGAGTTCTGAGGTGGTCCCAGTGCGACGAACCACGCGCCGTCGACGCGACGAAGCCAGATGACATCGGAGTACGGTGACGCGTCCAACTGCCCGGACAGGGTCACCCGCACATCCGCGGCGGACGCCGTCTTGTCGAACCGCCGATCCGACAGGACGAGGCGATCACCGCCAAGGTCGCTGATCCGCCGGTTGATCTCCGCCGCCGAATCGTTCTCCGGATCCGCGATATCGGCCAGCTTTCCGCGGTCCTTGTCGCGAAGGGCCGTCACGTAGTCGGCGACCACCGCCTCGGGCGTGGCGGCGCCGTCCGGACCGCTGGACCGGACACCGACAACGAGCCCGACGACCAGGCATGTTGCGACGACAGCGAGGGCAAAGATCAATGCTCTCCGGGTCATGTCCGGTGAGCATACGTCCAGACATCGACATGGATCGGGCTGCGAGGATGTCGTTGGCGGCGGGTGGCGGCATCTCGTCGGCTCACACCCGGTGTCGACGGCCCGGTCGCCCAGAGATCAGTTGGCGGCGGCGGGTGGCAGCAGCTCGTCGGCGCGGTACGTGCCCAACGGCATGACCACCGGCTCGGGGCCGGTCGCGTCGACGAACGGGCGGGGCGAGTCGGCGACCGCGAACTGGGTCCGGTACAGCTCGGCGTAGAGCCCGCCGACCGCGACCAACTCGTCGTGACGCCCTCGCTCGACGATCCGCCCACCGTCGAGGACCAGGATCTGGTCGGCGTCGCGGACGGTGGAGAGCCGGTGCGCGATGACAAGCGCGGTCCGCCCGGCCAGCGCCACCGACAGCGCCCGCTGCACCGCCGCCTCGCTCTCCGAATCCAGGTGTGCGGTCGCCTCGTCGAGGATCACGATCGACGGGGCCTTGAGCAGCAGCCGCGCGATCGCGATGCGCTGCTTCTCGCCGCCGGAGAACCGGTAGCCGCGCTCCCCCACCGTGGTGTCCAGACCGTCGGGCAGCGCCCGGACCAGGTCGGCCACCTGCGCGCCGGCCAGGGCGGCCCAGATCTCGTCGTCGGTGGCGTCCGGCTTGGCGTACCGAAGGTTCTCGGCGATCGTCTCGTGGAACAGGTGCGAATCCTGGGTGACCACACCGATCTCGTCGCGCAGGGAGGTGAGCGTGGCGTCCCGCACGTCCACCCCACCGACAAGCACCTGCCCGTCGGTGACGTCGTAGATCCGGGAGATGAGCATGGACAGCGTCGACTTGCCGGCGCCGGACGGGCCGACGAGCGCGACCATCTGCCCCGGCTCGACGCTGAACGAGACACCCTTGAGCACCGGCTCGTTGACGGTCCGGTCCAGGGTGGCGACCTCCTCCAACGAGGCGAGGGAGATCTCGGCGGCGCTCGGGTAGCGGAACCGCACATCCCGGAAGTCGACCCGGCCGGCGCCCCGGGGCACCGCCACCGCGTCCGGCTTCTCCACGATGCCCGGCTGGAGGTCGAGCACCTCGAAGACCCGGTCGAACGAGACAAGCGCGCTCATCACGTCCACCCGGACGTTGGAGAGCGCGGTGAGCGGCCCGTACAGCCGCGTGAGCAGCAGCGCGAGGGTCACCACGGTGCCCGCGCTGGCGCCGCCGGTGACGGCGAGCCACCCACCGAGGCCGTAGGTCAGCGCCTGGGCCAGCGACGCGACAAGCAGCATCGCCACGAAGAACGTGCGGGAGTACATCGCCGACTGGATGCCGATGTCACGGACCCGCTCGGCCCGGTCGGCGAACCGGCGGGCCTCGATCTCCGGCTGGCCGAAGAGCTTCACCAGCAGCGCGCCGGCCACCCCGAACCGCTCGGTCATGGTGGCGTTCATCTTGGCGTCGAGGTTGTACGACTCGCGCGTGATGTCGGCCAGCCGCCGACCGACCCGGCGGGCCGGGATGATGAAGATCGGCAACAGCACCAGCGAGAGCGCGGTGATCTGCCAGGAGAGGGTGAACATCACCGCGGCGGTGAGCACGAGTTGGATGACGTTGCTGACCACCCCCGACAACGTCGAGGTGAACGCCCGCTGGGCGCCCAGCACGTCGTTGTTGAGCCTGCTGACCAGGGCGCCGGTCTGGGTACGCGTGAAGAACTGCAACGGCATCCGCTGCACGTGGTCGTAGACCCGGGTGCGCAGGTTGAAGATGATGCCCTCGCCGATCCGGGCTGAATACCACCGTTGGGCCAGCGAGAGCAGAGCGTCGGCGACGGCCAGCCCGGCGATGAACAGGGCCAGCTTCACCACGAGTCGGCCGGCCTCGGTGCCGCCCCGGTGGATCGCGTCGATGACGTCGCCGGCGAGCACCGGCGTGGCCACGCCGATGACGGCGGCCAGGACCACGGTGACCAGGAAGACGATGATGTCGCGCCGGTAGGGCTGGGCGAAGGCCACGATGCGTCGGGCGACCCCGCGCTTGAGCCGGTGGGTGGAGACCTCGTCGCTGTTGCGCATCGACCGGAGCATGCTCCACCCGGCCATGCCACCGCCGGACATCGGGTTGGACATCGCTCACCTCCGGGTCGTCGGGCGGACTGCACCGTCAGGCCCATTCTCCCGACGAGTGTGACAACCTCGGTCGTAACCCGGATCTTCCCGTCCGGTCCTTACCTATTCTCCCTGGCCGGCCAGATCGCGCAGTCGGCGGGTCTGCGCCTCCCGCTCGGCGCGCTGCTGGTCGGCGTGCGAGCGCCCGGCCGCCCCCGCCAGCAGCGCCTTGATCTCCACCACCGCGTCGCGGGCCCCGGCGAGCAGCCCGGCGGTCAGGTCCTGGACCGCGCCATCCAGCTCGGCCGGTGGCACCACAAGGGTCGCCAGCCCGATCCGGTCCGCCTCGGCGGCGTCCAGTCGGCGGCCGGTCACGCAGATCTCCAGCGCCCGCGCGTAGCCGACCAACTCCACGAGACGCTTCGTGCCGGCCAGGTCGGGCACCAGGCCGAGGGTCACCTCAGCCATCGACAGCTTCGCATCCGCGGCCAGCACCCGCAGGTCACAGGCCAGCGCGAGCTGAAAGCCGGCACCTATCGCGTGGCCCTGCACGGCCGCGATGGAGATGACGTCCGGCCGGTGCAGCCAGGTGAAGCCCGCCTGGAATTCCGCGATGCGCTCGGCGCACTGCTGCTCGGGCAGCGTGGCCAGCTCCGCGAAGGAGCCGGGGCCGGAAGCGCCAGCCACCGCGAGGTCGAGGCCGGCGGAGAACGCACGCCCCTCGCCCCGGACCACCACCACCCGCACGTCGCCGGGCAGCTCGCGGGAGAAGTCGCCCAGCGCGCGCCACATCGCAGGCGTCTGGGCATTGAGCACGTCGGGCCGGCACAACGTCACCGTGGCGACCGGCCCGTCGCAGGTCAACCGAACCCCGGTCGCTTCGGTGGTCACCTGGCGGCCCGGGGCGTGGCGCTTGTCGACGACGCGAGGAGGCGGGTCACGCCTTCTTGCGGCGCCGGGCACCGCCGCGCTGACGCAGCTGCACCCCTGACTCGGTGAGCACTCGGTGGATGAACCCGTAGGAACGGCCGGTCGAGGCCGCCAACGCGCGGATGCTCTCCCCCGACGTGTACCGCTTTACCAGGTCCTTGGCGAGCGTCTGACGCTCGGCTCCGACGATCCGGCGACCCTTCTCAGTGCTGGTGGCTGTGCCAGTGGCTGCCATGCTGTGTCCTCACGTCCCAGACTGTGCGGTTCGGATACGGTCCCACCTATTAGACCGCCTTGAACGATCATGCGCCAGATATCAACTCTTCGCCAACCGACACGCTATGCAATGTCAGCTTCCCGATAGAGTGATCCTGACAATCGACCCACCGTGCTCTCCAGGCGTACACCGGTCGCGTGCTTGTCGCTGGCGGCGACCCGTAGCCTTCGGTCGTGATCGACCTCCTGGGCACCGGGGCCGCGGCGGCGGTGGTCTTCGCCGCCACCGACATCGACGACGTCGTCATCCTGACGCTGTTCTTCGTCGCGGCCCGCACGACCGGTCGGCCCCGACCCTGGCAGATTGTCGCCGGCCAATACCTCGGAATCGGCGCGCTCGCGCTGGCCAGCGCGGTGGTCGCGGCCGGCCTACTGGTGGTGCCGGACCCGTGGACGGGGCTGCTCGGGTTGCTGCCGATCGCGCTCGGGGTACGCGCGCTACGGGGCTCCGACGACGAGACCCCCACGGTCGTCACCGGCCTGCTCGGGGTGGCCGGGGTGACGATCGCCAACGGCGCCGACAACGTGGCCGTCTACGTACCCGTCTTCCGGGCCCTCGGCGTGGCCGGCAGCGCGATCTACCTGCTGGTGTTCGTGCTGCTGATCGCCCTGTGGTGCGCCGCTGCCGCCTGGCTCGGCGGGCACCCCCGCGTGGTCCGGCTGGTCGAGCGCGCGGGCCACTGGCTGGTGCCGGCGATCTTCGTCGGCGTCGGGGTGGTGATCCTGGTCAGCTCGGGTGTGCTGGGTCGGCTCGTCGACCTGCTCGGCTGAGCGCCGGCCCCGCTCAGCCGAGCAGGTCCTGCTCGGTTGCGGGCCGGCCGGCTGAAGATGCCGGTCAGGCCAGCTCGACCAGTTCGAGCAGGTCGTCGCTCCAGGCGTCCTCGTCGCCGTCGGGCAGCAGGATCGCGCGGTCCGGCTTGAGCGCGAGCACCGCGCCCGGGTCGTGGGTGACCAGGACGATCGCGCCCGGATAGTTGGCGATGGCGTCGAGCACCTGCTCCCGGCTGACCGGGTCGAGGTTGTTCGTCGGCTCGTCGAGCAGCAGCACGTTGGCACCGGAACAGACCAGGGTGGACAGGGCCAACCGGGTCTTCTCACCACCGGAGAGCACCCCGGCCGGCTTGTTCACGTCGTCACCGGAGAAGAGGAACGCGCCGAGGATCTTGCGCAGGTCGGTGTCGGACTGCTCGACGGCGGCGGCGCGCATGTTCTCCAACACGGTCCGCTCCACGTCCAGCGTCTCGTGCTCCTGGGCGTAGTAGCCCAGCCGCAGGCCGTGACCCGCGTGCACCTCGCCGGTGTCCGGGCCGAGCAGCCCGCCGAGCATCCGCAGCAGGGTGGTCTTGCCGGCGCCATTGAGCCCGAGGATGGCCACCCGGGAGCCCCGGTCCACCGCGACGTTGACGTCGGTGAAGATCTCCAGCGAGCCGTACGACTTGGACAGGCCGGTCGCCGTGAGCGGGGTCTTGCCGCACGGCGCGGGGTTGGGGAAACGCACCTTTGCCACCCGGTCGGCGACCCGCACGTCCTCCAGGCCGGAGATCAGCTTCTCGGCGCGGCGGGCCATGTTCTGCGCCGCCACGGTCTTGGTGGCCTTGGCCCGCATCTTGTCGGCCTGCGCCATCAACGCGCCGGCCTTCTTCTCCGCGTTGGCCCGCTCCCGACGGCGACGCCGCTCGTCGGTCTCGCGTGCCTCCAGGTACGCCTTCCAGCCCAGGTTGTAGACGTCGACCACGGATCGGGTGGCGTCGAGGAACCAGACCTTGTTGACCACCGACTCCAGCAGCGCCCCGTCGTGGGAGATCACGATCAGGCCGCCCTTGTGGTTGGCGAGGAAGCCGCGCAACCAGGTGATCGAGTCGGCGTCGAGGTGGTTCGTCGGCTCGTCGAGCAGCAGGATGCCGCCGCCGTTCTCGCCCGCGTCGCGGAACAGGATCCGGGCCAGCTCGATGCGCCGGCGCTGACCGCCGGAGAGGGTGCCGATGGTCTGCGCGAGCGCGCGGTCGGGCAGACCGAGGTTGGCGCAGATCCGGGCGGCCTCGGCCTCGGCGGCGTACCCGCCGAGCGCGGCGAACTGGTCCTCCAGCGCGCCGTAGCGGCGGACCAGCTTGTCGCTGGCGTCCTCGGCGAGCTGGGCCTCGATCTCCTGCATCTGGGACATCAGCACGTCCAGGCCGCGCGCGGAGAGCACCCGGTCGCGGCCGGTCACCTCCAGGTCGCCGGTACGCGGGTCCTGCGGGAGGTAGCCGATGGCGCTGCGCGTGTCGATCTGGCCGGCGTACGGCTGCCCCTCGCCGGCGAGCACCTTCAGCGTGGTGGTCTTGCCGGCGCCGTTGCGGCCGACCAGGCCGATCCGGTCACCCGGCTGCACGCGCAGGGTGGTGTCGGACAGCAGGATCCGGGAACCGGCACGCAGTTCCAGGCCGGTGGCTGTGATCATGTTTTCGGGCTCGCTCTCGGGGTCTGGAAGGCTGACTCGGGGCACGCGAAACGGCCGGCGGGCTCAAGGGGCCCGACGGCGCGGGGCGGTTCAGCCTTCGCAGCGCAGCACGCGGACAAGTGTACCGGGCGCTTCCCCGCGCCCCGCCCGGATTACCGATCAAGATCATCGGGTAACGAACGCCTGTCCGGACCCCGTCCGGCACTTCAAGGGACGAACCGACACACAGACGACATTCACCGGTATACGGCGATCGGGGTCAGCATGGAACTCAATGAGCGGGCCGAAATCGACACCTCGCAGGTCAACGACGTGGGCCGCGGTGGCGGATCCGGCGGCGGCTTCGGCATCCCGATCCCCGGAGGCGGGGGCCGTGGCGGCATCATCGGCATCGTGGTGGCCGTGCTCGTCGCGCTGCTCGGCGGTGGCTTCGGCCTCAACGCCATGACCAACGGCGACGACACGGGCCAGGCCGGCGGCACCGACCTGAAGGAGGTGTGCGCAACCAGCAACCCGGAGCACCTCAAGGACCTGCGCTGCCGCAACGCGCTCTACGTCAACAGCATCCAGGGCTACTGGCAGACGGCGTACCCCGAGCTGGGCAACGGGAAGTACGAGCCGACCACCACGAACTTCTTCCAGCAGGCGGTCAACACCGGCTGCGGTCAGGCCGACTCGGGCGTCGGCCCGTTCTACTGCCCGGCCGACCGCAAGGTGTACATCGACCTGAGCTTCTACGACGAGCTGGCGTCGCGGTTCGGCGCCAAGGGTGAGTTCGCCCAGCCGTACGTGCTCGCCCACGAGTACGGCCACCACATCCAGAACCTGCTCGGCACCAACGCGAAGGCCGGCCAGGGCGACCAGAGCGGCCCCCGTTCCGCCTCCGTACGGTTGGAGCTGCAGGCCGACTGCTACGCGGGCGCCTGGGCCAAGCACGCGACGGAGAGCAAGGACCGGACCGGTCAGGAGCCGCTGTTCACGTCCATCACCGAGACCGACATCAGCGAGGCCGTCAACACGGCCGAGGCGATCGGCGACGACAGCATCCAGGAACGCTCCGGCGGACGGGTCAACCCGGACCAGTTCACCCACGGCACGGCCGAGCAGCGCAAGCGGTGGTTCACCCAGGGCTACGACCGGGGCGACCCGAAAACCTGCGACACCTTCGGCACCGACCAGCTCTGACCCGACCCGCCCAGCGCGCGGTGGTTAGGGGAGCTGTGAGACCTGGTAGTGGCTTATGTGCCAGTCGTTGTTGGTTCGGCGCAGGACCACGCCCAGGTGGACCGGCAGGGGTGGCCGGTCGGTGAAGCCGAACTCGACCTCCAGGTAGCCGAGGACCACATCGTCGGCCAGTCGGCGGGTCTCCCGGATGTCGTAGCTGGCGGTCAGGCCGAGCGGCTGTGCGGCGTAGTACGCGGCAACACCGTCGCGGCCGACCGTGTACGGACGCAACCCCTGGAAGATCGCGTCATCGGTGAAGCAGGACGCGACGCGATCCGGCTCGTGGGCGTCGACCGCGGCTCGCCACCGGTCGAGGACGGTACGCAGGATCTGGGCCTCGGGCATGATGATCTCCCTGCTGTCGCGGGTGGGCGAGCCACCTGCTCATCCTCCGGTCGCCAGCGCGGGCTTGGCGCAGGAATCCGCTATCGCGCGCCGGCGCTGGCAGCGACCGAGGTCACCCGGCTCACTCGGGAGCCGGGTCGCGGAGCCGGATCCACACCGCCCGGGCCGCACCCACCGCCGCGACCAGCACGGCGTGACGCGGCTCCGGCACGTCGAGCAACCGCTCGGCCCGCAGCGGCACGAGCGGGGCCAACCGCCGGTCGGCCAGTACCGTGTCCACAGCCTTCCGGTCACCGCCGCAGACCAGCGCGTCCAGCGCCGCCACCTTCGGCAACAGCAGCCGCACCGCCAGGTCCGCCGCGTCGCCAAGCGCCGCCTTGGCCTGGTTGTCACGCCGCCGGGCGAACCGGTGCTGCGACCATCCTCCCGCCGCCGTACGCCCCTGCACGTACCGAGTGTCCACCTTGGAGACAACGAGATCGGCGCCCTCGGCCACGCCGACGGCCACCGCGCCCTTGCGGGCCAGCAGCAGACCGATCCGCCGGGGCGCGACGGCGTGGGCCACGAACCCGGGGACGTCGACGCTGGCCGGCGACCCCGGCGGGGCGTACAACTCGGCGGTGGACCCGTCCGGGGCGGCGAGCAGCAGGCCGTACTCCCGCGCGGTGGTGGTGGGCGGGCCGTGCCGGTCGGCGAAGCCCTCGACCCAGCGACCGACGCGGGCCGGGTCGACCTCGACCCACCGCCCGCCCCCGGCTGCTGGTCGACTGGTCACCGCCCGACCGTACGGCACGATGAGCCCGCTCGGGCCGCCGGGCGGTGCCGCACGGCACATCGGGACGGGCCGCGGACCCGCTCAGCGCGGCAGCAGAGCGACCACCGCCAGCGCGGCGATCAGCGCGCTGGAGACCAGACCGGTGACCAGTCGCCCCTGCGGGCTGCTCAGCGCCCGACCGACCACCGTGCCACCGCCGGCGATGAGCAGTTGCCAACTCGCCGACGCCAGGAACACTCCCGCCACGAAGAGCGCCGCGGTGCCCGGGTCCGCATCGGCGGTGTCTCGACGGCCGAGCACCAGCGCGGTGAAGTACAGCACGGTCGCCGGGTTCAGCAGGGTCAACCCGAGCAGCGCCGCGTAGGCCCGCCCGGGGGTGCTCAACCCCCGCCCGACGGCCGTCGTCGGCGTCCGCCGCGAGCGGTGGGCGGCCCAGGTCCGCCACAGGCCGTGCCCGGCGAGCCCCAGCAGGACGACGGCGGCGACCACCCGCAGCGGCCCGGCGACCGGGCCGATGATCCCGGCCAGGCCGGCGCCACCGAGCGCGGCGACCGCCGCGTAGAGCCCGTCAGCCGTCGCCACCGCGAGCGCCGCGGCCGCACCGACCCGAAACGAGGTACGCGCACTCAGGCCCAGGATCAGGATCGCGATCGCGCCGACGGGGATCGCGACGCCGTAGCCGGCCACCAGACCGGCCAGGAACGCCCCGCTCACGATCGTCGGTGCCGGATCGAGGCCCGCCCGTGGACCGGCCGCTGTCGACGCACGGCAGTCGCCGCACGGACAAGGACCTGCATCGGGTACGCCTCAATCACACGCGCATCCTCCGCGCCGAGGCGGCGTCCCCGCCACCGCTTTCCCACGCGGCCATGGTGTGTCGCGAGAAGTTCGCGCCGATCTTGCAGTTTCGGTTGTCCATATAGGTGATATGCCCCTTGTGTCGGGACAGAAAGTGCAAGATCGCGGAGCGGGGGCAGTCCGGACCCGGCAATCACCTCATCCTGGTGCCGAGCTTGGGGCCTTTATGGGCGCCCTGCCGCATGCCACAACGTCGTGACCGGCGACGCGGCGCGGTTGACGCGCAATGGTCCCGCCTACAGCAACGGTGTTGTCCTGGATCTCGACGTGGTTGCGTTTGGCGCTGCGCCGGCCAGGCACGACCTCGATCACCAACCGCCCCGTCAGGCACGGTGCACGAGCCGCCCCCCTTTGCTCTGCACCCCAATAGGCGCCGGTCACAGACCGTAGCCGTCGCACCCGCGGGTGCAGAGCAAAGGACCCCCGACCACCCCCGGAGACGCAGAGCCCGCCCCGCCGACCGGCACCCCACGCACCCCTGGCCGATCAACCTGGGTCGACGCACAAGACCACCCCGGCACACCAGCATGAAAGGCGAGACAGTGCCCATTGACGAACAACCCCTCGCCCTAACACAAGGGCGTTGACAACCAGGACACTGCGCGATCTTGCGGGCGGTACGGCACGCACGGAGCAGTTGCGGGGCGACACAGCGTGGGGCGGGTCGCACCGCGCGGCACGGGGCGCAGGGCTCGCTGGGGGTCACACGCAGCGAGCGCGACGCCCCGGGCGGGGCGTCGCGCTCGACGGGTAGAGCCGACCGGGGTCAGCTCAGACGTTGAAGCCGAGGGATCGGAGCTGGTCCCGGCCCTCGTCGGTGATCTTGTCCGGGCCCCACGGCGGGAGCCACACCCAGTTGATCCGGATGTCGTTGACCAGGCCGCCGCCGGGGCCGGTGGTCAGCGCCTGCCGGGTCTGGTCCTCGATCACGTCGGTCAGCGGGCAGGCCGCCGAGGTGAGCGTCATGTCCAGGGTGGCTACGTTCTCGTCGTCGACGTGTACGCCGTACACCAGGCCCAGGTCGACCACGTTGATGCCCAACTCCGGGTCGACGACGTCCTTCATCGCCTCCTCGATGTCGGCGATCATGGCCTTGCTGACGCCGCCCGCGACCGCGTCGCCGCCCGCCGAGGCGACCGCGTCGCCGCCCGCCGAGGCGACAGCTTCCACCGGGGCGACAGCGTCGCTGGCGGCCGGCGGCACGGCTCCATCGGTCGTCACGGCGTCGGTCTGCGGCGCCGCGACGGCGTCACCGGCCTCCGGCGTCGCCGCGGTAGCGGTGTTCTCGCTGCTCATGCCGTCCCTCCGCTTCGCTCCGTGACGCCGCGAGGCACCACCGTGCTGCACAAATGATTCGCTCGCTGACGCTCGCTCATGCCTTCACCTCCGGGCTCACGCCCACACCGGCGCGTGCCGCGGCGTCCTTGAACGCCATCCACGGCAGCAGCGCGCACTTGACCCGGGCGGGATAGCGGGCCACACCCGCGAAAGCAACCCCGTCACCGAGCACGTCCTCGTCCGGCGTGACCTGGCCACGTCCGGACATCAACTCCACGAACGCCTCGTGCACCTCGAAAGCTTCCCCGGCGCCCCGACCGCGCAGCAACTCGTGCAGCACGCTCGCCGACGCCTGGCTGATCGAGCAGCCCATCCCGTCGTACGAGATGTCGTGCAGCACGGTGCCGTCGGTGGCCACCCGGACGGTGACCTCGTCGCCGCAGGTCGGGTTGACGTGGTGCGCCTCCGCGACCTGGTCGGCCGGGTCGTCGGCGTCGCGTAGGCCACGCCCGTGCGGGCGCTTGTAGTGGTCCAGGATGATCTCCTGGTAGAGCTGGTCGAGCTGCATCAGTCGAACACCTTCCGCACCTGCTCCAGACCGGCCACCAGAGCGTCGATCTCCTCGGTGGTGGTGTAGAGGTAGAACGAGGCCCGGGTCATCGCCGGGACACCGAACCGACTGCAGACCGGCTTGGCGCAGTGGTGGCCCACCCGCACCTGCACGCCGAGCGAGTCGAGCACCTGACCCACGTCGTGCGGGTGCACGTCACCCAGCGCGAACGAGATGGTGCCGCCCCGGCCGACCGGCACGGTCGGGCCGAAGATCCGCAGGTCGGGCACCGCGCCGAGGGCGTCCAGCGCGTACGCCGTCAGCTCCTTCTCGTGCCACTGGATGGCTGGCATGCCGATGCCGGTGAGGTAGTCCACCGCCGCGCCGAGCGCCACGGCCTCGGCGATCGGCGGGGTGCCCGCCTCGAACCGGGCCGGCGGCGCGGCGAACGTCGAGCGGGCCATGGTGACCGTCTCGATCATCGAGCCGCCGCCGAAGACCGGTGGCATGGCCGCGAGCAGCTCACCCCGGCCCCAGAGCACCCCGATGCCGGTCGGGCCGCACATCTTGTGGCCGGTGAAGACGATGTAGTCGGCGTCCAGGTCGACCACGTCGATGGGCAGGTGCGGCACCGACTGCGAGCAGTCCAGCAGCAGCAGCGCACCCACCTCACGCACCCGCGCGGTGATGCGCGAGGTGGCGTTGACAGTGCCGAGGATGTTCGACATGTGCACCAACGAGACGATCTTCGTCCGTTCGGTGACCAGGTCGTCCAGGCCCGACTCGTCCAGTCGGCCCTGCTCGGTGACTCCGAACCAGCGCAGGGTCGCGCCGGTGCGTTCGCAGAGCAGCTGCCACGGGACGATGTTCGAGTGGTGCTCCATCTCGGAGATCACCACCTCGTCGCCGGGGCCCAGGCGGAAGCGCGGGTCGGCATCCGGACGCAGCGAGGCGTTGGAGAAGGCGTACGCCACGATGTTGATCGCCTCGGTGGAGTTCTTGGTGAACACCACCTCGTCGACGCTCGGCGCGGAGATGAACGCGGCGATCTTGGCCCGCGCCCCCTCGTACGCCTCGGTGGCCTCGGTGCCCAGGGTGTGCACCGAACGCGACACGTTGGCGTTGTGCCGCGCGTAGTGCTCGTCGAGCACGTCGAGCACCTGCCGGGGCTTGTGCGAGGTGTTGGCGCTGTCGAGGTAGACCAGCGGGTGCCCGTTGATCTCCCGATCCAGGATCGGGAAGTCGGCGCGTACCCGGGCCACGTCGAAACGTGGCACGTCGTCGTACTGCGGCATCCCCGCGGGGATCGCGATGCTGGTCATCTCGGCAGCGCCTCTCCCGCTCAGGCCTTGGCCGTGCCGGCCCCGGCGGCGTACCGCTCGTAGCCCTCGGCCTCGAGCTTGTCGGCCAGCTCCGGGCCGCCCTGCTCGACGATCCGGCCGGCCACGAAGACGTGCACGAAGTCCGGCTTGATGTAGCGCAGGATCCGCGTGTAGTGGGTGATCAGCAGCACGCCGGTGTCGCCGGTGTCGCGAACCCGGTTGACGCCCTCGCTGACCACGCGCAGCGCGTCCACGTCGAGGCCCGAGTCGGTCTCGTCGAGGATGGCGATCTTCGGCTTGAGCAGCTCCAGCTGGACGATCTCGTGCCGCTTCTTCTCACCGCCGGAGAAGCCCTCGTTGACGTTGCGCTGGGCGAACGCCGGGTCCATCTGCAGGCGCTCCATCGCGCCGCGCAGCTCGCCACCCCAGGTGCGCAGCTTCGGCGCCTCACCGTCGATGGCGGTCTTCGCGGTGCGCAGGAAGTTGGCCACCGAGACGCCGGGCACCTCGACCGGGTACTGCATGGCCAGGAACAGGCCGGCGCGGGCCCGCTCGTCGACGGTCATGGCGAGCACGTCCTCGCCGTCGAGGGTCACCGTGCCGCTGGTGATCTCGTACTTGGGGTGACCGGCGATCGAGTACGCCAGGGTGGACTTGCCGGAACCGTTCGGGCCCATGATCGCGTGGGTCTCACCGGAGCGGACGGTCAGGTCGACGCCGGCCAGGATCGGCTTGAGCTCACCCTCGGGCAGCTTGACCGACACCTTCAGGTCGCGGATCTCCAGGGTGCTCATTATCGGGTCACTCCATTACTCGGCGTCAGGCTGAGGTAGATGTCGCCGTCGCGGACTTCGACGGGGTAGACGGGGACGGGTTCGGTGGCGGGCAGCCCGGACGGCTGGCCGGTGCGCAGGTCGAAGCGCGAGCCGTGCAACCAGCACTCAAGGGTGCAGCCGTCGACCTCGCCCTCGGAGAGGGCGACCGAGGCGTGCGAGCACTCGTCGTAGGCGGCGTAGAACTCGCCGTCCTCGCCGTGCACAAGCGCGATCGGGGTGCCGTCGACGTCCGCGCTGATGGCGGTGCCCTTCGGCACGTCCTCGGTGGAGCAGACGCGGATCATCAGGCGCCCGCCTTGGTCAGCCGGGCCTCGATCGCGTCGCCGAGGCGCTCGCGCAGCGACTCCACCGGGATCTTGTTGATCAGCTCGGCGAAGAAGCCGCGGACCACCAGGCGGCGGGCCTCGCTCTCCGGGATACCCCGGGCCATCAGGTAGAAGAGCTGCTCGTCGTCGAAGCGGCCGGTCGCGCTGGCGTGGCCGGCGCCGGCGATCTCGCCGGTCTCGATCTCCAGATTGGGTACGGAGTCGGCCCGCGCGCCGTCGGTGAGCAGCAGGTTCCGGTTGATCTCGTACGTGTCGGTGCCGGTCGCCTCGGCCCGGATCAGCACGTCGCCGACCCAGACGGTGTGCGCGTCCTCGCCCTGCAGAGCGCCCCGGTAGCCGACGTAGCTGCGGCAGTCCGGCACGGTGTGGTCGACAAGCTGCCGGTGCTCCAGGTGCTGGCCGGAGTCGGCGAAGTAGACGCCGTACAGCTCGGCCTCGCCACCTCGACCGGTGTAGTCCACGCTTGTGAACTGCCGGACCAGGTCGCCACCGAGGGTGACCTGGACGTGCACCACCCGGGCGTCCCGACCCAGCTTGATGGTCACGTGCTGCGCCTGCACCGCGTCCTCGGCCCAGTCGGCGACCGTGACCAGGGTCAGCTTCGCGCCGTCGGCGACGAACACCTCGACGTTGTCGGCAAGCGTCGCCGAGCCCTCCTGGGAGAAGACGACAGTGGCCTCCGCGAACCGACCCACCTGGACCTGGGTCCGGGCGAAGGCCAACTCCTCCGGGCCCGCGCCCAGCAGCCGGACGATCACCGCGTCGGACACCACGGCCTCGGCGGCCACCTCGACCAGCGCCACACGGGCCGCGGCGCCGTGCGCAAGCGCGCTGACCCGGTCGGTCGGCACCGAGGCGGGCGCGACGCTGGCGTCGGTCGGCTCGACGAGCCGCACCGACACGCCGGCCGGGAGGTCCGAGTGCTCGATCGTGACGCCCCGGCCGGTGGCGGCCGAGGTGTCGGCCGTGGCCAGACCGCGCAGGCGCTTGAGCGGGGTGAAACGCCACTCCTCCTCCAGGCCGGTGAGGGCCGGGAAGTCAGCGACGTCGTACGAGCGCAGCGCCTGCGACTTGGTGCTGGGTGGCGCGGAAGCCTGGGTAGTCATTTCTTCCTTGGTCTGTCACGAGTCGGAGGGTCGAAGCGGGCTGGACCGGACCCGGCGTACCGGGTCCGGACCCGTCCATGGCCGGGCGGAGGCGGCGTCAGCCGACCGCGCCCTCCATCTGAAGCTCGATCAGGCGGTTGAGCTCCAGGGCGTACTCCATCGGAAGCTCCTTGGCGATCGGCTCGATGAAGCCACGCACGATCATGGCCATCGCCTCGTCCTCGCTCAGGCCCCGGCTCATCAGGTAGAAGAGCTGGTCGTCGCTGATCTTGGAGACGGTCGCCTCGTGCCCCATCGACACGTCGTCCTCACGGATGTCGACGTACGGGTAGGTGTCCGACCGGGAGATGGTGTCGACGAGCAGGGCGTCGCACTTGACCGTGCTCCGGCTGTGGTGCGAACCCTCCAGGACCTGCACCAGACCCCGGTACGAGGTGCGGCCGCCGCCACGGGCGATCGACTTGGAGATGATGGTCGAGGAGGTGTGCGGGGCGGCGTGCACCATCTTGGCGCCGGCGTCCTGGTGCTGACCCTCGCCGGCCATCGCCACCGAGAGCACCTCGCCCTTGGCGTGCTCGCCGGTCATGTAGACCGCCGGGTACTTCATTGTCACCTTGGAGCCGATGTTGCCGTCGACCCACTCCATGGTCGCGCCCTCGTGGCAGACGGCGCGCTTGGTGACCAGGTTGTAGACGTTGTTCGACCAGTTCTGGATGGTCGTGTAGCGGCAGCGCGCGTTCTTCTTCACGATGATCTCCACGACCGCGCTGTGCAGCGAGTCGGAGGAGTAGAGCGGCGCGGTGCAACCCTCGACGTAGTGCACGTACGCACCCTCGTCGACGATGATCAGCGTCCGCTCGAACTGGCCCATGTTCTCCGTGTTGATCCGGAAGTAGGCCTGCAGCGGGATCTCCACCTGCACGCCCTTCGGCACGTAGATGAACGAGCCACCGGACCACACGGAGGTGTTCAGCGCGGCGAACTTGTTGTCGCCGACCGGGATCACCGTGCCGAAGTACTCCTTGAACACGTCCTCGTGCTCGCGCAGCGCGGTGTCGGTGTCCAGGAAGAGGACGCCCTGCTCCTCAAGGTCCTCACGGATCTTGTGGTAGACGACCTCGGACTCGTACTGCGCCGCGACACCGGCGACCAGCCGCTGCTTCTCCGCCTCCGGGATGCCCAGCCGGTCATAGGTGTTCTTGATGTCCTCGGGCAGGTCCTCCCAGCTGGTGGCCTGCTTCTCGGTGGACCGCACGAAGTACTTGATGTTGTCGAAGTCGATGCCGGTGAGGTCCGCGCCCCAGGCCGGCATCGGCTTGCGGCCGAACAGCCGCAGGCCCTTCAGCCGCAGGTCGAGCATCCACGCCGGCTCACTCTTCTTGGCCGAGATGTCCCGAACCACCGCCTCGTTGATGCCGCGCTGGGCGACCGCCCCGGCGGCGTCCGGGTCGGACCAGCCGTACTCGTACCGACCCAGTGCGGCGAGCTGCTCTTCCTGGGTCAGGGGCTGGACAATCTGCTCGGTCATCTAGCTGTCCTCACAGTGGTTACGGGATTACCGGATTGAGCGCGGCCCGGCTGGGTCGGGATGTGCGTGGTGCACACCCCGTCGCCGTGCGCGATGGTGGCAAGGCGCTGCACGTGGGTGCCGACCAGACGGGAGATCACCGCGGTCTCGGCCTCGCACAGCTGAGGGAATTCGGCGGCCACGTGCGCCACCGGGCAATGGTGCTGGCAGAGCTGACCGCCGGAGGCGATCGTGGTCGCGTTTGCAGCGTAACCCTCGGCCGTGAGCGCCGCGGCGAGTGCCTCGGCTCGCGCGAGAGGGTCGTCGCCGGCGTCCTCCATGGCCGTCCGGCAGCGCGACTCCAGGGCGGACACCTGCTCGGTGGCGAACGCCTCGACCGCGTCCGACCCGCCGCTGCGGGCGATCCACCGCAGCGCGGCGGTGGCCATGTTGTCGTAGTGATGGGTGCCACAGCGGACCCGACCGACCTCGGTCAGCATGAACACCTTGGCCGGGCGCCCCCGACCACGGCTGCCCCGCACGACCTGCTCGCGGGAGTACACATCACCGTCAGCGAGCATCGCGTCGAGGTGCCGGCGGATCGCCGCCGGGCTGAGCCCGAGGGCGACACCGAGCTGCGCGGCGGTGGTGGCACCCTGCTCCAGCAGCAGTTGGGTGACCCGGTCGCGGGTGGAGGTCTCCGCCGCCGTGACGCCACCGGGCGTCGCCGACGTGGTCGCGACCGACGCGGACGCGGACGCGCCGACGGCCGGAACAGCCGCCGGCTGGTGCTCAGGAAGCGCCGCCGCGTTTTTCACAACGCCAACGTTACGTAATTACCCGGAGGGTCGCAAACCCGGGCCCCGGTGATCCGAACCACCGAGCCGCCGGAGTCGGCCGAACCTCGATCACTACGGTGCGTAGGATTTGCGCCGTGAACCGAATCGCCCGTCCGGTCCCCGGCATCCTGCTGCGCCGACTCGCGCTCGCCTCGATCATCGCGAACGTGGGCATCGTCCTGACCGGCGGGGCCGTCCGGTTGACCGCCTCGGGCCTCGGCTGCCCCACCTGGCCCCGGTGCACCGACGATTCGTACGTCACCACCCCCGAGATGGGCGTGTACGGGGTGATCGAGTTCAGCAACCGGATGCTGACCTTCGCGGTGGGCCTGATCGCGCTGGCCACCCTGCTGGCCGTCCTGACGCTCAAGGGGCGGCGACCCGGGCTCCTGGCCCTCGCGGTCGCCGTGTTCCTGGGCATCCCCGCCCAGGCGGTGGTCGGTGGCATCACCGTGCTCACCAACCTCAACCCGTGGGTGGTGGGCCTGCACTTCCTCGCCTCGATGGCGGTGATCGCCGCCGCGTACGCCCTCTGGCGGCGCATCGGTGATCCGGACGGCCCGACCGTGGCCCTGGTGCCCACGCCGCTGCGCGCGCTGGCCCGGATCACCACCGGCGTGGCGGTCGCGGTGCTTGTCATCGGCACCTGGGTCACCGGCAGCGGCCCGCACGCCGGCGACCACGGCGCCGCCCGCAACGGGCTCGACCCGGAGACGATCTCGCAGGTGCACGCGGACGCCGTCTTCCTGCTGATCGGGCTGTCGGTGGCGCTGATCTTCGCGTTCCGCGCCGTCGGCGCGCGGCGGGCCACCCGTGCCGCGATCGTCCTGGTCGCCGTGGAGCTGGGGCAGGGCCTGATCGGCTTCGTGCAGTACTTCACCCACGTGCCGGCGATCCTGGTCGGCGCGCACATGCTCGGCTCCTGCCTGGTGCTGCTGGCCGCCCTGTCGGTGCAGTGGTCCACCCGCGAGCGCCGCCCGGTCACCCCGGCCGCCGAGGTCGCGGCGACCGACGCCGCCGACCCCGTCCCGGTCACCGCCTGACCCCCGCGCGCCCTGCGTTGCGTGATCGACTCGGTTTTCAGGAAGTCGCGGTGTCCGGGTCGATCTGACGGCCCGCTTTCAGAAAGCCGAGTCGATCACAGCACGGCCGAGTCGACCACGGTGCGCGTGCGATCGCCGCCCGGCCGCGCCGGTCAGACGCGGCGGGCCAGGTGTGTGGCGATCGCGGCGGCGAGACGGTCGGGGGCCCCGTCGGCGTACCCGATGAACAGCGACGGCTCGGTCAGCTCCAGCTCGACCAGGACCGGCTCGCCGTCCGGGCCGGGGATCAGGTCGACCCGGGCGTAGAGCAGTTGTCGCGTGCCGCCGGGCACCGCGGCTAGGGTCCGCTCGGCCACCGCCAACTGCGCGGGTCGGACGGTACGGGCGGTGATCTCCTCGGCCTTGTAGAGCCCGTCCGGACCGAGGTCCGGACCGGTCAGCATCGGACCCTTGCGGATGGCGTGGCTGAAGGCGAGCCCGTCCGGGCCGGCCAGGAAGAGCAGCGCCGTCTCACCCTCGGTGTCGACGGCACGCAGGTACGGCTGGACCATTGTCACCCGACCGGCGGCGGAGAGCCGGCGGACGTGGGCGGCGGCCAGGTCCCGGTGTTCCGGGTCGGCCAGGTCGTACCGGCCGGTGTCCTGACTGCCGGCGCTGACCGCGGGCTTGAGCACGTACTCGCCGGTCTCGGCGGGTGGTTGCCAGCTCTCCCCCGGCTCGACCCACGACGTCGGCACGGTCGGCACCCCGGCGGCGCTCAGCTCGGCGAGGTAACGCTTGTCGGTGTTCCAGCGCATCACGTCGGCCGGGTTGACAAGCGCCGGGACGGTTGTCGTCCAGGCCACGAACTCGTCGCGGCGCAGCGCGTAGTCCCAGGGGGACCGAAGGACGACCAGGTCGAAGCAGGACCAGTCGACGTCGGGGTCGTCCCAGACCGCTGTCGCGACGGAGATGCCACGGCCCTGGAGCGGGGCGAGGACCAGCCGGTCGTCCGGGTCGAGGTCGACCAGGTCGGCACAGGTGACGAGAGCGACCCGGGGTTCCCCCCGGGTCGACTGGTGGTGGGTGGTCAATTGAGCTGTCTGTTCAGCGGGCCATGGTGCGGCGGGCCATCGACCGCCAGAGGTCGTTGCTCGGGCGCATCTGGTCCATCAGTTCACGCTCCCAGGCGTTCTCGACGGTGACTCCCGCCTTGGCGCACGCCTCCCGCGCGGTGACGGTGTCGTCGGCGAACTGGTCGCCCCACTCGCCGTCGGAACCCACCAGGACGATTCGCGCGCCACGCTTGCCGACGTACTCGATGACCGCCTTCGCGCCGCCGTGGCCGGCGGCGAATGCCTGAAGGCCCGCGACCAGGCCGCGGGGGGCCTGCTCGTCGGCGGTCTGCTCGGCCGTCAGCGTCGTATCGGAACCATCTGCCATGACGCGAAGCCTAAGCAGACTTGCACCCGCCCGGGCGAGAACCATGAACCTTTTGTGATGCCAATTACCTACAGGTTTAGCGAGGACCGCAGCGCGCCTGTCCGGTTATATCCGGACTTTTACCCTCAAAGCCAGCGAGCAAATCGGTCCGCAGCCCACGCAGTTGAGTCGATCCGACTCATGCCGAAAGTTACCCTGATGTGACGTTAAACCGGACAACTCATCCATGTCGGTGATTAGTCGGGAAGTCCGCGACACGTGCCGCCGCCGCGGGGCGGGACGGCTCAGATCAACGCGTCGAGCGCGACAGCGGCGAACACGATCGTCAGGTACGTCGTGGACCAGTGGAACAGTCGCATCGGCTTGACCGCCTCGCCACGCGTCGCGCGCCGGCAGAGCCGGTGCGCCTCGACCACGAAGATGGCGCCCACCACCAGGGTCGGCACCCCGTAGATCGCGCTGAGCCCCAGCGGCCAGACGGCCAGGGAGGTGAGCACGGTGAGCCACGCGAAGATGAGGATCTCGGCGTTCACCCGGCGGACCGAGGCCACCACCGGCAGCATCGGGATCCCGGCACGGGCGTAGTCGTCCTTGTATTTCATGGCGAGCGGGTAGAAGTGCGGCATCTGCCAGAAGAAGACCACCGCGAAGAGCCCCCAGGCGGCCGGCGCCAGCGAGCCGGTCACCGCCGCCCACCCGATCAGCACCGGAGCCGCGCCGCAGGCGCCACCCCAGAAGGTGTTCGTCGGAGTGGAGCGCTTGAGCCACAGCGTGTAGATGACGTCGTAGTAGACGATCGCGGCAAGCGTCAGGCCGGCGGCGAGCAGATTGGTGAACGCCGCCATCAGGGCGATCGACACCGCCGCCAGCACCAGACCGAAGACCAGCGCGTTACGCGGTGACACGGTGTGCGCCGGCAGCGGCCGACGCTTGGTACGCCGCATCAACTGGTCGATGTCCCGGTCGATGTAGCAGTTGAGCACGCTGGCCGCGCCCGCGGCGAGCGAGCCACCGACCAGCACGACGGCCATCAGCCACAGCGACGGGAGCCCTCCGTCGGCGAGCATCATCGCCGGGACGGTGGTGACCAGCAGAAGTTCGACGATGCGCGGCTTGGTGAGCGCCACGTACGCCGACAGGACCGCGCGTACGTCCCGCCGGGCCACCGGGCCCTCGGCCGCCCGCGCCGGGTGCTGCCCGGCCGGGTTGCTCGCGGGGCGCTCGGTGATCATGCTCACGGATTGCCACCTTCCGGCATCGGGCACGGGGAGATCGGATCGGTCGGGACCGCTCGGGCCCGCACACCGACCCACACACTACGCGTTGTCGTTTTGGCTGCCCGGCCGACCCGACAACGGTGCCTGCCGTCACACCACCGGGTTGAACCAAGCATCCGGAACGTCACCTCGCGCACACCATGCGGAGATCCCCGGGCGCGCGTTTAGGGACGCTCGATAAGGTCATCGGTGAGGGTTCCGCCCATCTGCCGAGGAGCACAACCATCGTGGCTGCCAAACGACCCGAGCACTCCGCACTGAACTGGTCCGACCTCGATCGCCGGGCCGTCGATACCGTCCGCGTGCTGGCCATGGACGCCGTTGAGAAATCCGGCAACGGTCACCCGGGCACCGCGATGAGCCTCGCGCCCGCGGCGTACCTCCTCTTCAACCGCGTCATGCGGCACAACCCCGCCGACCCGAACTGGCCCGGCCGGGACCGCTTCGTCCTCTCCGCCGGGCACTCCAGCCTGACGCTCTACATCCAGCTCTTCCTGTCCGGTTACCCGTTGAGCCTGGACGACCTCAAGTCGCTGCGGCAGTGGGGCTCGCAGACGCCGGGTCACCCCGAGCACGGGCACACCCCGGGCGTGGAGACCACCACCGGCCCGTTGGGGCAGGGCCTGGGCAACGCGGTCGGCATGGCCATGGCGGCCCGCCGCGAGCGCGGTCTGTTCGACCCCGAGGCCGAGCCGGGCGCGTCGGTCTTCGACCACGACATCTGGTGCATCGTCTCCGACGGCGACATCGAGGAGGGCATCAGCCACGAGGCCAGCGCCCTCGCCGGGCACCAGCAGCTGGGCAACCTCACGGTGATCTACGACGACAACGAGATCTCCATCGAGGACGACACCCGGATCGCCAAGAGCGAGGACGTCGCCGCCCGCTACGAGGCGTACGGCTGGCACGTGCAGACCGTCGACTGGCGCAGTGGTGACGCCGACCAGGGCGACTACCACGAGGACGCCGAGGCGCTGTACGCCGCGCTGGTGGCCGCCAGGGCGGAGACCGCCCGTCCCTCCTTCATCGCGCTGCGCACCATCATCGGCTGGCCCGCCCCCAACAAGCAGAACACCGGCAAGATCCACGGCTCGGCGCTCGGCGCCGACGAGGTGAAGGCCACCAAGCAGATCCTCGGCTTCGACCCGGAGCAGACCTTCCAGGTCGACGAGGACGTGCTCACCCACGCCCGCTCGGTGATGGGCCGCGGCTCCGACGCCCAGCAGGGCTGGACCACATCGTTCGACGCCTGGAAGAAGGCCAACCCGGAGCGCACCGCGCTCTACGAGCGGCTGGCTGGTCGCGTACTCCCCGATGGCTGGACCGACGCGCTGCCGGTCTTCCCCGCCGACGCCAAGGGCGTGGCCACCCGTGCCGCGTCCGGCAAGGTGCTGGAGGCGCTCGCGCCGGTGCTGCCGGAGCTGTGGGGTGGTTCGGCCGACCTGGCCGAGAGCAACAACACCACGATGAAGGGCGAGCCGTCGTTCATCCCGGCCACCCACGCCACCAAGGACTTCCCCGGTCACGAGTACGGCCGCACGCTGCACTTCGGCATCCGTGAGCACGCCATGGGCGCGATCCTCAACGGCATCGCCCTGCACGGCGGCACCCGCCCGTACGGCGGCACGTTCCTGGTGTTCAGCGACTACATGCGCCCGTCGGTACGGCTGGCCGCGTTGATGGGGCTGCCGGTCACCTACGTGTGGACGCACGACTCGATCGGCCTCGGCGAGGACGGCCCGACCCACCAGCCGGTGGAGCACCTGACCGCGCTGCGCGCCATCCCGGGCCTGGACGTGGTCCGTCCGGCGGACGCCAACGAGACGGCGTGGGCCTGGCGGCAGGCGCTGGAGCACACCGACCGGCCCACCGCGTTGGCGCTGAGCCGGCAGCCGCTGCCGACCTTGGACCGCGACGTCCTGGGCAGCGCGGAGGGCGTGGCCAAGGGCGGCTACGTGCTGGCCGAGGCGTCCAACGGCAAGCCTCAGGTGATCATCGTCGGCACCGGTTCCGAGGTGCAGCTCTGCCTGACCGCCCGGGAGCGGCTGGAGGCCGACGGCACCCCGACCCGGGTCGTCTCGATGCCCTGCCAGGAGTGGTTCTACGAGCAGGATGAGGCGTACCGGGAGTCGGTGCTCCCGCGCGGGGTAAAGGCACGGGTGAGCGTGGAGGCGGGCATCGCGATGTCCTGGCGCGGAATCGTCGGTGACCTGGGCGAGAGCGTGAGCCTGGAGCACTACGGAGCGAGCGCCCCGCACACCGTGCTCTTCGAGCAGTTCGGGTTCACCGGCGACCGGATCGTGGCGGCGGCACACGCCTCGCTGGCCCGGGTGGGCGACATCACCGGTTTCACGACCGGAAACTGAGGGAGCGTGAACAGCATGGCCGACAAGCTGAATGAGCTCACCGCCGCGGGTGTGGCGGTCTGGCTCGACGATCTTTCCCGGGTGCGTTTGAGTTCCGGCGGGCTGGACAAGCTCCGCCGCGAGAAGCACGTGGCCGGTGTCACCACCAACCCCACGATCTTCGCGAAGGCCCTGAGCGACGCCGACGAGTACAACTGGCAGCTTCGCGACCTCGCCACCCGCGACGTGGACGTGGAAGAGGCCGTACGCATGCTCACCACGTACGACGTGCGGTGGGCCTGCGACGTGATGCGCCCGTCGTACGACGGCAGCGAGGGCGTCGACGGCCGGGTCTCGATCGAGGTGGACCCGCGCAGCGCCCACGACGCGGACAAGACGGTCGCCGAGGCCAAGGCCCTGTGGTGGTTGGTCGACCGCCCCAACCTCTACATCAAGATCCCGGCCACCGAGGAGGGCCTGTCGGCGATCACCGACACCCTCGCCGAGGGCATCAGCGTCAACGTGACGCTGATCTTCGGCCTGGACCGCTACTCGGCGGTCATGGAGGCGTTCCTCGCCGGCCTGGAGCAGGCCAAGGCCAACGGCCACGACCTGTCGAAGATCGGTTCGGTCGCGTCGTTCTTCGTCTCCCGCGTCGACTCCGAGGTCGACAAGAGGCTGGAGAAGGTCGGCTCGGACCAGGCGAAGGCCCTGAAGGGCAAGGCCGCGGTCGCCAACGCGCAGCTGGCGTACGAGCGCTACACCGAGGTGTTCTCCTCCGACCGGTGGAAGGCGCTCGCCGGCGCCGGCGCGCACCCGCAGCGACCGCTGTGGGCGTCCACCTCGACCAAGAACCCGGACTACCGCGACGTCATCTACGTCGAGGAGCTGATCGCCCCCGGTACGGTCAACACCATGCCGGAATCGGTCATCCACGCGTACGCCGACCATGGCGAGACCCGCGGCGACACCATCACCGGCGCGTACGACGCGGCCCGGAAGGTCTTCGCGGACCTGGAGTCGGTCGGGGTGGACATGGACGACGTGATCGCCACCCTGGAGCGCGAGGGCGTGGAGAAGTTCGAGGCCAGCTGGCAGGAGCTGCTCGACGGCGTCCGCAAGTCGCTGGAGGCGGCGGCCCAGGGCACCGGCGCGCCGAACAAGGCCGCCAAGGGCAACGCCAAGGGCGCCGAGAAGGCCGGTGGCGCATGAGCGAGCGAAGCGGAGTGACGGCATGAGCGACCTTCTTGCAGGGCCGGTGGAGGCCGCCGCCGGGCTCGCCGTGTACGGCGCGGACGCCGTCGACAAGTCCGCGCCGGCCTCGACCCGGGACGCGCTGGTGAAGGCCGGCGTCCCGGGCAAGCTGGCCGGCAAGGACGCGAGCCTGTGGGGTCCGGACGCCGAAGCCGAGGCGAAGGTCCGGCTCGGCTGGGTCGACGCCCACAGGCGCAGCCGGGAGTTGCTGGTGCAGCTCGCCGAGCTGAAAGCCGAACTGGCCGACCTGGATCACGTGGTGCTCGCCGGGATGGGTGGTTCGTCGCTGGCCCCCGAGGTGATCACCCGTACCCTGGGTCGCCCGCTGACCGTGCTGGACACCACCGACCCGGGCCAGGTCCGGGCGGCGCTCGGTGACCGGCTGGAACGCACGGTGGTGGTGGTGGCCAGCAAGTCCGGGTCGACGGTGGAGACGGACAGTCACCGGCGCGTCTACTGGCAGGCGTTCCTCGACGCCGGGATGACCGAGGCGGAGGCCGGCCGGCACTTCGTCATCGTCACCGACCCGGGTTCGCCGCTGGAGACCACCGCGGCCGAGATGGGCGCGTTCACCGTGCTCGCCGACCCGAACGTCGGCGGCCGATACTCGGCGCTCACCGCGTTCGGCCTGGTGCCCTCGGCGCTGGCCGGGGTCGAGGTCGCGGAACTGCTCGACCAGGCCGACGCGCTGGCCGCGTCGCTCGGCGCCGACCGGGACAATCCGGCGCTGGCGCTGGGCGCCGCCCTGGGCGCCGCGGCCACGCTGGCCCGGGACAAGGTCGCCCTGGTCTCCGACGGCACCGGCATCGACGGCCTCGGCGACTGGGCCGAGCAGTTGATCGCCGAGTCGACGGGCAAGGCCGGGGTGGGCATCCTCCCGGTGGTCGTGGAGTCCCCGCAGAGCCCCGGCGCCACCGGCGCGGACGTGCTGACGGTCAGCTACGGCGGCTCACTCGCCCCCGGTGACGTGCCAGGTGGCGGCGCCACCCCGGACGTGGCCGTCAACGGCCCGCTGGGCGCGCAGTTCCTGGCCTGGGAGTACGCGACAGCGGTGGCCGGCGTGGTGCTCGGCATCGACCCGTTCAACCAACCGAACGTCACCGAGTCCAAGGAGAACACCAACAAGATCCTGGCCTCGGGTCCGCCGGCGGAGTCGCCGTCGTTCACCGAGGGCGCGATCGAGGTGTACGCCCCGCAGGGCGCTCCCGGGGACCTGGCCGGCGTGCTGCGCTGGCTGCTCGACGGGCTGGGCGACGACGGTTACCTCGCGGTGATGGCGTACCTCGACCGGTTCGCCGACGCCGACGCGGCCCGGCTGCGGCCGCTGCTGGCGCAGGCGGGTGGGCGGCCGGTCACGTTCGGTTGGGGGCCGCGGTTCCTGCACTCCACGGGTCAGTACCACAAGGGCGGCCCACAGGTGGGCAGCTACCTCCAGGTGACCGGCGCGGTCGCCGAGGACCTGGCGGTGCCGGGCAAGCCGTACACGTTCGGTGAGTTGCAGGCGGCGCAGGCCGCCGGGGACCGGCAGGCGCTCGCCGGACGGGACCGCCCGGTGCTGCGGCTGCATCTGACCGACCGGGCCGCCGCTGTCGCCCAACTGCTCGACGCCGCCGGTGACCTGCCGGCGTGAGGATGGACGACGTGACTGAAGCGGAAGCGAGGGGGCACCGTGAGCGCGAGGAGTGAGCCGGGGTCGCAAGCCCCGCAAGCGCGAACCGAAGGTGGCTCGACGAACCCGCTGCGCGACCCGCAGGACCGCCGGTTGCCCCGGATCCCGGAGCCGTGCGCTCTGGTGATCTTCGGGGTGACCGGCGACCTGGCCCGCAAGAAGCTGCTTCCCGCCGTCTACGACCTGGCCAACCGGGGGCTGCTGCCACCCGGTTTCGTGGTGCTCGGCTTCGCGCGCCGCGACTGGGGTGACGGCGACTTCGAGACGCTCGCCTGCGAGGCGGCCCGCAAGCACGCTCGTACCCCCTGGCGGGACGAGGTGTGGGCACGGCTGGCCGGCAACATCAAGTTCGTCGGTGGGTCGTTCGACGACGACGCCGCCTTCGACCAGCTTGCCTCGACGCTCGACGACCTGCGCCAGACCCACGGCATCACCGGCAACGCGGCGTTCTACTTCTCCATCCCCCCGGCCGCGTTCCCGGTCGTGCTCAAGCAACTGGCCCGCACCGGGATGGCCGACAACGAGAAGTCCGGCGGTTGGCGTCGGGTCGTGGTGGAGAAGCCGTTCGGCAACGACCTGCCCTCGGCGAAGTCGCTCAACGACCTCGTCGACGACGTGTTCACCCGGGAGGACGTCTTCCGGATCGACCACTACCTGGGCAAGGAGACCGTTCAGAACATCCTCGCCCTGCGGTTCGCCAACAACCTGTTCGAGCCACTGTGGAACTCCAAGTACGTCGACTCGGTGCAGATCACCATGGCCGAGGATGTCGGCATCGGCACCCGCGCCGGTTTCTACGACACCGTCGGCACCGCCCGCGACGTGCTCCAGAACCACCTCCTGCAACTTCTCGCCCTGGTGGCGATGGAGGAGCCGACCAGCTTCGACGCCGACGAGATCCGGGCCGAGAAGCTGAAGGTGCTCAAGGCGATCACCCTGCCCAAGGACGTGGCCCGGGACACCGTGCGCGGGCAGTACCTACCCGGTTGGGTGGGCGGCGAGCGCGCGGTCGGCTACCTGGAGGAGCGGGACGTTCCGCCCGACTCCACCACGGAGACGTACGTGGCGGTGCGGCTGGGCATCCAGAACCGCCGGTGGGCGGAGGTGCCGTTCTACATCCGGGCCGGCAAGCGGCTGCCCCGGCGGGTCACCGAGGTCGCCATCATGTTCAAGAAGGCGCCGCACCTGCCGTTCAACGACGCCGACATGGAGTCGCTCGGCAACAACCAGTTGGTTATCCGGGTGCAGCCGGACGAGGGTGTGGTGCTCAAGTTCGGCTCGAAGGTGCCGGGCACCACGATGGAGGTCCGCGACATCGCGATGGACTTCCAGTACGGCGAGGCGTTCACCGAGTCCAGCCCCGAGGCGTACGAGCGGCTGGTGCTGGACGTGCTGATCGGCGACCGCACCCTGTTCCCGGACGCGGCCGAGGTCGAGCAGAGCTGGCAGGTGATCGACCCCCTGGAGCACGCCTGGGCGGGCACCAAGCCGGAGCCGTACCGGGCCGGCGAGTGGGGGCCGCGCGCCTCCGACGAGATGCTGGCCCGCGAGGGCCGCGCTTGGAGAAGAGCATGATCGGGCTGTGGGACACCACCGGCAACGAGGTGGTCAAGGCGCTCGCCGCCGAGCGACGCAGCGCCGGCGGCGTGGCCAGTGGCATGGCGCTCACGCTCATCGTGGTGGTGGACGAGAAGCGGGTCCGCGAGGCGGAGGCGGCGGCGACGATCGCCGCCGCCGCCCACCCGTGCCGGCTGCTGGTGGTGGTCCGCTCCGAGATCGAGCGGGACCGCAACCGGCTGGACGCGGAGATCGTGGTCGGTGGCCGGCTCGGCCCGTGCGAGGCGGTGGTCACCCGGATGTACGGCCGGCTGGCCCTGCACGCCGAGTCGGTGGTCATGCCGCTGCTGGTTCCGGACGTGCCGGTGGTCACCTGGTGGCACGGCGAGCCGCCGGCGGAGATCGCCACCGACTTCCTCGGGGTGGTCGCCGACCGCAGGATCACCGACTCGGCGCAGGCCGCCGACCCGGTGGAGGCACTGCGGCAGCGCGCCCGGGACTACGCCCCGGGCGACACGGACCTGGCGTGGACCCGGATCACCCCGTGGCGGACCCTTGTCGCCGGGGCGTTCGACACCGCCAGCGAGCGGGTCGTCGAGGCGACAGTGGTCGCGCCGCCCACCGACCCGACGGCGGCGCTGATGGTCGGTTGGCTGTCCAGCCGCCTCGGCATCACCCCGCACCGGGTGGACTCCGACGAGTTTCCCCGGATGCGGGAGGTGCGGTTGAGCTGCGCCAACGGCGACCAGTTGGTGTTGACCCGCGAGGACAGCATGGCGGTGTTCCGGCGGACCGGCCAGGACGACCGGGCCCTGCCACTGGTCCGCCGCCCGCTCGGTGACGAGTTGGCGGAGGAGCTGCGGCGTCTGGACGCCGACCAGGTGTACGCGGAGGCGCTGGGCGCGACGGTCGGGCTGCGGGGGCTGGAGCAGCGTCCCCCGCAGCGGGTGCACGTGTGGAAGGATCCGGCCACCGCGCGGCGCGCCGAGGCCGGGGTCACGGCGCACACCGGCACCAGCGGCGAGAGCTGAAGACCTACCGGGGCAGGGGCCGGCGGCGACCGCCCCTTGCCCCGGGACACACCATCTCGGGCACACCGGTCCGGGCACGACGCGACAGCGACCGCCGGGCGGTCGGGAAACGAAGGCGCATCCCATGAGTGAGGCGAGTGTCGCCGTCCACGCCGACGCCGACCTGCTGGCGCAGGCGGTGGCGGCCCGGTTGTTGGTGAAGCTGCTCGACGCCCAGGCCGACCGGGGTGAGGCCTCGGTGGTGCTCACCGGTGGCCGGATCGCCGCGGCCGTGTACCGGGCGGTGGCGACGCTGCCCGCCCGCGACGCGGTGGACTGGTCCCGGGTCGACGTGTGGTGGGGCGACGAACGGTTCCTGCCCTCCGGTGATCCGGACCGCAACGAGACCCAGGCCCGAGCCGCCCTGCTGGACGTGGTGCCGCTGGACCCGGCCCGGGTGCACCCGATGCCGGCCTCGGACGGCCCGGCCGGCAACGACCCCGAGGCGGCGGCTGCCGCCTACGCGGAGGAGTTGGCGCGTGCGGCCCGGCCCGGGCACGCCACGCTGCCGCACTTCGACGTGCTGATGCTGGGCGTCGGCGAGGACGGGCACATCGCCTCGGTCTTCCCCGAGCACCCGGTGCACTACGAGACCCGGCCGGTCAGCGCGGTGCGGGGCAGCCCCAAACCGCCGCCGATGCGGACCACGCTCACCCTGCCGACGATCAACACCGCCGAGGAGGTCTGGCTCGTGGCCGGCGGTGCCGACAAGGCCCGCGCGGTGGGTATGGCGTTGGCCGGCGCCGGGCCGGTGCAGTTGCCGGCCGCCGGGGTGCACGGGGTGGGCCGCACCCGCTGGCTGCTGGACCGGGCGGCGGCAGCCGACGTGCCGGCACGACTGCGCAGCCTGCGCTAGTCGGGCCGCTCCCCCGCTCCTACTCGCCCCGGCGACGGCGCAGCGCCGCCAGTGCCTCGTTCAGCAGGGCCTCCCCCTCCTCGGCGGTGCGCCGCTCCTTCACGTACGCCAGGTGGCTCTTGTACGGTTCGGCGCGGGTCCGGCCGGGCGGGTTCTGGGCGTCCCGGCCGGCGGGCAGGCCGCACCGGGGGCAGTCCCACCGGGCCGGCGCCTCGGCGTCCGCGGCGATCCGGATGTTGATCCGGTGGTCGTTGCGGCACCAGTAGGTGACGTCCTGTCGGGGGGCGGGTTGGTGTCGCTCGTCGGGGCGCATGGGCGCGGAACCGACTCGGGCGCCGCGGATGACGTTGCCACTGGGCACGGCTGCTCGCTCCTGTCGTCGGAGGGGACCCGCCGTCTTTCAGGGGTGGACGGCGGGCGACGCGGTGCAGCGGAGAAAAGCCTGCGCGCGGCCCGTCGAGTGACGGACCGCGCGCAGATTGTACGACTTGACGAGCGTGCTCAGGTGCCGCTGTTCATCTGGAGGCGGAGCCAGAGCCCGAGCCCGACGATGGCGGCGAACCAGACGACGCTCACCAGAACCGTGTAGCGGTCGAGGTTTTTCTCCGCGACCGAGGAGCCGGCGAGGCTGGAGCTGACGCCACCGCCGAACATGCTCGACAGGCCGCCGCCCTTGCCGCGGTGCAGCAAGATCAGCATGGTGAGCAGAATGCTCGTGATGACCAGCAACACGATCAACGTGTATGCGAACCAGATCGGCATGGCTGGGGTCAGTTCCTCTCGTAGCGATCCTCGCCCGGTCTGATCGGGCACGGTGGCACCGACCGGCGGACGGGCGGTGTCAAGGATACCGAGCGATCAGCGGGCGAGGTGCTCCGGGAACCGGCAGATCTGCGCGAATTCCTCCGCGTCCAGGCTGGCGCCCCCCACCAGGCCCCCGTCCACGTCCGGCTGGGCCATGATCGAGGCGACGTTGGACGCCTTGACCGAGCCGCCGTAGAGGACCCGGACCTGGTCGGCGGTCTCCTGGTCGAAGCGCTCCGCGAGGCGCTGACGGACCGCCCCGCAGACCTCCTGGGCGTCCTCCGGCGTCGCGGTCTTGCCCGTGCCGATCGCCCAGACCGGCTCGTACGCGATCACGACCTGCCGCACCTGCTCGGCGGTGAGCCCGGCCAGGCCCCCGTCGAGCTGGTCGGCGCAGTGCGCCACGTGGGTGCCCTGCTCGCGGACGTCCAGCCCTTCACCGACGCAGAGGATCGGCGTGAGGCCGTGCGTGAGCGCCGCCTTGACCTTGGCGTTGACGAGCGCGTCGTCCTCGTTGTGGTAGGCCCGCCGCTCGGAGTGCCCGACCACCACGTAGGTGCAGCCGAGCTTGGCCAGCATCGGCCCGGAGATCTCCCCGGTGTACGCGCCGGACGCGTGCGCGGAGAGGTCCTGCCCGCCGTAGCCGATGAGCAGTTTGTCCCCGTCCACTGCGGTCTGCACGGTCCGCAGGTCGGTGAAGGGCGGCAGGACGACCGTCTCGACGTCGGTGAGCTGCTTCTCGGTAAGGCTCGCCGCCAGCTTCTGCACCAGCAGGTTGGCCTCGAGGTGGTTGAGGTTCATCTTCCAGTTGCCGGCCATCAACGGCCGACGGGTCGTGCTCGACATTCAGTTCTCCAGGGCCGCGATGCCGGGGAGGGTCTTGCCCTCGAGGTATTCCAGGGAGGCGCCGCCGCCCGTGGAGATGTGCCCGAAGGACGACTCGTCCAGCCCCAGGGCACGGACCGCCGCCGCCGAGTCACCGCCACCGACGACGCTGAACGCGTCGGCCTTGGTGATCGCCTCGGCGATGCCCCGGGTGCCCGCCGCGAAGGCCGGCATCTCGAACACGCCCATCGGGCCGTTCCAGAAGATCGTCTTCGCCGAGGACAGCGCGGCGCTGAAGCCGGCCACCGTCTCCGGACCGACGTCCAGACCGAGCCGGTGGCTCGGGATGCCGTCGACCCGGACCGTGTCGTGCGCGGCATCCGGGGCGAACGCGTCCGCCACCACCACGTCGACCGGGAGCATGATCTTGCCGTTGGACCGCTCCAGCAGGTTGCGGCAGGTCTCGACCATGTCCTTCTCCAGCAGCGACGTGCCCACCTCCAGGCCCTGGGCCTTGAGGAAGGTGAAGCACATCCCGCCACCGATGAGCAGCCGGTCGACAGTGGGCAGCAGCGCCTCGATCACGGCGAGCTTGTCGGACACCTTCGACCCACCGAGCACCACCACGTACGGCCGCTCGGGGTCGGCGGTGAGCGTGGAGAGCACCTCGACCTCCCGCAGCACCAGTCGGCCCGCGACGTGCGGCAACCGGGCCGGCACGTCGAAGACGCTCGCGTGCTTGCGGTGCACGGCGCCGAAGGCGTCGTCCACGTACGCGTCGCCGAACGCGGCGAGCTGATCGGCGAAGGCGCCCCGCTCGGCCTCGTCCTTGCTGGTCTCACCGGCGTTGAAGCGCAGGTTCTCCAGCAGGGCGACCTGGCCGTCGGCCAGGTCCGCGACGGTGGAGCGGGCGGAGTCGCCAACCGTGTCGGTGGCGAAGTGCACGGGCGCGCCGAGCAGCTCACCGAGCCGCTCGGCGACCGGGCTCAGGCTGAACTGCGGGTCCGGTGCGCCCTTCGGGCGGCCCAGGTGCGAGCAGACGACAACCTTCGCGCCGGCCTCGACAAGCGCGCCGAGCGTCGGCAGCACCGCGCGGATGCGGCCATCATCACTGATGGCTCCGGACTGCTTGTCGAGCGGGACGTTCAGGTCGGCGCGCACCAGCACGCGCCGACCCGACACCCCCTCGGCGAGCAGGTCGTCGAGGGTCCGGATGCTCACAGCGACGAACCGACCAGCTTGACCAGGTCGACCAGGCGGTTGGAGTAGCCCCACTCGTTGTCGTACCAGCCGACGACCTTGACCTGGTTGCCGACGACCTTGGTCAGCGGCGCGTCGAAGATGCACGACGCCGGGTCGGTCACGATGTCGCTGGAGACGATCGGGTCCTCGTTGTAGACCAGGATGCCCTTGAGCGGGCCGTCCGCGGCGGCCTTCAGCGCGGCGTTGACCTCGTCCACGGTGGTCTCCCGACCCACGTTGACGGTGAGGTCGGTGACCGAGCCGGTCGGGATCGGCACCCGCAGCGCGTACCCGTCGAGCTTGCCCTTGAGCTCCGGCAGGACCAGACCGATGGCCTTGGCGGCGCCGGTGGAGGTCGGCACGATGTTCAGCGCGGCGGCCCGGGCCCGACGCAGATCCGAGTGCGGCGCGTCCTGGAGGTTCTGGTCCTGGGTGTACGCGTGGATCGTCGTCATCAGACCGTGCTGGATGCCGAACGTGTCGTGCAGAACCTTCGCCATCGGCGCGAGGCAGTTGGTGGTGCACGAAGCGTTGGAGATGATCGTGTGCTTCGCCGGGTCGTAGGTGTCGTGGTTGACACCCATGACGACGGTGACGTCCTCGTTCTTCGCCGGGGCGGAGATGATGACCTTCTTGGCCCCGCCGTCGACGTGCGCCTTCGCCTTGGTGGCGTCGGTGAAGAAGCCGGTCGACTCGATGACGACGTCGACGTTGAGGTCGCCCCACGGCAGCTTCGACGGGTCCTTCTCGGCGTACGCCTTGATGGTCTTGCCACCGACGGTGATCTCGTCGGCGGTGGCCTTGACCTCGTAGGGCAGGCGGCCGAGGATGCTGTCGTACTTGAGCAGGTGGGCGAGCGTGCCGTTGTCGGTCAGGTCGTTCACCGCCACGACCTCGACGTCGGCGTCAGACGCCAGCACTGCCCGGAAGAAGTTACGGCCGATTCGGCCAAAGCCGTTGATGCCAACCCGGATGGTCACAGGTTCCATCTCCTCGCGTTCTGGTCTGCCGGCCTCAGACAACGGGCCGGCGGAGTGGTGTGCGCCGACCGTTGGAGCCGGCCGCTGAAGGTTCGTCTCGGCCACCCCGCCGCGGTCTGAGGACCTGACCGCCCGAGGCGGTGCGCACGACGAGGCGTGCCTGTGTCGGCCCCCTTGCCGTACGCAGCGACCCTATCCGAGCGTGCGAGACCACGCTGCGCCGGGTCGTGGTCCCGGGCACACCGTGCGGCCCCACCGTCCTATCAGACCACGAGCATGTCGGGCGTGACTGCCGCTTCCGTATCCGGGATGCCGAGGTCCCGGGCCCGCTTGTCGGCAAGCGCGAGCAGCCGGCGGATCCGCCCGGCGATCGCGTCCTTGGTCAGCGGCGGGTCCGCCAGCGCGCCCAACTCCTCCAGCGACGCCTGCCGGTGCTCCAGGCGCAGCCGCCCGGCGTCGGTCAGGTGGTTGGGCGCCTCCTCGGCGAGGATCTCCAGCGCGCGGGTGACCCGGGCGGCGGCGGCGACCGCGGCACGCGCCGAGCGGCGCAGGTTGGCGTCGTCGAAGTTGGCCAGCCGGTTGGCGGTGGCCCGCACCTCCCGGCGTACCCGGCGCTCCTCCCAGGCCAGCACGCTCGAGTGCGCGCCGATGCGGGTGAGCAGCGCGGCGATCGCGTCGCCGTCCTTGACCACCACCCGGTCCACCCCGCGCACCTCGCGGTTCTTGGCGGTGATGCCGATGCGCCGCGCCGCGCCGACGAGCGCCAACGCCGACTCCGGGCCCGGGCAGGTGATCTCCAGAGCGCTGGAGCGGCCGGGCTCGGTGAGCGAGCCGTGGGCCATGAACGCGCCCCGCCACGCGGAGACCGCACAGCAGACGTTCGCCGCCACCACGTGCGGGGGCAGCCCACGCACCGGGCGACCCCGCACGTCGAGCAGGCCGGTCTGTCGGGCGAGGGCCTCGCCGTCCTTGACCACCCGCACGATGAAGTGGCTGCCCTTGCGCAGGCCACCGGAGGCCAGTACGTGGATCTCGCTCGGATATCCGTAGACCTCGGCGATCTCCCGGCGTAACCGCCGGGCGACCGCCCCCGTGTCCAGTTCCGCCTCCACCACCACGCGGCCGGAGACGATGTGCAGCCCGCCGGCGAAGCGCAGCAGTGCGGCCATCTCCGCCCGCCGACAGCAGGGCTTGGGCACGTCGACCCGACTCAGCTCGTCCTTGACCGCGGCCGTCATCGCCATTGTGCGTCCCCTCACGGACCGGTTCCGGCGTGTCGCCGGAGATTACGTACGTGTCTAACGATCGGCACCCAGGACAGGCACCAGCGCGGCGCCCAGGGCAGCCGGATCATGGCGGGGAGTGCCGTCGGTGACGGCGACGGGGGCGAGGACCAGGCGGGCACCAAGCGATTCTGCCGCACGTTCGACCGGTTCGGGGTCACCCACCGCCAAGGCATCGGCGAGCACGAGATCCACCTTGAGCTCGGCCAGGTACCAGCGCAGGGCCGCGAGGTGGTCGGCGGCCGAAAGCCCGAGGGTTTCCTTCTCCGCGGCGAGGTTGAGCGTGACCAGCCGCCGGGCCGCGGTGGACACGATCGCGTCGGCCAACTGTGGCACCAGCAGGTGCGGGAGCACGCTCGTGTACCAACTGCCCGGCCCGAAGATCAACCAGTCCGCCGCCATGATCGCCTCGATGGCCTCGGCGCAGGCCGCCGGGGCGGCGGGCGTGAGACGCAGTGACTCGACCCGCCCGGTGGTGACCGCCACCTGGTGCTGGCCACGCACGGTCCGCACCTCGTCGGGGGCAGCCGGGTCGACACCGCGTACCCGCGCCTCGATGCCGACCGGCTGCCGGGACATCGGCAACACCCGGCCGACGGTCCCGAGCATCGCGCCGGCGTGCTCCAACGCGGCCACCGGGTCACCGAGCAACTCCATGAGACCGCAGAGCACCAGGTTGCCCACCGCGTGCCCGGCCAGCCCATCGATGCCGGCCGACGCCCCGTCGGTGCCGCTCGGGGCCGCACCGTCCCGGTCCGGGTCGTCGGTCGCCGCCGGGTCCGGGTCGGCTCCGCCGAGTCGGGGTACGCCGGCCGGCACGGCGGCGAAGCGGTGCTGGAACAGCCCGGCGCTGCGTCGGGTGGCCGGGTGGTCGCCGGCAAGCGCCACAAGCGCCTGCCGCAGATCGCCAGGAGGCAGACCTCCCCGCTCGGCGCGCAGACGGCCACTGGAACCGCCGTCGTCTCCGACGGTGACCACGGCGGTGATGTCGAGGTCGAGTTCGGGCGCGCAGTGGCGCAGTGCCCGCAGCGAGGCGGAGAGCCCGTGCCCACCGCCGAACGCCACCACCCGGCGGGCCGTCACTCGCGCCCCAGGTCGCGGTGCTGGGCGTTTGCCGCCAGCCCGGAGTGGCGCAGGCGGCTGGACAACTCCTCGGCGATGGCCACGCTGCGGTGCTTGCCGCCGGTGCAGCCCACGGCGACCGTCAGGTACCGCTTGCCCTCCCGCTCGAAGCCGGCGGTGGTGGCGTTGACCAGGTCGGCGTACGAGGCGACGAAGGCGTCCGCGCCCTCCTGGCCCAGCACGTACGCGCTGACCGCCTCCTCCCGACCGGTGTGCTCACGCAGCTCCGGCACCCAGTACGGGTTCGGCAGAAAGCGGGCGTCGAGCACGAAATCGGCGTCCGGCGGCAGGCCGTACTTGAAGCCGAACGACAGCACGGTGACCCGCAGCCGGCGGGCGTCCTCGCCGCCGAACAGCTCCTCGATGCGCCGACGGAGCTGGTTGACGTTGAGGTGGCTGGTGTCGATGATCACGTCGGCCTGGTCGCGCGCCTCCTCCAGCAGGCCGCGCTCCACGGCGATGCCGTCGGCCAGCCGCCCGTCGCCCTGCAACGGGTGCGAGCGACGAACGCTCTCGAAGCGCCGGATCAACACCTCGTCGTCGGCGTCGACGAAGACCACCCGGGGCGAGAAGCCGCGCTCCTTCAGCTCCCGGATCGCCCCGGCCAGGTCGGTGGAGAAGGCCCGCGACCGCACGTCCAACACCATCGCGGTACGCCGGGCCGCGCCGCCGGCCTTGAACGCCAACTCGGCCATGTCCAGCATCAGCGCCTGCGGCAGGTTGTCGACCACGTAGTAGCCGACGTTCTCCAACGCCCGGGCGACGGTGCTGCGGCCACCCCCGGAGACGCCGGTCACCACCACGAGTGTGGTCTCCGACTCGGCCGCCTGCTGCCCGTCCACGGCGGCCGGATCGTCGATCCGGTCACCGGCTGCGCGCGCCTCGCTCACCCGTACCCCCAAGCTGTGGCGCCGCGGCCCCCTCGGCCGCGATTGGTCAATCAGCGACTCTATCCCGCCATCTCCCCAGAGAGCCGGCACCCGTCGCGGGTCGGCCGGCGGACGACGGCCGCGGGTCGCGCTCCCGACAGACGCCGCCCTTGATAACGATCAGTAATCATAAATAGACTCTTCGTGATCGTCGCAGGTCAGACCGACATCTGGGAGGGTGCGATGCACGACCTTGCGGACAAGAACAAATACATCGGCTTCCTGTTCATGCGGATCAGCCCGGAGTACTTCGCGCTCGGCCGGGAGGGCATCCACGAGGTCTCCGCCGAACACGCGCGGGACCTGGGCCGCTTCGCCAAGCAGCTCACCCACGTCGTGACGACCGGCGTGAACGGCAAGTACGACCAGGTCACGATCGTCGAGGGGGACACCCTCGAAGAGATCAACGCGGCGGCCACCGCCTTCCGGATGGGTGGCAAGGCCCGCTACATCGAGATCGTGGACATCGTGGTCGGGATGAAGGCCCCGCCGCGCGGTCTGGCCAACCGCTCCAAGCAGCCCGACTGACCCCGTCCCCCCGGCGCGCCCGCCACTCGGGTGCGCCGGGCGGACTCGGGTGCGCCGGGCGGACTCGGGTGCGCCGGGCGGGCGCTGTCGGGGTTGGCTCGTAGACTCCGCGAATGGCTTCTCCCACCGACCTGCGCACCGAGGACGCTCTGCCGGTGCTGCGCCGGGTGTTCGGCTACGACGCCTTCCGCGGTTTCCAGCAGCAGGTGATCGACCACCTGGTCGGCGGTGGCGACGCCCTGGTGTTGATGCCCACGGGTGGCGGCAAGTCGTTGTGCTACCAGATCCCGGCCCTGGTCCGCGACGGCGTCGCGGTCGTCGTGTCGCCGCTCATCGCGCTCATGCAGGACCAGGTGGACGCCCTCACCGCGGTCGGCGTCCGCGCCGGCTTCCTCAACTCGACCCAGACCCTGGACGCCCGACGCCGGGTCGAGGCCGCCTTCGTGGCCGGCGAGCTGGACCTGCTCTACCTCGCCCCGGAGGCCCTCGGCGTCCGGTCCACCCTCGCCCTGCTGGACCGGGGTCGCATCTCCCTGTTCGCGATCGACGAGGCGCACTGCGTGTCCCAGTGGGGTCACGACTTCCGCCCCGACTACCTGGCGCTGTCGATGCTGCACGAACGCTGGCCCGAGGTCCCCCGGATCGCGCTGACCGCCACCGCGACAAGCGCCACCCGCACCGAGATCGCCAGCCGACTCAAGCTCGACGACGCGCGGCACTTCGTGGCCAGCTTCGACCGGCCCAACATCCAATATCGGATCGTGCCCAAGCGGGAGCCGCGCAAGCAACTACTCGCCCTGCTGCGCGACGAGCACCCCGGCGACGCCGGGATCGTCTACTGCCTGTCCCGCGCCTCGGTCGACAAGACCGCCGAGTTCCTCGTCGCCAACGGGGTCGCCGCCCTGCCGTACCACGCCGGCCTGGACGCGGGCACCCGCGCCGCCAACCAGCAGCGCTTCCTGCGCGAGGACGGCCTCGTCATGGTGGCCACCATCGCCTTCGGCATGGGCATCGACAAGCCCGACGTCCGGTTCGTCGCCCACCTCGACCTGCCCAAGTCCGTCGAGGGCTACTACCAGGAGACCGGCCGCGCCGGGCGTGACGGCCTGCCCTCCACGGCCTGGCTGGCGTACGGGCTGCAGGACGTGGTCCAGCAACGCAAGATGATCGAGACCTCCGACGGCGACCTCGCCCACCGCCGCAACCTCGCCGCGCACCTGGACGCGATGCTCGCCCTCTGCGAGACGGTGCGCTGCCGGCGGGTCCAACTGCTCGAATACTTCGGCGAGCGGACGCCGTCCGCCTGCGGCAACTGCGACACCTGCCTCAACCCACCAGAGACCTGGGACGGCACCGTCGCCGCCCAGAAGTTGCTCTCCGCCGTCTACCGTCTCGACCGCGAACGCAACCAGCGGTTCGGCGCCGGGCACTGCATCGACATCCTGCTCGGCAAACAGACCGACAAAACCAGCCAGTACGGTCACGACTCGCTCACCGTCTTCGGCATCGGCGCCGAACTGAGCGAGGCGGAGTGGCGGGGCGTGGTCCGACAACTGCTCGCCGAAGGGCTGCTCGCCGTGGAGGGCGACTACGGCACGCTGGCCCTGACCGAGGCGAGCGCCGACGTCCTGGGTCGCCGTCGCACCGTCACGATGCGCCGCGAGCCGGAGAAGCCAGCCTC
Source organism: Micromonospora sp. DT228 (assembly GCF_049841595.1). Classification (NCBI taxonomy): domain Bacteria; kingdom Bacillati; phylum Actinomycetota; class Actinomycetes; order Micromonosporales; family Micromonosporaceae; genus Micromonospora; species Micromonospora sp. DT228. The sequence continues at coordinate 80,595 of NZ_JBNCKO010000006.1, forward strand.
CAGCCGCTCATCCAAACCGCGCGGCGCGGCCACCGTGGTGGCCGAGCTGACACCGGCCGCCGCGTCGCTCTTCGAGCGGCTGCGGAGCTGGCGGGCGGCCACCGCCAAGGAGCAGGGCGTCCCGGCGTACGTGATCTTCCACGACGCGACGCTGCGACAGATCGCGAGCGACGCGCCAGGCACCCTGGCCGACCTGTCCCGGATCAGCGGCGTCGGCGAGAACAAGCTCGCCAAGTACGGCGAGCAACTCCTCAGCGTCCTCGCCGCCGACTGACGTCGACAATGCCGAAGGGCCGGCCCCCTGGTGGGGTCCGGCCCTTGCGGTGGTGTGGCCTTGCCGTGGTGCGGTGCGGCCTTGCCGTGGTGCGGTGCGGCCTTGCGGTGATGTGGTCTTGCCGTGGTGCGGTGCGGCCTTGCCGTGGTGTGGTCTTGCCGTGGTGCGGTGCGGCCTTGCCGTGGTGCGGTGCGGCCTTGCCGTGGTGTGGCCTTGCCGTGGTGTGGCCTTGCCGTGGTGCGGTGCGGTCTTGCCGTGTGTGCGGGTGTCAGCTGGTGGCGTAGCCGCGGGTGGCGATCCAGTCGGCGAGGTGCTCGACGCTGATCTGGTAGGCGGCTTGGTTGGGGTCGGCGGAGTCGGCGATGGTGACGGTGTTGCCGTTGTCGCGGTAGCCGACGACGCTGATGTAGTGCCCGCCCTCGTAGGAGTGGGTGACGCCGTTGGTGTCGGTGCTGGTGCCGGCGATGTTGGCGACCACGGCCCGGCCGTCGTCGACGGTCTTCACGACATCGGCGCGCAGCCGGTCGGTCTGCGTGGCGTCGGCGTCGGGGCTGCTGATTTCCACGGACCGGTAGGCGTCGTTCTTGCCGGTCTCCTTGTTCAGCACCGGGGTGATGTCGTTGATGCTGTTGGTGCCGGCCTCGGTGGTGCCCATTTCCTTGGCCATGTCGTCGACGTTGATGTTCTTGCCCTGCACGCTCAGGGCGTTACGGGTGGCGGCGGGCCCGCAGTAGTAGAAGTTCGGCTGGGCTTCGTAGCGCACGCCCAGTTCCCGCTCACCGTGAGTCTTGCGGTCGGTCTGGGTCTGCGTGGTCGGCTTGGCGTCGGATGCGGCGTACGCGGCGGTGATCGGGCCGGCGATGGCTCCACCGGTGAACGCGAGGCCGGCGGCGGTCAGGGCGGTCTTGCGGATCAGATCGGTACGCATGATGGCGTGCTCCTCTGCATCGGGGGTGCCCGCGCCACCTCACGGGGGGGTGGGTGGTGGTGCGGGGAAAGTTCGAGGGGGTTCTGCCCGGTGACCCGCGAGGGGGTCGGCGTCGGGACAGGGTGTAACGGTTGCCGGTGGCGGGTCATTCCGCCTGCCCGGGGGTCGGCGCATTCCGCCTGCCCGAGGGGTCGGCCGTGGTGGTGCTCGGCTCTGCGGGGGATGTAACCGGGCCGGCCGGCCGGGTGTTCCCGGCGGCTGACTCTGGTGGGACGACCTGGCGGTGGTTCCCGGCGCGGCCGGCGCACCATGACCCGGGCTGTTGCGGTGGTCTGCCAGGTATAACGACCCGGCCCGGCCGCCGATTCCGCCGCCGGGGTGGCCCCGACCACCCGACAATTTCGCCCAAACCCGACAACCCACTCAGTGCTGCGAACCGGGCGGACCCGACAGTGCGGCCGCAGGGGCGTGATCCACTCGGGTTCTGTGAAGACGCGCTGTCCGGGGGCCGGGGACACCCCGACATCATGGAACCCGAGTAGATCATGCCCACCTGGACCGTGGGCACCCGCGCAGGCCCGGCCCGGGCGCAGGGGCCGAAACGCCACGTGGACCGGCACCCTTCCATGATCGTGCTCGACCCAGGAAATAGGCCCCTCCGTGCGCCGACGAGGCCACTACAACCAGGATCGAGCACGATCACGGGCGCGGACCACGCACGATCACGGGCGCGGACCACGCACGATCATGGGCGCGGACCACGCACGATCATGGGCGCGGACCACGCACGACATGGGTGGGGTGCCCGGATCAGGCAATCTGCACGGGGGGACGGGTCGCGCACGTCGACGGCCCGGCCCAGGCTCAGAGCGTGCTGGTGTGCCGGGAGGGAATGATCGCGCCAAACGGCGGGGGCGGCGTCAGGTACCTGGTGTCACTTCCGCGCTCTTGTCGGTCGCCGTGTCCTTGTCGGTCGCCGTGTCCTTGTCGGTCGCCGTGTCCTTGTCGGTCGCCGTGTCCTTGTCGAGGGCGGCCAGGATCGCCTCGGCGGTACGTCGACCCACCCCGGGCACCTCGGTGATCTCCTCGACTGTTGCGGCGGAGAGCCGCTTGAGGGACCCGAAATGGCGCAGCAGCGCCTTGCGCCGTACCTCCCCGAGGCCGGGCACGTGGTCCAACGCCGACTCGGTCATCCGCTTGGATCGGCGCTGCCGATGGAAGGTGATGGCGAACCGGTGGGCCTCGTCACGGACCCGTTGCAGCAGATAGAGCCCCTCCGAGGTGCGCGGCAGGATGACCGGCAGGTCGTCGTCCGGGAGCCAGACCTCCTCCAACCGCTTGGCCAACCCACACAGCGCCACGTCGTCGATGCCCAGGTCGGCGAGGGCCTGCGCGGCGGCCGCGACCTGTGGGGCGCCGCCGTCGACGACCACCAACTGCGGTGGGTACGCGAATTTCCGCGGCCGGCCGGTGGTCGGATCGATCAGGACACCGACCTGAGGCTCCACCGCGTCTTCCGAGGCGGCCTGGTCGTCGGCCGACTCCACCCCCACCTCGCCCGTCTCGGCCCGCGCGTCCAGGTATCGGGCGAAGCGGCGGCGGAGCACCTCGGACATGGCGGACAGGTCGTCGGTGGCGCCCCGGACGATGAACCGCCGGTACTCGCTCTTGCGGGGCAGCCCGTCCTCGAAGACCACCATGCTGGCGACCACGTCGGTGCCCTGGATCTGGGAAATGTCGAAACACTCGATGCGCAGCGGCGAGGTGCGCATGTCGAGCGCCTCGCTGATCTCGTCCAACGCCTTGCCCCGGGTGGTCAGGTCACCGGAACGCTTCAGCTTGTGCCGGGCCAGCGCGTCCTTGGCATTGCGCTCCACGGTCTCCATGAGTGAGCGTTTGTCGCCGCGCTGCGGCACCCGCAGCGACACCCGGCTGCCCCGGTGGTCGGAGAGCCACTCCGCCAGCGCGTCGGCGTCGGCGGGCAGCTCGGGCACCAGCAACTCCCGGGGCACGTCGGCCTCACCCTGCTCACCCCCGTACACCTGGGTGCAGAAGTGGTGTACCAGGTCTCCGGTGGTCAGGTCCTCGGTCTTCTCCACCACCCACCCTCGCTGGCCGCGAACCCGGCCGTCGCGAACGTGGAAGACCTGCACGGCCGCCTCAAGCGGATCGTCGGCGAACGCGACCACGTCGGCGTCGGTGCCGTCGCCCAGCACAACTGTCTGCTTCTCCATGGCCCGGCGCAGCGCGGCCACGTCGTCCCGCAGCCGGGCGGCACGCTCGAACTCCAGTTGCTCGCTCGCGTCGGTCATCTCGCGCTCGATCTTGCGGACCATGGTGTCGGTGCGTCCGGCCATGAAGTCGCAGAACCCGTCGACGATCGCGCGGTGCTCGTCGGCGGAGACGGTGCCGACGCACGGCGCCGAGCACTTTCCGATGTAGCCGAGGAGGCAGGGGCGGCCGACCTGGCCGGCGCGCTTGAACACGCCTGCCGAGCACGTCCGGGCGGGAAACACCCGCAGCAGCAGGTCGAGGGTCTCCCGGATGGCCCAGGCATGCGAATACGGACCGAAGTAGCGCACCCCCTTGCGCTTGGCGCCGCGCATCACCTGCAACCGGGGATATTCCTCGTTGAGGGTGACGGCCAGGTAGGGGTACGACTTGTCGTCGCGGTAGCGGACGTTGAACCGCGGGTCGTACTGCTTGATCCAGGTGAACTCGTGCTGGAGCGCCTCGACCTCGGTGCCGACGATGATCCAGTCCACCGACTCGGCGGTGGTGACCATCTGCCGGGTGCGCTCGTGCAGATTCCAGACGTCGCCGAAGTAGGAGTTGAGCCGGCTGCGCAGGTTCTTCGCCTTGCCGACGTAGATCACCCGGCCGGTCCCGTCGCGGAAGCGGTAGACCCCCGGTGACTCCGGGATGGTGCCGGGTGCGGGACGGTAGGTCGAGGGGTCAGCCACGCCAACAAGCCTAGTCCGCACCACCGACAGCCCGTTGCAGGCGCTAGATCCACTCGGTTTCCGGGAAGTCGGGGTGTCGGCTGGCCGCAGACACCCCGACGTCCTGAAACGCGAGTCGATCAAGTGACGGGGCGCTTGCCGCTCCCCCGAGCCGGTCAGGCCAGCGAGATCTGGTCTCCGGTGACCTTGATGTCCTTGGGGGGCAGCGGCTTGGTGGCGGGGCCGGCCTTCACCGAGCCGTCCTCGATCGAGAACTTGCTGTTGTGGCAGGTGCAGTTGATCGTGCCGCCGTCGACGTTCGTCACCGGGCAGTTCTGGTGGGTGCAGATCGGGCTGAAGCCCTTGAACTGGCCAGCCACAGGCTGGGTGATGACCACACCCTGGGCGGCGAGGACCTTGCCGCCGCCGACCGGGATGTCGGCGGTGGTGGCAAGTGACTGCGCGCCCTGCCGGTCGCCGCCAGCCGCGTCACCGGTGCTGGGCACCGCCGGGCCCCCACTGGTGGGAGCACCACTGCCGCTGTCGCCGTCGTCACTGCCGCAGGCCGCCAGGACGACGGCCGCGCCGACCGCCCCGACGCCGGTGAGCAGGGTACGTCGTGTCTGGGTACCCGGACCGGTCAGCGCCTGATCGTCACTCATGCCTCGCCTCTCTCTAACCCGCCGCGCCGGTCAAGAGCCGGCCACACCTTGTCCACACGAGCAACTGTGCCGGACGGTTCATCACAGCATCGGTCCGAACCGGGAAATGAGACGGGGCGCGCCTCGACCGACCAGGCCACGCCATCACGAACGCCGCGACACCAGTCGGGCAACCACCGCCGACCCGACCGGACGCCCCGCACCGGAGTCCGGTCGGTCCGGACCGGAACCAGACCGCACGAACCGACCAGACCGCACGAACCGACCGAACCGACCGGACCGCACGAACCGGCCGGGCCGACCGGACCGCAAGAACCGACCGGACCGTACGAAGCCGATCAGGCACTGTCAGGAGGTAACGGTCAGCGTGCGGCGGCGGGCACCTTGCGGCTCGCCCGCGCCTTGGTGACACCGTTGGCCTTGGCCGCCCGGGTGGTGGCGGCTGCGGAGCCGGCGGCAGCGCCGTCGAGCTTGAGCACCTGGCGCAGGAACTCGCCGGTGTGGCTCTCGGCGACCTCGGCGACCTCCTCGGGGGTGCCCGTGGCGAGAACGGTGCCGCCCCGGTGGCCACCCTCCGGACCCATGTCGATCAACCAGTCGGCCGTCTTGATCACGTCGAGGTTGTGCTCGATGGTGATCACCGTGTTGCCCTTGTCGACAAGCCCTTCCAGCACCATCAGCAGCTTGCGGATGTCTTCGAAGTGCAGACCGGTGGTCGGCTCGTCGAGCACGTAGACCGTCCGTCCGGTGGAGCGCTTCTGCAGCTCGGACGCGAGCTTGACCCGCTGCGCCTCGCCGCCGGAGAGGGTGGGCGCGGGCTGGCCGAGGCGTACGTAGCCCAGGCCGACGTCGACAAGGGTCTTGAGGTGCCGGTGGATGGCCGGGATGGCGGAGAAGAACTCGGCGGCCTCCTCGATCGGCATCTCCAGCACGTCCGAGACGGTCTTGCCCTTGTAGTGCACCTCCAGGGTCTCCCGGTTGTACCGGGCGCCCTTGCAGACCTCGCACGGGACGTACACGTCGGGCAGGAAGTTCATCTCGATCTTGATGGTGCCGTCGCCGGAGCAGGCCTCGCAGCGTCCGCCCTTGACGTTGAAGGAGAACCGACCCGGGCCGTAACCGCGGACCTTCGCCTCGGTGGTCTCGGCGAAGAGCTTGCGGACGTGGTCCCAGACCCCGGTGTAGGTGGCCGGGTTGGAGCGCGGCGTCCGGCCGATCGGCGACTGGTCCACGCCGACGACCTTGTCCACGTGCTCCAGCCCGGAGACCCGGGTGTGCCGGCCGGGCACCAGCCGAGCACCGTTGATCTGGTTGGCCAGCACCGCGTACAGGATGTCGTTGACAAGCGTCGACTTGCCCGAACCACTCACCCCGGTGACCGCGATCAGCTGGCCCAGCGGGAACGGGACGTTCAGGTTGCGCAGGTTGTGCTCCCGCGCGCCGTGCACCACCAGCTCCCGACCGGGATCCTGCGGGCGGCGGGTCGACGGCGTCGGGATCGACCGACGCCCGGACAGGTACGCCCCGGTGATCGACTCCTTGTTCTTCAGCAGCGCGGGGACCGAGCCGCTGTGCACGATCTTGCCGCCGTGCTCGCCCGCGCCGGGCCCGATGTCGACGATCCAGTCGGCGGTGCGGATGGTGTCCTCGTCGTGCTCGACCACGATCAGCGTGTTGCCCAGGCCGCGCAGTCGGATCAGGGTCTCGATCAACCGGTGGTTGTCGCGCTGGTGCAGCCCGATCGACGGCTCGTCGAGCACGTAGAGCACACCCACCAGGCCGGAGCCGATCTGGGTGGCCAGCCGGATACGCTGCGCCTCGCCGCCGGAGAGCGTGCCGGCCGGCCGGTCCAGGGAGAGGTAGTCCAGGCCGACGTCGAGCAGGAACCGCAGCCGGGCGTTGATCTCCTTGAGGACCCGCTCGGCGATCAGCTTCTGCCGGTCGGTCAACTCGATGCCGGCGAGCAGGTCGGCGCACTCCCCCACGGACAGGTTGCAGACCTCGGCGATGCTCCTGCCGGCCAGGGTGACCGCGAGCACCTCGGGCTTGAGTCGAGCGCCACCGCAGGCCGCGCACGGCACGTCGCGCATGTAGCCCTCGTACTTGTCGCGGGACCACTCGGACTCGGTGTCGGAGTGCCGGCGCTCGATCCACTGCACCACGCCCTCGAAGCCGGTGTAGTAGGAGCGCTCACGGCCGTACTTGTTGCGGTAGCGCACGTGCACCTGGTCGTCGGAGCCGTGCAGGATCGTCTTCTGCGCCCGCGCCGGCAGCGCCCGCCACGGGGTGTCGACGTCGAAGTGCTGGGCCTCGCCGAGCGCCTCCAGCAGGCGCAGGAAGTATTCCAGGTTGTGCCCGGTGGACCAGGGCTGGATGGCGCCCTCGCGCAGGCTGCGCTCCGGGTCGGGGACCAGCAGCTCCGGGTCGACCTCCTTCTTGGTGCCCAGGCCGGTGCACTCCGGGCAGGCGCCGTAGGGCGCGTTGAAGGAGAAGACCCGAGGCTCGAGATCCTCGATGGCCAGCGGGTGGTCGTTGGGGCAGGCCAGGTGCTCGGAGTAGCGGCGCTCCCGGTCCGGGTCGTCCTCCGGCAGGTCGACGAAGTCGAGCAGCACCAGGCCGCTGGACAGGCCCAGGGCCGCCTCGACCGAGTCGGTCAGCCGCTGCTTGGCGCTCGCCTTGACGGTGAGGCGGTCGATCACCACCTCGATCGTGTGCTTCTCCTGCTTCTTGAGCTTCGGCGGCTCGGTCAGCGGGTGCACCACGCCGTCGACCCGGGCCCGGGCGTAGCCCTTGGCCTGCAACTCGGCGAAGAGGTCGACGTACTCGCCCTTGCGACCACGGATGACCGGCGCGAGCACCATGAACTTGGTGCCCTCGGCCATCGCGAGGACCCGGTCGACGATCTGCTGGGGGCTCTGCCGGGAGATGCGCTCGCCACAGACCGGGCAGTGCGGCTCGCCGATGCGGGCGTAGAGCAGGCGCAGGTAGTCGTAGACCTCGGTGATGGTGCCGACGGTCGATCGCGGGTTGCGCGAGGTGGACTTCTGGTCGATGGAGACGGCGGGGCTCAGGCCCTCGATGAAGTCGACGTCTGGCTTGTCCATCTGGCCGAGGAACTGCCTGGCGTACGACGAGAGCGACTCGACGTAGCGGCGCTGCCCCTCGGCGAAGATCGTGTCGAAGGCCAGGCTCGACTTGCCCGACCCGGACAGCCCGGTGAACACGATGAGTGCGTCCCGGGGCAGGTCGAGACTGACGTCACGCAGGTTGTGCTCGCGCGCGCCACGGATGATCAGTCGGTCGGCCACGGTGCGTGTACTCCCGGGAGAAGACGAAGCGAAGGATCTGTCCCGCTCTGGGGTGATCTGAGCGGTCGTGCGGGCGCGGAAATCACGCCTCGGCAACTCTAGCCCCGAGGTATGACAGTTTCCCCCGCCCGCACATTCCCCCAGCTCAGCCCGGTCGGCCGCACCGAGCTGCGGCCCCCACCACACCGGACGCACACGGCCGCCGCGCACCGCCCGCGGGCACCGCGCACACCCCGCCGGTCAGAACCCGCCCGGCGTCGGAGGCCGGGCGGCCCGTCGCCGGGCCGAACGCCACCCACCGCGCCGCTCCGCCGCCACCCGCGCCTCTCGCCGTCGGCTCTCCTGGGCCACCTCGCCCTGCAGCCGCCGCCAACTTTCCCACCGGCGGGTGGGCAGCTCGCCGGTCTGCAGCGCCTCGCGGACCGCGCAGGCGGGCTCGCCGTCGTGGCCGCAGTCGGCGTACCGGCAGCCCTCGGCCAGCCCGGCGATATCCGCGAACGCCCGGTCGAGCCCGACCGCGCCGTCCAGCAGGCCCACCGCGCGCACCCCGGGCGTGTCGATCACGGCGCCGCCGCCGGGGATCGGCACGAGCGCCCGCCAGGTGGTGGTGTGCCGACCCTTGCCGTCCACGCGCCGGATCGTCTGTGTGGGCATCATCACCGCCCCGACCAGCGCGTTGACCAGGCTCGACTTGCCGGCGCCGGAGGGCCCGAGCAGGCCGAGCGTGCGGCCGGGCGTCACTTCGGCGCGCAGCGGGTCCAGCCCGACGCCACGTTCGGCGCTGACCGGCAGCACCGGCACCCCGGGGGCGACCGCGGCCAGCTGGCGGGCCAACGCGGCCGGGTCGGCCGCGAGGTCGGCCTTCGTCAGCACGACGAGTGGCCGGGCGCCGGACTCGTGGGCCAGGGCGAGCAGTCGCTCGATGCGGCCCACGTCCGGCTCGGGGTGCACCGGCTCCACCACGGCGGCCGTGTCCAGGTTGGCGGCCAGCACCTGGCCGCTGGCGTCCTTGCCGGCGGTACGGCGGATCAGCGCGCCCCGGCGCGGTAGTACCGCCTCCACGGTGACCCGGCGGTCCGGCCAGGTGGTGAGCAGCACCCAGTCTCCGGCGCAGGGCAGCGCCGACGGGTCCCGGGCGGCAGTGGCCAGCACCGCGCCGCCCAGGCTGGCCCGGACCGGGCCGGCCGCCGTGAGCACCGTGCAGACCCCCCGGTCGACCCGGGCCACCCGGCCCGGGTGGTGCTCGCCACGTCGTGCGGCGTACGTCGCCCGCTCGGCATCCCAGCCGAGCGCGGTCAGATCGATCGTCATGGCATCCTCATCGGTGTCGGAGCAGGTGATGGCGGAACACGCGTGCCACGTCCGGCATGATCACCACCTCCGTCCGATGTCCCGGTGCCGCGTCTGCCGCTGACGGTAGGTCGCGCGCCGACGCGCCGAAAGCGATTTCCCCGGCGACGGCGCGGCGGCGGACCGCTAGGGTCGACGGGTGACCACGGATCCGCTGCTGTTGATGGGCGAGGTGGACGCGGCCACCAGCCGACTCCTGCGTACCGCAGCGTCTTTCGACGCCGCGGACCTGGCCGCGGCGTCGCTGCTGCCGGGCTGGACGCGCGGTCACGTGCTGGCGCATCTGGCGCGCAACGCCGACGGCTTCGTCAACCTGCTCACGGCGGCCCGCACCGGCGAGGCACTGCCGATGTACGCCTCGCTCGCGGCCCGCACCACCGACATCGAGACCGGCGCGGACCGACCACCCGCCGAGCACCTGGACGATCTGCGGCGCACCGCCGACCTGTTCGCCGAGGCGGTCGCGGCGATGCCCGCGCCGGCCTGGGCGGCGACGGTGCAGGCCCGTAGGGGCCCGTGGCCCGCCGCGCTGCTCGTGTGGGGTCGGCTGCGCGAGATCGAGGTGCACCACCTCGACCTGGCCGCCGACTACCGACCCGCGCACTGGTCGGAGACGTTCGCCCACCGGCTGCTACGCGAGGCGGCCAGCCATCACTCCACGGGTCCGACACCGCCGTCGTTGGTGCTACGCCCGGACGGCAGCGGGCACGAGGTGGTGATCGGGGACCGCGTCGGCGCCCCGGTCGTCGCCGGCCCCGTGCCCGACCTCGCCGCCTGGCTGATCGGCCGCGCCGACGGCGGCCCGCTCTCCGTCACTCCCGACGGCCCCCTGCCTACTCCACCGGAATGGATCTAGAAACGTCATGACTTATAGCGGAGACGTCACCCACGGCGGCCCGCCGGCCGTACGCGAGCTGGACGGGCTGACCATCAGCAAGCTGTCGGTGGGTCCGATGGACAACAACGCGTACCTGCTGCGCTGCACGGGCACCGGTGACCAGGTGCTGATCGACGCCGCCAACGAGGCGCCCCGGCTCCTGGAGCTGATCGGCGACGGTGGGCTCACCGCCGTGGTGACGACCCACCAGCACATGGATCACTGGGTGGCCCTGGAGGAGGTCGTCGCCAAGACCGGCGCGCGGGCCCTGGTACACGCCGACGACGCGGACGGGCTGCCGATCGAGGCGGAACGTCTCGCCGACGGCGACACCGTGCCGGTCGGCGACTGCGCGCTGGAGGTCATCCACATCAAGGGGCACACCCCGGGCTCGATCGCCCTGCTCTACCGCGACCCGGCCGGCACCCCGCACCTCTGGACTGGCGACAGTCTTTTCCCAGGTGGTGTGGGAAACACGGAGCAGGACCCGGAGCGCTTCGCCGCCCTCGTCGGCGACGTCGAGCACAAGCTGTTCGACAAGCTCCCGGACGACACCTGGTTCTACCCCGGCCACGGCAAGGACAGCACCCTGGGAGCGGAACGCCCAGCCCTCCCCCAGTGGAAAGCAAGAGGCTGGTAACCCCCCACCCACGCCACCCCACCCCACCCACGCCACCCCACCCACCGCACCACCCCACCCACCGCACCACCCCACCCACCGCACCACCCCACCCACCGCACCACCCCACGCCCCAAACAGAAGAACCCTCCGCTGACCGTCCACCCTGAAGATCCTCAACCCCCTCGGCGGACGCGGCGCGCCCGAACGAGCCGCAACCACGACGGGGGCGGGGCCTGCCGTGCCCGGCGCAGGGATCAAGCCTGACCGCCCGGAGC
>NZ_JBNCKO010000006.1:91842-105760 GCF_049841595.1 Micromonospora sp. DT228
CCACACCCCCGGGGGGGGGGGGGCCGGGCGGGGCGGGGGTGGTCTCCCCCCGCGCCCCGGGGGGGGGGGGCCCCGCCCGCCCCCGCCCCCAACCGCAACCACCGACTCCCCACAGCAACCACCGACAAGCCCAGCAACCTCAACCAGCAACAACGAACAACCGCCGCCGCGCCCCCAACAGCACGACGGAAGCCAGCACCATCCCGACTCCCATGGTCACCAGCAGCGGGCTGGGCTGCCCCGGCAGCAGCCCGGCCAGCGATCGGGATGCCGTGCCCAGCGCGAGGTAGAGACCGGCCCAGGCGGCGGCGCCGAGCGTCGCGCAGCCGAGGAATCGCCGGTACGACATCCGTAACCCGCCGGCGGCCAGCGGAAGCAGCGCGTTGAACACGGGCAGGAACGGCGCGACGATCATCATCCGACCGCCACCGCGACGCAGGATCCCCTCCGCGGCCGACCAGCGCGGCTCACCGATCCAGCCGCCGATCCGGCTGTGTCGCAGCCGCTCGGCGTACCGGCGGCCGATCAGGAAGCTCAGCGACCAGCCGGCCAGGCAGCCGACCAGCACCGCGGTGAAGGTCGCCAGCCCGGTGGTCGGGCGGCCGACCCCGACGGCGGCCAGGATCGCCACGTCGCCGGGGATCAGGACACCCAACAGGGGTACGGCGTCGAAGAGCATGACGAGGCCGAGCGCACCCATCAGCAGCAGAACGGGTAGTTCGCCGATCTGTGCCAGCCATTGCGTCATGCCTCGTACGCTATGGCCGCCGGACCACCTCGGACATCCGGTTCCAGCCCCCAGGCCCCCCTGGTATCGGTCTCGGGGTCGTCCCTGAGGCGGTGTCCGCGCTCAGACGGGTCGCAGCACCTGCACCCGGCGCAACGACGAGTCGACCGAGGGTTCGGTGGTGGGTACCGGATAGTCGGCGAGGACCGTCAGGCGGTCCGCCGGTAGGTGCCCTCGGCCGGGGTCACCGACCAGCACGTCGGCGCCCCGGGCGGCGGCCCTCTGCAGGAAGGGCAGCATCTTCTCGGCCATCGCGCGGTCGTAGAAGACGTCGCCGGCGACCACCAGATCGGCCTCCGCGTCGGTGCCGTCGAGCAGGTCGTCCCCGGTGACGTCGACGTCGACCCGGTTGGCCCGCGCGTTGAGGGTGACGGCGGCGACGGCGTACGGGTCGATGTCGTTGGCGACCACCTCCGCGGCGCCGGCGAGCGCGGCGGCGATGGCCACCAGTCCCGAGCCGGCGGCGAGGTCGAGGACCCGACGTCCGGCGGCCAGCTCGGGGTGGTCCAGGAGGTGCCGGGCCAGTGCCTGGCCGCCGGCCCAGGCGGACGCCCAGTACGGTGCCGGCAGGGCGTGCCCGGCGGCTGCCTCCATCCGAGCCCAGAAGACGATCGCGTCCTCGGCCAGGTGCAGCCGCACCTCGGGGACGAACGGGGTGGGCACCAACCGGAGTCGGTCCAGGCCGGCGCCGGGCGCGTCGATCTCGCGCTCCAGCTCGGTCAGCACGTCGGCTGCGGCACCCCTCATCGGCGCAAGCATGCCCCAGCGGCGGGTGGTCGGGGCAGGTTTCACGTGCCGGCGCGCAGAGTTCACCCGAGTTCGCACGAAGACCTACGGCACTTCGGCCAGCGGATTGGGGTTTCGCCCGTTACTGTCGGACAGGTACGGGCGATCATCGGCCAGAGGCCGAGGGTCAGCCGCTTTGAACAGGGAGAGATGCATGGCAACCGGCACGGTTAAGTGGTTCAACTCGGAAAAGGGCTTCGGTTTCATCGAGCAGGACGGTGGAGGGCCGGACGTGTTCGTCCACTACTCCGCCATCGCCTCGAGCGGCTACCGGGAGCTCAACGAGGGCCAGAAGGTCGAGTTCGAGGTGACCCAGGGGCAGAAGGGTCCGCAGGCGGACAACGTCCGCCCGATGTAGCTCCGTGCCGGTGACGGCGGCCGGTCTCCGGCCGCCGTCGCAGCGCACTCAAGACGCCGCCGGGGCGGCGGGCATGTCCCGCCGCCTCCGGATCGGTCCGATCAACAGAATCAACGGGGTGACCGCCAACCAGGCGGTCATCACGACAATCGCCGTCGCGACGCCGTAGCGCGCGCCGAGGGCTCCGGCGAGCACTGCCGCGAGCGGGATCGTGCCGTAGTTGAGCAGGTGCATGCTCACCGTCACCCGGCCGAGCAGGTGGTGCGGCGTGTAGGTCTGCCGGAAGGCGCCCTTGACGACGTTGCCGATGGCCACCCCCAGGCCGATCAACAGGCCGCCGAGGGCTGGCCAGGCCAACCCGATGCCGGGTGCGCCGAGCGGAATGAGTAGGGCTGGCGGGCCGGTGAACACCGCGGCGATCAGCAGTGCCCGCGCGGTGCCGCAGCGCCGGCCCAGCGTGGTGGCGAGCAACGCCCCGATGATCCCTCCAGCGCTCATCACGGCGATCAGGACGCCCACCAGGCCCGGTGCGAGACGCAACTCACGGACCAGGAAGACCACCAGGACGGCCTGGTAGCCGGTCAGCCCGATGTTGCTGGCCGCGCCGAAGACCGCCAGCACCCGCAGGTACGGGTCCCGGGCGACGAAGCGCAGCCCTTCGGCGATGTCGCGGCGCAGTGGGCGGGACCGGTCCGCCCGGCGTGCGCATGGTTCGACGGTGCGGATCCGCAGGAGGCACACCGCGGAGACCAGGAAGCTGATCGCGTCCAGCAGCAGCGCGGTGACCGCACCGATGAGCTGGGCGATCAGACCTGCGACGCCGGGTCCGACGACATAGCTCGCGGTCTGGGTGGCGTGCAGCTTCGCGTTGCCCTCCGGCAGTTGCTCGGGTCGCAACAGCACCGGGAGGTAGACCTGGTCGGCGGTTTCGAAGAAGACCCGCGCGACGCCGGCGCTGAGCGCCACCACCAGCAGGTGCGTCACGGTGAGCCGGTCGAGTGCCGCGGCGAGCGGCACGGTGAGGAACAGCAGCGCGCGGAACAGATCGCAGGCCACCATCACGGGTCGGCGGGGCAGCCGGTCCACCCAGGCGCCGGCGGGCAGGCCGATCAGCAGCCAGGGCAGCCAGGCCGCGGCGGTGAGCACCGCCACCTGGAAGGTGCCGGCGTCCAGGACGGCGACCGCGACCAGGGGCAACGCGACCGTGGTGACGTTGCTGCCGATGCTGCTGACCGTCTGGCCGGTCCAGAGCAGCCGGAAGTCGCGGTGCCGCAGCAGCCCGCCTCCTGGACGGACCGGATCCGGACCGGTGCGGGTGGTCGCGGTCACGGCCGGGCCGGAATGCCGTGGGCGAACACGAACACGGGCTGCCGCTCGTGGCCGTCGGCGGGGACCGACCGGTCGGCCCAGCGGTCCAGCAGCGCGACCATTTCGCGGCTCAGCGCGGCCAGTTCGTCGGGGGTGAGGTGCAACCACTTGTTCAGGGAGAACGGGCCGTCGTGCCAGGTCGCCTGTGCCGCGTCGTCGGCGGCGTGCCAGGCTCGGGCCAGGGCGACGTGCCGGTCCAGATTGAGCGAGATGGCGGCGTCCGCGACCACCCGGGCGGCCGGGTCGGCGTCGAAGTCGCTGCTGGACCAGCGCACCCCTGGGGTGACCAGCCGCCACCACCGTTCGCGCCGGTCGCGGGCCAACTCGGGAGCCTCGGTGACCAGGTCCGCGGCGGCGAGAACCTTGAGGTGGTGGCTGACGTTCGCCGGCGCCTGGTCGGTGCGTTCGGCGAGCAGGCCGACGGTCGAGGGTCCGTGCACCGTGAGCACGTCCATCAGCCGGCGACGCAGCGGGTGGGCCATGGCAGCCAGCACCCGCGAGTCGGTGACGTGGCGTACGTCGGGGGTCTCCATACCGCCAGCCTGTCATCCGCAACATCTGTTGCGCAATACTTATTGCTCAACAGTCGTTGCGGATGAGGGTTGGGGAGAGGGGCGGCCCGGCGGCTACGGCCGCCCCTCCGCTCAGGCGACCAGCCGGCGGGACAGCTCGTCGGCGACCTGCTTGGCGATGGTGGGCGGAATGGCCGCGGCGATATCCTCCGGCGTGAGCCCCGCGAGGACACCCTCGATGATCGCCGCCTCGTCGGTGAAGTCCTTCCCGGCCAGTGCGTTCAGCGTGGTCTGCAGGGCGGTGAGCTGCTTCGTCATCGCCTGCAGGTTCCAGTTGCCGGCCACCGGGGCACCGGTGTCGTCCCGACCCTCGGCCATCCGGGTGTAGATCTGTCCGATCGGGTTTCGGCCGTCCAGCACGGTGAGGTTCGTGTGGACCGTGGCCAGCCAGTTGTGCTCTTCGGGGGTCATGTCGTCGTCCTCCAGGAGTCCGATGGAGCTGAGATAGCGGCGGAACAGCGGCCGCTGGTCGCGGCCCGCCTTGATGGCGTCACGGAAGAAGCTGAAGTGGGTGTGCCAGCGGTGCGAGCTGTCGCCGGTGCTCCGTATGCCGAGGCGGTCCCACCGCTTCACCGTGCTGCCGTCGGGGCTGTAGATGATCTCGCGAAGGTCCCGGGTGTCGGCCGCGTTCGCGACGCACTGGGCCACGCACCAGAGCGAGAAACTCCTCATGGTGTGCGTACGGCCGGCGGAGCGGACCTCGAACTGGCCGACGTCCAGCGCCGCCGCGTCCAGGGTCAGTCCGGCTCGGTCCCGGGGTGACTCGACAACCGAATAGTCGTTCGTGACCACCCGGTCCGAGCCGCAGTGATAGCCGCCGCGGTGGTCCGGGTCGCCGACGATGCCGACCTCGTCCGGCTCCAGGTCGGCGGCGCGGACGGTGTTCGGGTCGACGTTCAGATGAGTGAGAAGAAGGCTTCGGACGGCCAATAGGTTTGCCGGGGCCCGCGTCATGGGGTCCCCCTCTCGGATAGGGCGGGGACCGGGTACGACGTCACACCGCGTACGCGGTGTTGGGCTTCGGGCGATCCCGGTCGGCTTGCTGCACGGCACCGGGCGTTACACCAACCATAGCCCGCATTATCGATGAATGCCCAGCTCAGGAGGGTTCTTTTTAGATTGGGGGTGCCGTCGGGGCTGAGTGGACGATCGGCAGCAGCAGCGCCGACGGGTGAGCGGGGTCGTGGAACACCTGCCGCCAGCCGGCACGCAGCGTCACCGCCGTTCCGAGCGGTTCCCCGGTGCCGGGGTTGCGCGCCCACCTCGGATGGGCGCCACCGGCGATCTGCACCCGCAGCCGGTGCCCGGTGGCGAACCGGTACGCGGTCGGCCAGAGCGCCACCGGGACCCGCCGCACCCCGGCCGGGTCGGCGGGGAAGCGTTCGGGGGTCACTCGCACCAGACCGTCGCACACGTTCCACGAGCGACCGCGCCGGTCCACGTCGCACAGCCGCACGAAGACGTCCAGGTACGGCAGCTCACCACGGACGTGGATCTCGGCGCGGACCGGGCCGATCACCTCGATCGGGCCGACAAGTGGGGCACTGGTGTAGATCAGCACGTCGGGGCGGGCTTCGACCTGCCGGTTGTCCACCGGGCCGGCCTGCTTGGCGACCAGCAGCGGCCCACCCCGCGACGGGGTGGGGTCGGCCGGGTCGTACCGGAACTCGTCCGGCGCCGACGCGAGCGGCGGGCGGACCGCCAGCTCACCTCCCGGATGCAGGTGCCAGGCGGTCTCGACCGTCGAAGGTGGCCAGTCCGGTAGGTCCCGCCAGCCGCCGCCGGGCCCACCCACGTGCAGCCGGACCGGGGCGGCCCCGGCCGGGCGCGCCCGCCGGCCGACCGGTGGCGCCGCCGTCAGGTGCTCGTCGAGCCAGGCCAACCCCTCCCGCAGGGCAGCCACGAACAGGCCCGGGCTGCCGTGTGTCCAGGGGCCGACGACGAGGCGTGGCCGCGTGCCGGCGGCGCGCAGCGTGGCGTAGTCGTCGAGTTGGGCGGGCAGGAAGATGTCGTGCCAACCGCTGACCATGACCACCGGCGCCCGCACCCGGGCCACCCGGTCGGCGAAGACGCGTTCGCGCCAGTACGCCGCCTCCGGGGTGTGGTGGCGCAGCCACTCCTGAAAGAACGGGACGGTCACGCCGGTGGCCACCCGGTCGGCGTCCGCGAGCGGCAGGTGCGCCAGCGCGGCGGCCAGCCGGGGCTGGCCACGCTTGAGCTCCCACTGCCGGGACAACCACGGCACGGTCTGCGCATGCAGCAGCTCCGCCCAGGTCAGCACGGTGTCCAGGGCGAAGGACTCCCCCGCGTACGTCGAGTCCCGGGTGGCCGAGGCGGTCACCACCGCGACCATCGCGCGCAGCTCGTCGCCGGCGTCGGCGGCCAGCGCCCACTGCGCGAAACCCTGGTAGCTGACCCCGAACATGCCGAGCTGGCCGGACCACGAGGGCTGGCGACGCAGCCAGTCCAGGGTGTCCACTCCGTCGTCGCGCTCGCGCACGAGCGGCGCGAACGTGCCACCGGACCCTCCGGTGCCCCGGCAGTCCTGGATCACCGCGTGCCGACCCCGCGCGGCGAGCAGCCGGCCGAGCAGCCGCAGTGGTCCGCCTCGCCCGTACGGGGTGCGGATCAGCACGGTCGGCGCGCCGCGAACCGCCGCGGCGTAGTGGTCGGTCCGCAGCACCACACCGTCGCGGGTGCGGACCGGGATGTCGCGGGTGACCCGCACCGGGCCGGGACGGGTCGGCGACAACCGCAGCGCGACGGCCGCGAGGCGGGTGACCAGCCGGGCCGGCACGGCTCAGCCCGTCGGCGGGCGGGGCGACCCGGGCCGGGCGGCGCGCACCGCGTCCCGGTGCCCCCGCAGCGACTCGCTCATCTGCGCCATGAACCGGTGCACCACCTCCAGCTCGCCGTCGTCGAAGCGGGCCATCACCGTGTCGGTACGCGCGCCCAGCGGCTGGAAGAACTGCATGGCCAGGGCCGCTCCCTGGTCGGCGTAGTGCAGCAGCACCTTGCGCCGGTCGACGGTGTCCCGGTCCCGGCGGATGTGACCGGCCCGCTCCAGCCGGTCGATGAGGGCGGTGACCGAGCCGGAGGAGAGATTGAGCTGCTCACCGAGGCGGCCGGGGGTGATCGGGTCACCGAGCAACTCGGCGTCCATCACCGCGATCAGGGCCTGGAGGTCGGTCGGGTTGAGGCCGTGCAGGTTGGCGAAGGCGTGGCCGACCTGCTGGGCGTCCACCGCGTACCGCCGGAGGTTGTTGGTGATCTCCGCGACCAGCTGCTCGCGGCGCGTGTCGCGCCGCCGGTACATGCCGTGAGTCGCCACCTCGCGCCGCTCTTCCCGTCGTCGGTCTCCCGGGTTGCAGCATAGAACAGCCCTCGATAATCTCGGCTATCAAGATACTCGGCTGCCGAAGGACTTTGGGGTCATCTGATGTCTGTGTTCACCAGGGTCGCGCGCGGCCGGCTGGCCGCCTGGCTCACCGTGGCCGCGGCGATCGTCGTCGGCGCGGTCGTCTTCGGAACGCCCCAACCGGACAACCCGGCCCCGGTCTCCGCCACCGGCCTGTCGGTGCGGTGGCAGTCGACACAGGTGGAACGCCTCCAGGAGCAGTTGCCGTCCAGCGAGGTCCAGCCGGCCATCGTGGTGGTGAGTCGAGGTGACGGCGGCGCGCTGAGCGAGGCCGACCGGGCCGCCGTCACCGCCCGCGCCGGCGACCTGGGCCGCTTCGCGGTGGGTGGACGCGTCAGTCCCCCGCAGCTCTCCCCGGACGGGGCGGTCGCGCTCGTCGCCGTGCCCGTCGACACCAGCGGTGGTCAGGACGAGGTCACCGGCACTGTCGACGAGCTGCGCGCCGCGCTGGGCGACCTGCCCGCCGGGCTGACCGCCGAGGTGACCGGCGCACCGGCCTTCACCGCCGACCTGTCCTCGGTGTTCGACGGGGCCGACGTCACCCTGCTCGCGGTGACCGCTGCCGTGGTGGCGCTGCTGTTGCTGATCACCTACCGCAGCCCGTTTTTGTGGATCGTGCCACTCGTCGTGGTCGCCGCGACCGAACAGCTCACCCTGCGCGCGGTCGACGCCATCGTGCCGGCCGTCGGCATCAACCTCCAGCAGGGCCAGGTCACCGGCATCGCCAGCGTGCTGGTCTTCGGCGCCGCCACCGACTACGCGCTGCTGCTCATCGCCCGCTACCGCGAGGAGCTGCGGCGCGAGCAGGACCGGTACGCGGCGATGCGCGCCGCGTTGCGGCGTACCGCCGAGCCCATCCTCGCCAGCGGCGGCACCGTGGTGCTCGGAGTCCTCACCCTGCTGCTCAGCGAGCAGGAGACGAACCGGGCCCTCGCCGTGGCCTGCGCCACGGGTGTGGTCTTCGCCATGCTGTCGGCGCTGTTCGTGCTCCCCGCCGTGCTGGTGCTCCTCGGCCGCGGCCTGTTCTGGCCGTTCGTGCCCCGCGTCGGTGGCCCGGCCCGGGAGGGACGGCTCTGGGGCCGGCTCGGCACCGCCGTGCAACGCCGCCCGGTGGTGGTCGCGGTGCTGGCCACCCTGCTGCTCGGCGGTCTGGCGTTGGGTGGGCTCGGGATCCGCACCGGCCTGTCCGAGACCGAACAGTTCCGGGCCGAGCCCGAGGCGGTGACCGGGGCGCAGACCCTGGCCCGTGCGTTCCCCGCCGGCAGCACCCAGCCGGTGGCGGTGCTCACCAACCCGGCGGCAGCGCGGGCCGTCACCGAGGCCGCCACCGCCGTGCCCGGGGTCGCCTCGGCACGCCCCGGCGACGCCGGGAACGCCGTCGCCCAGGTCGACGTCGTCCTGGACGCCGAACCCGGCACCACCGCCTCGGACCGCGCCATCGAGGCCCTGCGCGAGGCGGTCGCCGCCGTCCCCGATTCCGCTCCGCCCGCCGCGGCCGGCGCCGACACGCCATCCGGGGCGATCGTCGGTGGCTCCGTGGCCGCCACCTACGACTCCGACGAGGCCAACGACCGCGACCTGCGACTGATCCTGCCGATCATCCTGGTGCTCGTCGGCGCCGTGCTCGTGCTGCTGCTGCGCGGCCTGCTCGCTCCGCTGCTGCTGGTGCTCACCGTGATCGCGTCGTTCTTCGCCAGCCTCGGCGCGGCGTGGCTGCTCTTCGACCACGTGCTGGGCTTTCCCGCGCTGGACAGCGGTGTGCTGCTGCTCGCGTTCGTGTTCCTGGTGGCGCTCGGGGTGGACTACAACATCTTCCTGGTCACCCGGGCCCGGGAGGACGCGCGCGGCGCGGGCACCCGCGACGGGATGCTCTCCGCCCTGCGGGTCACCGGCGGGGTGATCACCAGCGCCGGAGTGCTGCTCGCCGCGGTCTTCGCCGTCCTCGGCGTGCTGCCGCTGATCACGCTGACCCAGATCGGCATCATCGTCTGCATCGGCGTGCTGCTCGACACCCTGCTGGTGCGCACCGTCCTCGTGCCGGCGCTGGCGTTCCTGCTCGGAGACCGCTTCTGGTGGCCCGGCCGGATCACCCCGGACCAGCCGGCCGACAGCCCGGCGTCGCCGGAGCCGGTCGCCGCCCGCGACTGACCGGCACGCGCGCGGGGCCGTGGCGACACCGGCACGGCCCCGTCGAGATCAGTAACCCAGGCAGACGCACTCGGTCATCAGCGCCCGCACGTTGCGCACGTACGACGGGTTGGGGATGGCCAGGGGCTCGCCCTCCTGCGCCACCGCGCCGTGTCCGGCGTTGTACGCGGCGATGACCGCGTTGAGCAGGCAGGAATTCAGCTCGGCCCCACACAGCGCCGGGTCGAGGCGGAAGTCCGACTCGAAGTACATGTCGCCGATGTACTTCGTGGCCCAGGCCAGGTAGGTGGCCCCGAGGAAGGCGTTGTCCCGGTAGTCGTCGATCTGGTAGCTCTGCTCGAACCGCTGGTTCATCCAGGTCGCGGTGTTCGGCATCACCTGCATCAACCCCACGCCGCCGTCGCAGGCGTAGATGTTGGACTGCCAGCCGCTCTCCTGCCACGCGGTGGCCTTGAGCAGGCCGAGTGGGATCTTGATGTCCGGCGCGGAGACCGGCCAGTAGGAGCGGGCGGCGGCGTCGGTCAACGCCGCCTTCGCCTCGGCCTGGGCGGCCTGGGTGCCGCGGTAGGTCGGCTTGCAGGAGCTCGGCGCCGGCTTCGGCGGGGCCGGCGGGACCAGGGTCTCGGTGGGCGGTTTCGCCACCGCGAGCGGCTTCGGGGCCGTACGGGTCGGCTTCTTCTTCGGCTTCGGGGTCGGAGATGGGGAGGCGCGACGGCTCGGCGCGGCACCCATCGACTCCACGGCGCTCAGCGACGGGCTCGGCGCCACGGTGGCCTCCTCGGAGGGAGGATTCGCCGGCATGTCCGAGAACGCGACCGGTGCGTTCTGGTCCGGCGGGCTCTTCCCCTCGCCGGCGCACCCGGCCAGCACACTCGACACCAGCAGCCCGACGAGCACCGCAGCGCCGAGCCGATTGGTCAGTCGAACCATCGTGGTGCCTCCCCGTGTGACAGTCGTCGCACCCTAACAAGGTTCCACCGGCCGCCGGTGCCCCTGCGGCGGCGTCACCGCCTGGTCGTCCGGCTGCTCGAGATCACCCACGGCCCGGTCCCGGGTGGCCCAGGCGACCATGAACACCACGGTCCAGAGCACTCCGAGCAGCACCGCCGCTGCGGTCCCGCTCGCCGAGTCCAGGCCGAGGTAGAGCCGTGCGCCGCCGATCCCGAGCATCCCGGCGGCGGCGGTCGTCCACGCGGCCACCGACACCGGCCACCGGGCGCTGCGCGACACCAACCAGGCCAGGGTGCAGAAGCTCGCCGCGACCACGGCGTTCTGGGTCGAGAGCGCGGCCACCTCGCCGCCCGGCGTGGTGCCGTGCGCACCTGTCACCTCGGCGGCCACCGCCAACACCACGAGCGGCACGAACGCGCCCACCGTGCCGACCACGCTGAGCAGGTCCGCCCGCCACGGTCGGTTGCGCCACGCCAGCACCGCGGCCACCAACCCCACCAGGGCGATCAACACCGACCCTCGCACCACCGACACCACGACCATCGTGGCTTCGGCGGCGTCCGGGGTACGTCGGGCGGCGAACCACCCCGCGATGGCGTCGTCGAGCGCGGCCAGCCCACTGTTGCGGATCACCACGGCGAGCAGCCCGGCGATGGCGAGCCCGGCGGCGAAGAGCAGCAGGAGCCCGGCGGCCAGATTGAGCAGCAGCGTCCAGGCCGGTCCGATCCGCATGGCCACCAGGAAGAACAGCACCCCGTAGCGGGCGGTGAGCCACCGCACCGGGGGCAGCGCGCCGGCCCGGGACAGCAGCGCGCGGACCGGGTCGGGATTACGACCCAGCCACCGGCCGACGAGCACCACGCCCAGCAGGCCGGCCAGCAGCAGCCCCGCCACGCCGGTGGCCCGGCCGAGCAGCCGGGAGACCGTGTCGTACGACTCACCGGCGAGGTGACCGAGCAGGACCGAGCCGCCCACCCAGGTCGCCACCCCGGCCAGGTTCCACGGCGCGAACCGCCGGTACGGCATGCCGGCCGCACCGGCCAACCGGGGCACCAGGGTGCGGGCGAAAGCCACCCAGCGGGCCGCGAACACACCCCGCCCGCCGAGCCGCGCGAGCATGGCATCGGCCCTGGCCCACCGCTGGGGACCGACCCGGTGACCCAGCCCGGCGCGCAGTCGGGGCCCGTAGCGCCGGCCGGCGCGGAAGGCCAGCCCGTCACCGAGAACCGCCGCGACGATCATCGCGAGCAACGCCGGTCCGAGCCGCAAGGTACCGTTGTAGGTGAGGAAGCCAACGAGCAGCAGGGTAGCCTCACCCGGCACGAGCAGGCCGAAGATCACCGCGGTCTCGCCCGCCACGATCAGCGCGGCGACCAGGTAGATCCAGAGGGCGGGCAGACTCTGCACCCAGGTCAGCAGGTCGTGCACTCAGGCCCCCGGAACACGGGAGTCAGCATGCCAGCCGGGGTAACCAGCCGGACAGCAGTTTCACCATAGATCAGGGGCACCTGGGGGTGACCCCGACGCGGCCTGCGCGAGCGCAGGCGGAAGGATAGAGGGTATGCAGCTTCGCACCGACCTCCGCAACGTCGCCATCATCGCTCACGTCGACCACGGCAAGACCACGCTTGTCGACGCCATGTTGCGGCAGGCCGGGGCGTACGGCGCCCGGGGCGAGAACACCGAGCGGGTGATGGACTCCGGTGACCTGGAGCGGGAAAAGGGCATCACGATCCTGGCCAAGAACACCGGCGTGCGGTACCTGCCGGCGGACGGCTCCGACCCGGTCACCATCAACATCATCGACACCCCCGGCCACGCCGACTTCGGTGGTGAGGTGGAGCGCGGCCTGACCATGGTCGACGGCGTGGTGCTGCTCGTCGACGCCAGCGAGGGCCCGCTGCCGCAGACCCGCTTCGTGCTGCGCAAGGCGCTGCGGGCCCGGATGCCGATCATCCTGGTGATCAACAAGGTGGACCGCCCCGACGCCCGGATCAAGGAGGTCGTGGACGACACCTACGAGCTCTTCCTCGACCTGGACGCCGACGAGGAGCAGATCGACTTCCCGATCGTCTACGCCTGCGCCCGCGACGGCATCGCCTCGCTGACCCAGCCCGCCGACGGTTCGGTGCCCGACGACAGCACCTCCCTGGAGCCGCTGTTCCGCACCCTGCTGGACACCATCCCGGCACCCTCGTACGAGGACGGCGCGCCGCTGCAGGCGCACGTCACCAACCTCGACGCCTCGCCGTTCCTCGGCCGGCTGGCGCTGTGCCGGGTCCGACAGGGCACCATCAACAAGGGTCAGACGGTGGCCTGGTGCCGCACCGACGGCAGCACCCAGCGGGTCCGCATCTCCGAGATGCTGATGACCGAGGGCCTGGAGCGCACGTCGGCCGAGACCGCCGGACCGGGCGACATCATCGCCGTCGCCGGCATCCCGGAGATCATGATCGGTGAGACCCTCGCCGACCTCGAGAACCCGGTCCCGCTGCCGCTGATCACCGTCGACGAGCCGGCCATCTCGATGACCATCGGCACCAACACCTCGCCGCTCGTCGGCCGGGTCAAGGGCTCCAAGGTCACCGCCCGGATGGTCAAGGACCGCCTCGACAAGGAGCTGATCGGCAACGTCTCGCTGCGGGTGCTGCCCACCGAGCGGCCGGACGCCTGGGAGGTGCAGGGCCGCGGCGAGCTGGCGCTGGCCATCCTGGTCGAGCAGATGCGCCGGGAGAGCTACGAGCTCACCGTCGGCAAGCCGCAGGTGGTCACGCGGGAGATCGACGGCAAGACCTGCGAGCCGGTCGAGCGGCTGACCATCGACGCCCCGGAGGAATACCTGGGCGCCATCACCCAGCTCCTCGCGACCCGTAAGGGTCGGATGGAGCAGTTGGTCAACCACGGCACCGGCTGGATCCGGATGGAGTGGCTGGTCCCGGCGCGCGGCCTGATCGGCTTCCGCACCGAGTTCCTCACCGACACCCGGGGCACCGGCATCCTGCACCACGTCTTCGAGTCCTACGAGCCGTGGTTCGGCGAGCTGCGCACCCGCAACAACGGCTCGCTTGTCGCCGACCGGTCCGGCGCGGTCACCGCCTTCGCGATGACCAACCTGCAGGAGCGCGGTCAGCTCTTCGTCGACCCCACCACCGAGGTGTACGAGGGCATGATCGTCGGGGAGAACTCCCGCTCCGACGACATGGACGTCAACATCACCAAGGAGAAGAAGCTCACCAACATGCGGCAGTCGACCTCCGACGAGACCGAGAAGCTGGTCCCGCCGCGCAAGCTCTCGCTGGAGCAGGCCCTGGAATTCTGCCGCGAGGACGAGTGCGTCGAGGTCACCCCGACCGCGGTGCGCATCCGCAAGGTGGTGCTCGACCAGCAGCAGCGGGGCCGGGCCGCCGCCCGCCGCAAGCACGCCGGCTGACCGCACCCGCACCCGACACCGGGCGCGGGGGGGGGGGGGGGGGCGCGCCCCCGCCCCCGGGTCGCCGCGGGGGCGGCGGCGCCGCCCCCCGCGCGGGCGC
>NZ_JBNCKO010000006.1:105770-336911 GCF_049841595.1 Micromonospora sp. DT228
GCGGCACCCCCGCCGGCGGCCGCCCCCCCCCCCCCCCCCGGCCCGCGCGCGCCGTGGCCGCCCCCCGCGCCCGTCTGTTTCCCGCAGGGGGTACGCGGGCCGACCCGATCGGTCGTCGCCGATCGGCTACGGTCACCGGCATGACCTGGGATGATCTCGACGCCCACCTGGACCGGGTGCCCGGCACCGTCTCGGCGTACGTGGGACGGCTCGACGCGCCGCCGACCTGGACCCGCCACCCGGACGCCGCCCACTACGCGGCGAGCACCATGAAGGTGGCGGTGCTCGCCGCGCTGCACCGGGCCGCCGAGGCGGGCACGCTGGACCTGGACGCGCCGGTCCCCCTGGTCAACGAGTTCGACTCCGCGCAGTCCGGCGCGCCCCGGTTCTCCTGCGCGCAGCCCTACGACAACGACGACGCCGTCTGGGACCGGCTGGGTGGCACGGCGTCGCTGCGCTGGCTGGCCGAGCGGATGATCGTGCGGTCCAGCAACCTGGCCACCAACCTGGTCATCGGACACGTCGGGTTGCCCGCCGTGGCCGAGGTGTGGGCGCTGGTCGGTGCCCGCGGCAGCGGCACGGGTCGGGGCATCGAGGACTTCGCCGCCCGCGCGGCCGGCATCACCAACACGGTCACCGCCGCCGACCTGGCCGCCCTGCTCGGCGCGCTGGCCACCGGGGCCGGCGCCCCGGGCCGGCTCGCCTCGCCGGCGGCCTGCTCGGCCATGCTGGACGTCCTGCTCGCGCAGGAGCACCGGGAGGACCTGGCCGCCGGCCTGCCCGAGGGCACCCGCATCGCGCACAAGAGCGGTTGGGTACGCGGTGTGCGCCACGGCGTCGGCGTGGTGCTGCCCGCCGACGCCCCGCCGTACCTGATCGCCGTCTGCACCACCACCGACCTGGCCGGGGGCGACGACCAGGTCGAGGACGACGCCTGCCTGCTGCTCGCGCACGTCTCCGCGCAGGTCTGGGCCGCCCGCCACCAACTCTGACCCTGGATCCGTCCGTCCGGTTACCCTGCTCCCACCCCCACCCCGGAGCCGTCGATGCCCCGCAGTCGCGCCGTGTTGATCGCCTTCCTCGTCGTGACGGCCGCGAACCTGCTGGCCAACGCCACCGGCGGCGGCCTGGCCTTCCTGCTCACCAAGCCGCTGCTGATGCCGCTGCTGGCCGCGTACCTCTGGCGGGCCAGCACCGAACGCGGAGCCCGACCGGACCGGCTGGTGCTCGCCGCGCTGGCCTTCGCCACCGGCGGCGACGTCGCCCTGATGATCGACGGCACCGGCTGGTTCCTCGCCGGCATGGCCTGCTTCCTCGGCACGCACCTCTGCTACGTCGCGGCCTTCACCCGGCACGGCGCCGCGGCCGCGCTGCGCCGTGCGCCGCTGGTCGCGGTTCCCCTGGGGTACGCGGTGCTGACCGTCGCCGCCCTGGCCTGGATGTGGGCGGGGCTGACCGACGTCGGGCTGGCCGTACCGGTGGCCGCCTACGCGATAGCGCTGGCCGCCATGGCCACCACCGCCGCCCCCCAGGGCTGGCGGGTCGGTCTCGGCGCCGCGCTCTTCCTCGGCTCCGACCTGCTGATCGCCGCCGGGGTGGCCGAGGTGGCCCAGCCACCCGGCGCGCCGGTGCTGGTCATGGCGACCTACGCCGCCGGCCAGGCGCTGATCGTCACCGGCCGCGCCGCCCGCACCGGCACGCCCACCGACGCACCTGTCACTCCAGCAACTGCGCCCGCAACGCCCTGAGGTCGGCGTCGGTGAGCCCCAGCCCGTCGCGCAGGTACGCGTCGAACGAGCCGTGCACCCGACGCACCTCGGCGTAACCGGCGTCGAGGTACTCGGCGCGGACCTCCAGCACCGGCACCACCGCGTCGACGTCCAGCTCGGGATTGCGCCGACGCATCGCCTCGACGATCACCGCCCGCAGGCTCTCGGTGAGCTCGTTGTTGCGCAGGTAGTCGGCGCGAATCGCCGCCTCGTCCACCCCGAGCGCCGTCAACAGGATGACGGTGAGCCAGCCGGTGCGGTCCTTGCCGGCGGAGCAGTGGTAGACAATCGGCAGGTTCTCCGGCCGCGTGGCCAGCCGTACCGCCTCGGCGAAGCCGACCCGAGCCGACTCCCCGGTGACGAACCACCGGTAGATGGCCGCCATCGCCCCCGCCGTGCCCTGCCGGGCCAACTCCGCGTACGCGTCCAGGTCGTGGCCCAGCAGCACCGCCGAGACGTACGTGAAGACCGGGTGCTCCGGGTCGTGCACCGGAAGGCACACCACCCGTGGCTCGCCGGCCAGCCGATCCGCCGGGGCGACCGCGATCTCCGCGGGGGCGCGCAGATCCAGCACGCACGCCGGCCCCAGCTTCGCCAGCACCGGCAGGTCCTCGTCGGTCAGCCGACCCAGCGCCGGAGTCCGGATCAGCTGTCCCACCCGGACCCGCCGGCCGCCGGCACCGACGAGCCCGCCCAGGTCACGCGCGTTCGGTGCGCCCACCAGCTCCAAGCCCTGCCCGGTCATCCGGTCCCCCTCCCTACGCTGCTGCCGCGTATAGGGTGCCCTACATGACGATCTCGGAGGTACGCACCCACCGGGTTTCCGCCCCCTTACACACCCCGTTCGTCACGGCGCTGCGACGTACCACCACAGTGGACACACTCGTCGTCGAACTCGTCGACTCCGACGGTCGGTCCGGCTTCGGCGAGGCGCCCCAGGTCTGGCAGGTCACCGGCGCGTCGGTCGCCGGCGCGCGGGCGTGCGTCCGCGAATTGCTCGGTCCGCGGTTGATCGGTCGTGACCCGGACGACCTGGTGACCCGGTGCGCCGAGGTGCAGCGCGCGGTGGCGGGCAACGAGGCGGCGAAGGCGGCGGTGGATGTCGCCCTGCACGACCTCGCCGCCCGGCGGCTGGGCGTACCCCTGGTGCGGTTGCTCGGGGGCACCACGCTGCGGGTGCCGACGGACGTCACCCTGGCGGCGGGCGACGCGGTGGACCTGGCGGCGGCGGCGCGGCAGCGGCAGGCCGACGGGTTCGGCGTGCTCAAGGTGAAGGTGGGCACCGACGCGAGCACCGACCTGGACCGGGTACGCGCCGTCCGCGCGGCCGTCGGCCCCGGAGTTCGGATTCGGCTCGACGCCAACCAGGGCTGGTCGCCCCGGGAGGCGGTCCGGGTGATTCGTGGCATCGAGGACGCCGGGCTCGACGTGGAGTTGGTCGAGCAGCCGGTGCCCCGCTGGGACCTGGACGGGCTGGCCTGGGTCAGCGACCGGGTGTCCGTGCCGATCCTGGCCGACGAGGCGGTCTTCGGGGTCCGCGACCTGGTGGAGGTGATCCGCCGTCGGGCCGCCGACCTGGTAAACGTCAAGCTGGCCAAGTGTGGCGGGCTGCACCCGGCGCGTACCCTCCTCGAACTGGCCTCCGCCCACGGGCTCGGCACGGTTGTCGGTTCGATGATGGAGAGTCAGGTCGGCATCGGGGCGGCGGCGAGCCTGGTCGCCGCGTACGGCACCACAGCGGTCTCCGACCTGGACGCCGCCTGGTGGCTGGCCTGGTCGCCGGTGCAGGGCGGGATACGGTACGACGGGGCTACCGTCGTGCTGCCGAATGCCCCTGGCCTGGGCATCTCCGGGCTGACTGAAGCAAAGGTGCAGGCTCGCGCTTGATGAGTGTTGGTTTCTTTCATAGGGTGCCCCTGGACAACCGACTCGATCTGGGGGTTGACGTGAAGCTGCAACCGGGCCGCGAGGCCGTCGTTCGCGTCGCGGTGGCAACACTGTGGACCTCGCCCGAGGCGGTCCGTCCGGTCGATCGCCCGGCGCTGACCGCCGGCGCCGACATCCCGGCCTGGGTCTCCGGTCTCAGCACCGAGCAGCAGGTCGGCGACTGTGTGCTGAGCCAACTCCTGCTCGGCGAGCGGGTCCTCGTCAGCGAGCTACGACCGGACGGCTGGGCCCGGGTCGTCGCCGTCGAGCAGCCAGCCGCCAAGCTGGACCCGCGCGGCTACCCGGGCTGGCTCCCCGCCGACCAACTGGCCGCGGCCGACCCGGTCACCCGCACCGACGCCCCGGTGGTGGTGGACGCCACGGTCACCGCGCTGCACGCCGCCCCGGGCGGGCCTGTGGTGTTGCCCGGCGTCGTCGTCGGCACCCGCCTGGTGCCGGCCGGCCCCGCCCGCGATGACTGGCGGCCGGTGCACGCCCCGGGGCAGGCCGCGCCGCTCTGGCTGCCCGACAGCCACCTGGTCCCGGCCTCGGCCGCCGCGCCGACCGCCGAGCAGGCGCTCGCGGTGGCGCAGCGGCTGCTGCACGTGGCCTACATCTGGGGTGGTCTCTCCGCACACGGCATCGACTGCTCGGGGCTGGTGCACCTGGCCTGGCGGCGGTTCGGGGTGCTGCTCCCCCGCGACGCCGACGACCAGGCCGTCGCCACCACCCCGCTGGCGTTGGGGGCGGAACGCCCCGGTGACCTCTACTTCTTCGCCCGACCCGGCCGCAAGATCCACCACATCGGCATCGTCACCGCCCCACCCGGGACCGACGGGGAGCGGCGGATGCTGCACGCCTGCTACCGGCGGCGGCGGGTCATCGAGGAACCACTGCCGGCCGATCGGACCGCCACGCTTGTCGGCGCGCACCGGGTCTGACGGCGGGGGCATCCTCGACTGATCGGCCCACACCGGGGTCGAACCGCCAGGGCATCCTCGGCTAAGCAACGCGCACCCGGGTCGGACCGCCAGGGCATCCGCCGCTTGTTGCCGCGCACCGGGTCGGACCGGCCGGGCGCATGGGGCGCCCGGCCGGTCTCCGGTCAGCGACGGGCGTCGGCCAGCTCGCGGCGCCGGTCCCGGGAGGACTTGATCAGGCTGGCGGCGGTGGCGATGCCCAGGGTGCCGAGAATGACCAGCAGCGACAGCCAGATCGGGATGTGCGGCGCCCAGCCGACGTGCTCGCCACCGTTGATGAACGGCAGTTGGTTGTCGGCCAACGCCTCCAGCACCAGCTTGACCCCGATGAAGCCGAGCACGACGGCCAGGCCGTAGCTCAGGTAGATCAGACGGTCGAGCAGGCCACCGAGCAGGAAGTAGAGCTGACGAAGGCCCATCAGCGCGAAGACGTTCGCGGTGAAGACCAGGTACGGCTCCTGGGTGATGCCGAAGATCGCCGGGATCGAGTCCAGTGCGAAGATCAGATCGGTGGTGCCGATCGCGATCATCACGATCAGCATCGGGGTGAACAACCGCTTGCCGGTCGAGTGGGTGGTGAGCTTCGCGCCGTCGTACTCCTTGGAGATCGGCAACGCCTTGCGGCTCCACCTGATCAGCACGTTCTCGGAGAACTCGTCCTCGTCCGGCTCGCCCTGCCGGGCCAGGTTGACAGCGGTGTAGATCAGGAACGCGCCGAAGATGTAGAAGACCCAGGAGAACTGCGAGATCAACGCCGCGCCGGCGGCGATGAAGCCACCGCGCATCACCAGGGCCAGCACTATGCCGACGAGCAGCACCTTCTGCTGGTACTGCCGAGGCACCCCGAAGCGGGCCATGATGATCACGAAGACGAAGAGGTTGTCCACCGAGAGGCTGTACTCGGTGAGCCAGCCGGTGTAGAACTGCCCGGCCGGGCTGGCACCAGCGGTCAACCAGACGCCCGCCCCGAAGAGCAGGGCGAGCCCGACGTAGAAGGCGACCCAGAGGCTCGACTCCCGCACACTCGGCTCGTGCGGGCGCCGGCCAATGATCAACAGGTCAACGAGCAGGACCGCGGTCAGTACGACAAGCGTCCCCGCCCACACTAATCCGGACACGTCCAACGTTCATTCCTCCGGCAGACACGCGGCGTCGGGCACACCGTACGCCCCCGCTCGGGCCGGTGTGCCGCTGTCGCTCACTCTGGTGACTGTCGGAGGTCTCTTCCGCCGCCGCCCGCGAACGGAAACGGCGACCTACGGAGCCGGGTCGGGTCGCCGTGGTTCCGACGATCGACCGTGCTGACGACTCCGTCGCGAAGGAATACTCCCCTCCTCGGTGACCATTGTTGCCCACCACGCCCCGTGATCACACCCCGGGCACCCGGTGTCGCTGAACACCACCCGCCCGGGAATCCCGCCGCACACCCGCTGGGGTGTCCTAGGAGGCTAGTGCAGGTCGGGTGCGGCTATCGGATCGCTGAGCGACCAGCCGCCGGCCAGCAGGTCGTCACACGCGCGCACCGCCCGGGCCAGCCGCTCGGCGTGCGTACCGACCAACTCCACCACCGGCACCCCGCACCCGGCCAACTCGCTCCGGAACCGCTCGGTCATCCAGGCCCGCAGGTGCTCGCCGTCGCGCAGCCCGTCGTCGGTGAAGGGCACGTCCCGGTGATCCGTCAGCAGGTACAGCGCGGGCCTACGGGCCGCCGCCCGCACCTCCGGCGACGTGCTGCCCAGGTAGCGCTCCTCCCACACCGCCGTGGCCCGCGCATCGGTGTCGCAGATGAGCAGCGGACCGCCGATCCGGGCCGCCGCGTCCTCGGCCGCCTGCTGCTCACGCACCACCGCGCGGAAGTCGCCCCGGTCCCAGGTGACGTCGAAGACGGTCGCCCCCGGAACGCGCTCCCGCAACCGGGCCAGCTTGTCGGCGGTCAACTCCCGGCCGTACTCCGGCACCCAAGGCGTGCCGTAGTGCGCCGCCAGCGCCGCGGCCATCGTGGTGGTGCCTGTCGACTCCGCGCCGACCACCACCACCCGCCGAGCGAACCAGGCGCGCACCGGCGGGCTCAGGAACCGCCAGTGACCCGCCGGATCCGCGCGGACGGCGGTGCCGGAGACCGGCACGGTTCGCCGATCCGGATCCACCGACACCCCTACGGCGTCGAAGCGGCGAGCCAACTCCGCCCCGTACGCCTCGGACGAGACGACCACGTCCACCTTCCGGGGACCGACCGCGTCGCGGAACACCGCACAGTGCGCGTCCCAGACGGCCGGGTCGTCGTAGTCGACCGGGTGATCGTCGTACCTGCCGACGAAGCGCACCCACGGGGTGTCCGCGTGCACCTCACGCAACCAGTCGAGCCGCAGCGCGAGCGGGATGGACTCCCGGCGCGAGGGCGCGACGACGACGGTGACCTCGGCGCAGCGGGCCGCGGCGGCCGCGATCAGCGCGTGGTGCCCGGCGTGCGGCGGGTAGAACTTGCCCACCACCAACCCGTGCCCGAACTCTCCGTCGGCGTTCACGCGCTCACCGGCGCCGGGCCGGGCGGGACCGGGGTCGGCCTGTCGACCCGACGCAGATCCGCCCGCCAAGCCCGCAACCCGAGCACGCACAGGGCAAGGAAGACCAGGTAGAGCACGGCGGTCAGGTGCAGTCCCTTGTACGCGTACAAGGGGATGTAGATCAGGTCGGCGGCGATCCAGAGCCACCAGCTCTCCACCCGCTTGCGGGTCTGCCCGTAGGTGGCCAGCAGGGACAGCGCCGTGGTCACCGCGTCCGGCAGGGGCACGGTCGAGTCGGTGGCCCGGTCCAGCAGGGCCCACAGCCCGCCGGTGAGCAGCACCCCGACGATCGCCAGCAGCAGCCACTCTCGGCGCCCGGTCCGGCTCACCGTGAGCCGGCTCCGCCGTTCACCACCGAACAACCAGTGCCACCAGCCATAGCAGCCGAGCGCGACGTAGACCACCTGGAGCCCCGCGTCGGCGTACAGCCCCGCGGTCCAGAACAACAGCATGAGCAGCACCACGTTGGCGATGCCGACCGGCCAGTTGGCGATCCTCTGTCGGGCCACCAGCCACACGTTGAGCACACCTGTCGCGAACCCCAGCAGCTCCGCCCAGGTGGTGGCCGTGCCGGCCACCTCGAATGCGGTACCGGTGAGCCAGTCAATGATCACGACCCCACCCTAGGGGCCCCCTGGGGGCGTCGCCGACACCGGAACGGACCCCGCGACACCGCCGAACCGGCCCCCCGTGAGAGGCTTTCCGACATGGTGCTTGAGGTCGCGCTGATCGACGTACTGCCCGGACACGAGGACGCCTTCGCCGCCGCCTACGCCGAGGGTCACCCGGTGCTCGCCGGGGCGACCGGCTGCCGGTCCGTCCGGATGACACGGGGAATCGAGTCGCCGACGCGCTTCGTGCTGCTCGTCGAATGGGACTCGGTCGAGGCGCACGAGAAGAACTTCCGGGCCACCGAGCGGTTCGCGCAGTGGCGGGCGTTGATCGGGCCACACTTCGCCGGGCCGCCCCTGGTCGAGCACTTCCTCGACGTGCCGGCCTGAGCCTGCTGTCGTACCCCGCGGTTATCGTGCCCTGCGCACGCGCCGGCCGTCGGTCCCGACGGGCTCGGGGGCGCCGGGCCCGGTGGCCGCGCGGCGCGGTTCCTATTCGCCGACGCGGCGCGCCAGCAGGGTGATCGTCTCCTCCGGTGACAGCGCGGCCGCCAGCAACGCCTCGGTCATCCGCTGGTAGCGGTCGACGTCGAGCACGGTGGCCAACCGCACGTCGGTGGTCAACGCCTCCAGCATCACCGTCCGCGGGTCCGCCGGGTCGGGAAAGGCATAGCAGGAGTACGGGGTGAGCGGGTGCAGCCCGCCACCGGCCACCCCGCGGGGCAGCAGCCGCACCGTGACATGGGACAGCCCGGTCACGGCGACCAGATGCCGTAACTGTTCGCGCCAGACCTCGTCCGGCAGGTCGCCCGGGTCGCAGACGGTCTCGGCGAGCACCGCCGTGTAGCGCGGCGGATAGGCCCGCCGCAACACCTCCTGCCGCAGCGCGCGGGCGCGCACCTCGGACTCCACATCGAGCTCCGGCGTGAACCGCGCGCCGGCCTCCACGAACACCCGGGTGTACGCGGGCGTCTGGAGCAGCCCCGGCACGACCGCCGGCTGGTACTCGACGATGTCGGCGGCACCCGCCTCCAACTCGGCGTACGTGCGCTGCCGTTCGCTCATCTCGCCGAGCGTCTTCCACCAGCCGCGGCTGGTCGCCGCGTCCCGGGCGATCACGATCAGCGCGTCCCGGGCGGGCGAGGGCACCTTGTAGATGTCCAACAGATCGAGCACGTCCGCGAGATCCGGACGGCTCTGACCCAGCTCGATGCGGGACAGCTTCGACGTCGAGGCCCAGCCCAGCCGGTCGCAGACCTGCTCCAGGGTCAGCGCCTCGCGCCGACGCAGCTGGCGCAACTCAGCGCCGAGACGTGCACGTCGAATGACAGGACTCGTTGGCAGCGGCATCCCGGCCTCCCCAACGAGGGAGCGTACGCAGGACGATCACCCAGTGCAATAGCTCGCTCGCTCACCGCAATCAGGTCATTCGGCGCGGCCGGCGATCTGGACCGACCGTTCCGGTGTGGACGGCCTGCCCGGCGGACCGCTCCACGAGGCCCACCGACCG
Source organism: Micromonospora sp. DT228 (assembly GCF_049841595.1). Taxonomy (NCBI): domain Bacteria; kingdom Bacillati; phylum Actinomycetota; class Actinomycetes; order Micromonosporales; family Micromonosporaceae; genus Micromonospora; species Micromonospora sp. DT228. The sequence goes on from NZ_JBNCKO010000006.1 coordinate 115,131, forward strand.
ACCCGGCCGGGGCTCAGCGCCGACCCGGCCGGGGCTCAGCGCCGACCCGGCCGGGGCTCAGCGCCGACCCGGCCGGGGCTCAGCGCCGACCCGGGCTCAGGGCCGACCCGGGCTCAGGGCCGGTAGGTGCCGAAGGCCCAGACGTTGCCGGCCAGGTCACGGGCGGCGTAGTCACGGGAGCCGTAGTCGGTGTCGAACGGTTCCTGGGTGATCTCGGCCCCGGCCGCACGGGCCTGGGCACAGTGGGCGTCGATGTCCGGCACGGCCACGTACACCGACCAGTGGTCGTGAGCCGGCCTGGGCGTCGCGTCGGCCCGACCGCCCAACATGATCATGCCGCCGTCGAGGACGAGTTCGGCGTGCGCGACAGTGCCGTCCGGTGCGTCGTGCACGGCGTGCACCTGGAAACCGAAGGCAGTGCAGAGCCAGTCGATCGCGGCGCGGGGATCGGGGTAACGGAAGATGGGGTAGACGGTTCGCATGACCACAGTGTGCGGCCGCCAGCCCGTAGCCGGATTGGACGAATGTGACCTCGGCGGGGCGTTCGGCAACCGGGCGGTGCGTCAGCCGGCCAGGGTCGACCGGGCGGTGCGTCAGCCGGCCAGGGTCGACCGGGCGCTGAGCAGCGCGGCCGGGGTCGCCCCCGCGAACTGGTGAAAGTCCCGGATCAGGTGCGACTGGTCGTAGTAGCCGCAGCGCGCCGCCACCGCGGCCCAGTCCACGGCCTGCGCCCTGGCGGATGAGGTCGCGGACGGTCCCGGGCCGGACGGGTCCGCGTCGGCCGCGAACGGGCCGGCGTCGCTCGGCGGTCTGGCACCCGGGGCGAGCACGGCGTGCGACCCCACGTCGCTCAGCGCCGTGCACGCGTGCTGGAAGCGCAGCAACCGCGCAACCATCTTGGGTGGCAGCCCGATCTCCTGCCGGAACCGGGACGCGAGGTGCCGCCGGCTCCAGCCCAGCTCGTCGGCGAGCACACCGACGCCTTCCTGGCCACCGCTGGCCACCAGCCACCGCCACGCCCAGTCGAGCCGGGCGTCCGCCGGCGGCGACGCCGCCAGGCGGCCGGTGAGCACCCGGTCGAGCAGGGCGAAGCGCTCTGGCCAGGTTGCCGCGTCGGCGAGCTGGCCCCGCAGCCGATCCAGCCAACGGCCCGGGAGCTGCCCGACACCCACGGCACGATTTGTCAGCTCGCTCAGCGGCAGACCGAGGAGCCGGCGGGCGGTCAGTGGAGCGAGCAGCAACTCGACGCCCTCCCCCACACCCATCGTGCGCGTGGTGCACCAGCCGTCGAAGGTGCCGGCCACGAACGAGTCGACCCCGCTGGCGCCGCGCTCCGCGCTGCGCGGGTCGGTCACCTCCAGCGGGGCGCCCCAGCCCAGGATCAGCACCACGAAGACGCCCGCCGACTCCCGGCGGACCAGTGGGAGGTCCGCCTGTTCCCGATAGCCGACGTACCTGTCGACGAACGGGCGCAGACTGACCTCGGGCAGCCCGAGGACCATCTCCCCGACCGGTGCCACAGCGGTCATCCTCGCCCCACCCTTCGCCCGCCCGGGTCGGCTGTGCCCGGCGGGATGCCGGTCACGCCCCGCCGCTTGTCGTCACTTCACGCCGGCGGCGTCCATGCCGCGCAGCTCCTTCTTCAGGTCGGAGACCTCGTCACGGATCCGGGCCGCCAGCTCGAACTGCAGCTCGCGGGCGGCGGCCAGCATCTGGTCGCTGAGCTCCTGGATGAGCTGGGCGAGGTCGGCGCGGGCCATCCCCTCCCGCGAGGTGGTCGTGGCGGCGCCCCGGCTCCGGCTCCGGGTTTCCTTGACCGGCGCCTTGCCCCGGGAAAGCTGACGCACCGCGCCACCGACCCGGGAGTTTTCGGTGTCCTCCGCCTCGCGGTAGATGTCGTCCAGGATGTCGTGGATCTTCTTACGCAACGGCTCCGGGCTGATCCCGTGCGCCTCGTTGTGCGCGATCTGCTTGGCCCGACGCCGATCGGTCTCGTCGATCGCCGCCGCCATCGACGGCGTGATCTTGTCGGCGTACATGTGCACCTGACCGGAGACGTTACGGGCGGCCCGCCCGATGGTCTGGATCAGCGACCGGCCGCTGCGCAGGAAGCCCTCCTTGTCGGCGTCGAGGATCGCCACCAACGACACCTCGGGCAGGTCGAGGCCTTCACGGAGCAGGTTGATGCCGACCAGCACGTCGTAGTCGCCCTTGCGCAGCTCGCGCAGCAGCTCCACCCGGCGCAAGGTGTCGACCTCCGAGTGCAGGTAGCGCACCCGGATGCCGTTTTCCAGCAGGTAGTCGGACAGGTCCTCGGCCATCTTCTTGGTCAGGGTGGTGACCAGGACCCGCTCGTCGCGGTCGGTACGCAGTTTGATCTCGTGCATCAGGTCGTCGATCTGGCCCTTGGTCGGCTTGATCACGACCTCCGGGTCGACCAGACCGGTGGGCCGGATGACCTGCTCGACGAACTCGCCCTGCGCCTGCTCCATCTCCCACGTGCCCGGCGTCGCGGACAGGTAGACCATCTGGCCGACCCGCTCCAGGAACTCGTCGAAGCGCAGCGGCCGGTTGTCGGCTGCGCTGGGCAGCCGGAAACCGTGGTCGATGAGCATCCGCTTGCGGGACGCGTCGCCCTCGTACATGCCGCCGATCTGCGGGATGGTGACGTGCGACTCGTCGACCACCGTGAGGAAGTCGTCGGGGAAGTAGTCGAGCAGGGCGTGCGGCGGGCTGCCGGGCAGCCGCCCGTCCATGTGCATCGAGTAGTTCTCGATGCCGGAGCAGAAGCCCACCTGCCGCATCATCTCGATGTCGTAGGTGGTGCGCATGCGCAGCCGCTGCGCCTCCAGCAGCTTGCCCTGCCGTTCCAGCTCGGCGAGGCGGTCGGCCAGCTCCACCTCGATGTCACGGATCGCCCGCTCCATCCGCTCCGGGCCGGCCGCGTAGTGCGTGGCGGGGAAGATCACCAGCTGGTCGACCTCGCGGACCACGTCTCCTGTCAGCGGGTTGAGGTAGTAGAGCTTCTCCACCTCGTCACCGAACAGCTCGATGCGGATCGCCAGCTCCTCGTACGCCGGGATGATCTCCAGCGTGTCGCCGCGGACCCGGAACGTGCCGCGCTGGAAGGCCATGTCGTTGCGGGTGTATTGGATGTCGACGAGCCGGCGCAGCAACTGGTCACGGTCGAGCTCATGCCCGGTCTGCACCTTCACCGCCCGATTGAGGTATTCCTCCGGGGTGCCCAGACCGTAGATCGCCGAGACGGTCGCCACCACGATCACGTCGCGGCGGGTGAGCAGCGACATCGTCGCCGAGTGCCGCAGCCGCTCGACCTCCTCGTTGATCGAGGAGTCCTTCTCGATGTAGGTGTCGGTCTGCGGGATGTAGGCCTCGGGCTGGTAGTAGTCGTAGTACGAGACGAAGTATTCGACAGCGTTGTGCGGCAGCAGCTCGCTGAACTCCTTGGCCAGCTGCGCGCAGAGCGTCTTGTTCGGGGCGAGCACCAGGGTCGGGCGCTGCAACCGCTCGATCAGCCACGCGGTGGTGGCGCTCTTGCCGGTGCCGGTCGCGCCGAGCAGCACTGTGTTGCGGTCGCCGCGCCGAACCCGACGCTCAAGATCGTCGATGGCTGCCGGCTGGTCGCCGGCCGGCTGGAACTCACTGACGACCTGGAAGCGGCTGTCGAGCCGGGGAATGTCGAGCGCCATGCCGTCAACGGTACGCCGGAGGTCCGACAGGTTTGGCCGTCACGCCAGGTACGTGATCAGCTTCAATATTCCCATTGTGTGGCCCATGTCACCCGGACTACCCTCTCCATGTAGGCCGCTCGCGGCGGCCGATCGGGCCGGTGGCCAGGCCGTCATCACGGCCGGCTGCCCCCGGCACTGCGGTCGCAGCACCCGGCTCGTCCGGCGTGCGCACCCGTGTGGTCGCGCTCGAGGCGCAGACCGGCCGCCGCGAGCGCCCCATGCTCGTCACCCCGGCGCCTCCCCGCCCGTTTCACATCCGTGGACACCTCTGCGACCCCGCCGCCCGACACCACCACGGCCACGCCCCGACCGGGCGGCACCGACAGGCGCAGCACCTCCGCGGCGGGCAAGCCCGGCAACCCGGCCGCCGGACGGCCCGGCGCCCGTCGCCGCGGCGCCACCGGCCGGGGCTCCGACAGGCCCCCGAGGACCACCCGGCCCGACGACACCGACTCGGCCGCCGACACCACCGACACCACAGGTCCCGACCCGGCCGGCCGCCGCCGGCGACGTACCGTGCTGATGGTGCTCGGTCTGACCGCGGTGACGTCCGCGACGGCGTTGGTGCTCGGGTTGTTGAGCTGGGCGCCCGACCCACCCGAGCCCGCCCGGCCGCTGACCGCCGCCGAGGGCGAGCGGCTGGCCGCGCTGCGGGTCACCAACCTGCGGGATCTACGCGCCGGGGTCCGCGTCACCGCCGGCGTCGACGCGGCCCGGATCGAGCTGGTGGGCTGGGTGGACTGGTCGCGGTCCCTGCTCTACCTGGACGTGGGCGGGCCCGGCGCGGGTGCCGAGCGCGGGCTGGCGCAGAGGGCCGGGTCGGTGCTGGTGATCCGGCCCGACCCGGCGGCGGTGCCCACCCCCGCCGCGCCTCCGCTGGTGCCTCCGACCGATCGGTGGCGGCTGCACCGCCTGCCGCCCGAGGCGAGCCTGGCGCCGGTGCTCGACCTGCTCCTCGGCCTCGCGGCCGACCGCCCGGACGCGGCACCGGCGGTGCCGCGCGGCGCCGCGCGCTGGATCGCCCGGGACACCATGGCGGGCGGCCCGGTGGACGTCCTCCAGGCACCGCTACCCGCAGGGACACCGGCCGCGGGTAGCGCCCCGGCCGGCAACACCACAGCCGGCGGCACCACGGCGGGCAGCACCACGGCGGGCAGCACCACGGCACAGGAGCCGGGTTCCTCGTCGACGGGCACCGAGCCGGACGGGCAGACCCGGTACTGGCTCGACCAGGACGCTCGGCTGCACAAGCTCGTCACCCGGTTGCCCGGCGTCGGCCCGGTCACGGTGACCCTGCACCGGGCGGACCGGCCGACCCTGCGGCCGGTGGACGCCCTCGGCGGCCGGCCGGGCCTCCCCCGCGCGCTGAGCGACGCCGAACAGCGTCGACTGGACCGGCTGCCGGTCCGGCTACGCGCCCAGGGCGGGGCGGGGGTCACGCTCACCGCGCCGACGGGCACGAACACGAACCTGCGGGGCACCGGCTGGATGAGCTGGACCACGCGTACCGCGTACCTCGCGGTCGCCGACCTGGGCGTACCGGATCGCCGGAGCCTGCTGCGGCGCGACGCCGCCGGTCTGGCCCGAGCGGACCTGCCGGCGGCGGCCGCTGGTGGCGGCACGGCGGAGGCGCCGGGGCGGCCGCCGCTGCCGCCCCCCGCCGGGGCGTGGCGGGTGTCCCGATCCGCCGGCGACGACGTGGGCCTACTTGTCGACGCCGCGCTGGCCGCCGGGTCGGTCGGGCCACGCGGCACGGCCGTGCGGGTACGCGAGGACGTCAGCGCCGGGCGGACCGTGGACGTCGTCGAGGTGGGCGCGGCAGCCGCGCGGCTGCGCTACTGGATCGACCGTGACGGGTCGCTGCGGCGGCTGGAGCTGCGCACCAGCGGCAACGCGTGGGCTCAACTGGATCTTCACCCGGCCGCGGTGCCCCGACTTGCCCCGGCGCCCCGACCGCCTGCCAAACCTCGGCCCTCCCCCGTTCGGCGCGGTGCCCGTTGAGCGGTGCGCTCAGGGCCGCCAGCCGGTCTGCGTGGCCCACTGCTCGGCCCGCAGGTACTCCTCGTCGAACCACGGGTCCCGGGCCGTGCCGGAGTCGCCGGCGGCCGGCGCCGCGTCGACCAGGTCCCGCTTGAGTTGCAGGTACGCGGCCCGCTGATCCGGGTCGGCACGCAGGTGGTCGCGCATCAGCAACGCGTACCGCCAGCCTGGCGACCCCTCCAGCCGCACGTGCAGGCGAACCGGGCGGGCCGGATCGGCGCTGCCGTGCAGCCGCTTCTCCCACCGACCGCTGCCGGCCGGGCGCGGATCGTCCCACCACTGCCCCGGCACCCGCGGGAAACCGGCGTTCGCCAGCCGGTCGGCCAACGCCCCGTCGGCGTCCGTGAGGCTGGACACGGCCACCTGCACGTCGATGACGTCCTGGGCGGCCAGGCCGGGCACCGCGGTCGAGCCGATGTGGTCGATCCGCAGGGCGTCCGAGCCCAGGGTGTGCCGAATCCGGGCGGCCAGCCGCGCGTACTGCTCGGGCCAGCCCGCGTCGATCCCCGTCGGGTCGTCCCCGTCCGGTTGGGCCACCCGCCGCTGACGCAGGTTGTCCTCGTAGGGCCGCAGCCGTTGCCGCCAGAGCGCGTCGACGGCGTCGTGCAGCGCCGCGAGGCTCCGGTCGTTGCCGAGCACCACGTCGGCAGCCGCCCGGCGACGGGCGTCGTCGGTCTGGGCGGCGATCCGCCGCTCGGCCTCCACGCGACCCATCCCCCGGTCGCGCACCAGTCGTTCCAGTCGGGTCGGCACGGCCGTCTGCACCACGATCACCAGGTGGTACGTGGGCGCGAGACCCACCTCGACCAGCAGCGGCACGTCGTTGACGACGATCGCGTCGGGAGGCGCCGCGGCGGCCAACTCCGCGGTGCGGGCCCGCACCCGAGGATGCGTGATCGACTCCAACCGTCGGCGGGCGGCCTCGTCGGCGAACACCACCGCGCCCAGTGCGGCACGGTCCAGCGCGCCGTCGGCGTCCAGCACCGCGTCGGAGAAGGCGGCGACGATCTCGGCCAGCCCGTCGCTGCCCGGTGCGACGACCTCCCGGGCCACCCGGTCGGCGTCGATGAGCACCGCTCCCCGTTCGACGAGCCGCGCCGCCACCGCGCTCTTGCCCGACCCGATCCCGCCGGTCAATCCCACCCTCAGCACCCGACCAGTCAACCGGATCCACAAGCCCGCCGCCAAACCCACCCGCAACCCGGCGGCACCGATCCGCGATCTTGCACTTTCTGTCCCGACACAGGGCGCATATCACCTATACCGACAACCGAAACTGCAAGATCGGCGCGAACTGCGGGCAGCCCGGCCCGCGGCTCGCGCCCGGGGGCGTACGGCGGGTACGGCGAAGGCCCCGCCCCCGACGATCCGGAGATCGCGGGGGCGGGGCCCGTCGTCGTTCAGTCGTTCAGCGGGTCACTTACCGCCGGCGAGCTTCTCCCGCAGTGCGGCGAGCGCCTCGTCGGTGGCCAGGGTGCCGGCCGGCTCCTCGGCCTGCCGGCTCGGGGCCGGGCTGGACGAGGAGGTGGTGCCACCGCCACCGGTGCCGCCCGCGGCCGGAACGACCGGGGTCGGGTTGGCGGCAGCCTCGGCGTCGGCGGCCCGAGAGGTCTGCACCTGCTTGGTGTGGGCCTCCCAGCGCTGACGAGCCTCGGCGTACTGGTTCTCCCAGGTCTCGCGCTGCTTGTCGTACCCCTCGAGCCACTCGCCCGTCTCGGGGTCGAAGCCCTCCGGGTAGATGTAGTTGCCCTCGGTGTCGTACGTCGCGGCCATGCCGTAGAGGGTGGGGTCGAAGTGCTCCTCGCCCTCGACGAAGCCCTCGTTGGCCTGCTTGAGCGACAGCGAGATCCGGCGACGCTCCAGGTCGATGTCGATGACCTTGACCATGACCTCGGAGCCGACCTGGACGACCTGCTCCGGGATCTCCACGTGGCGCTCGGCCAGCTCGGAGATGTGGACCAGGCCCTCGATGCCGTCGTCCACCCGGACGAACGCACCGAACGGCACCAGCTTGGTGACCTTACCCGGCACGATCTGCTGGATCGCGTGGGTGCGGGCGAACTGCCGCCACGGGTCCTCCTGGGTCGCCTTCAGCGACAGCGAGACCCGCTCGCGGTCCAGGTCGACGTCCAGGACCTCGACCTCGACCTCCTGGCCCACCTCGACAACCTCGGACGGGTGGTCGATGTGCTTCCAGGACAGCTCGGAGACGTGCACCAGACCGTCGACGCCGCCAAGGTCGACGAAGGCGCCGAAGTTGACGATCGAGGACACGACGCCCTTGCGGACCTGGCCCTTCTGCAGCTTGTTGAGGAACTCGGTGCGCACCTCGGACTGCGTCTGCTCCAGCCAGGCCCGGCGGGACAGGACCACGTTGTTGCGGTTCTTGTCCAGCTCGATGATCTTGGCCTCGAGCTCCCGCCCGACGTACGGCTGCAGGTCGCGCACACGACGCATCTCGACCAGGGACGCGGGCAGGAAGCCGCGCAGCCCGATGTCGAGGATGAGGCCGCCCTTGACCACCTCGATGACCGAACCGCGGACGACACCGTCCTCGTCCTTGATCTTCTCGATCGTGCCCCAGGCCCGCTCGTACTGTGCCCGCTTCTTGGAGAGGATCAGACGACCCTCCTTGTCCTCCTTCTGGAGGACCAGGGCCTCGATGTGGTCGCCAACCGTCACAACCTCGGCGGGGTCCACGTCGTGCTTGATCGACAACTCCCGAGAGGGGATGACACCCTCGGTCTTGTAGCCGATGTCGAGCAGGACCTCGTCCCGATCGACCTTGACGACGGTGCCTTCGACAATGTCGCCGTCGTTGAAGTACTTGATGGTCTCGTCGATCGCGGCGAGGAATGCCTCCTCGGAACCGAGATCGTCGTGGGTGACCCGGGTGGCGCTCGAGGGGGCCTCGATGCTGCTCGTCATGTGGGCGGTTGCTCCGGTCGGTGGGTTGTCACAGCAGGCTGGTGTCGCAGTGACCTGTTCGCGCCAGCGGATCCGTCGCCGGGCACACCGAACGATCGCCTAGTGAGATCATGATGTGGCTCCGTCGACCGCGTGCCTGCTCCCTGCCGAGGCAACGCGATCCGCGAGCGCATCGTCTAGCCTACCGTGCGCATTACCACAGCGTGCAAGCCCTCCCGGCTTCTCTGTGTGCGGTGACCTGCGAAAGACGAACAATCGCCCGGAAAACACCCCTGCTGTCTCGTGCGTCACAGCAGCCCCAGCGGTCGCCTCGATCTCCTGGAAACCGGCGTGTCCCCACGGTCCGGACACCCCGAGCGCACCGAAACCGAGTCGATCACACGGTGCCGCGCGAGGAGTCGCACAGATCTTGGACGCGCCGCCGCACCCAACGGGTGGGTGGGGCCTAGCGTGAGCGCGTGGATGACGACAGCCGGGTCACCCGGCGCCGGGTGGGTGACGCCGAGGCCCGGCGGGCCAACCGTGGCTGGTGGGACACCGACGCCGACGACTACCAGGCTGAGCACGGCGCGTTCCTCGGCGACGTGGACTTCGTCTGGTGCCCGGAGGGCGTGCGCGAGGCCGACGCCCGACTGCTCGGTGACCTGCCCGGCCGACGAGTGCTCGAGGTCGGCTGCGGTGCGGCCGCCGCCGCCCGCTGGCTGGCCACCCAGGATGCCCGGCCGGTCGCCTTCGACCTGTCCGCCGGCATGTTGCGGCACGCCGCCGAGGCCGCCGACCGCACCGGGGTACGCGTACCGCTGGTGCAGGCCGACGCGCTCGCCCTCCCGTTCGCCGACCAGGCGTTCGACCTCGCCTGCACCGCCTTCGGCGCCATCCCGTTCGTGGACGACTCGGCGGCCCTGCACGCCGAGGTGCACCGGGTGCTGCGCCCCGGCGGGCGGTGGGTGTTCTCGGTGACGCACCCGATGCGCTGGATCTTCCTGGACGACCCCGGCGAGGGCGGGCTGACCGCCGTGCACTCGTACTTCGACCGCTCCCCGTACGTGGAGCAGGACGAGTCCGGCGTCGCCACCTACGTGGAGCAGCACCGCACCCTCGGCGACCGGATCCGGGAGTTGGTCGGCGCGGGGTTCCGGCTGCTGGACCTGGTGGAGCCGGAATGGCCGGAGGGGCACGAGGGCCTCTGGGGGCAGTGGAGCCCGTTACGCGGTCGACTCTTCCCCGGCACCGCCATCTTCGTCACCGAGAAGCCCGCGGAGTGAGCGCGTCGCACCCGCAGTCCGCCCTGTGTCGCATCGACCGCCGGTAGGCTCGTCCCATGAGCGCCGAGCCCATCCCGACATCACCTGGCCCCTGGTGTCCGGACCCGATGCGGCAGCAGCGTGCCGACTACACGCTGGAGGACCTGCGCACCCTGCCGGACGACGCCCCCCGCGTCGAACTCGTCGACGGAGTAATCCAGGTGACGCCCTCCCCCACCCTGGGCCATCAAGACATCTCGTTACTGCTTGCGCACTGGCTGCTGCAACACGTGCCGGCCGACCTTCGGGTCGTGCAGGCCGTCGGAGTCGGGCTGAGTTCCAACACCAGCCGACAGCCCGACGTTCTGCTGCGGCGGGCCGGCGTGTCTCCCTCCCGATCCTCGCTGCGTCCTTCGGACGTGGTCCTCGCTGTGGAGATCGTCTCGCCGGGCACGCGACGGATCGACAGGTTCGCGAAGCCCGGCGAGTACGCCGCCGCCGGCATTCCGTTCTACTGGCGCATCGAGCAAGATCCGGTGCACGTCTACGCGTACCGGATCGGCGACCGGGTGGGACCCGGCGGTGAGCGGCAGTACGAGTTGGTCGCCGACGGCGCCGACGTGATCGAGCTGGCCGAGCCGTTCGACATCAAGCTGCCGATCGCCGAGATCACCCCGTAGCGCCTCCCCGGACCGGCCGTTTCGCCGCGCCGGTGTCGGGTAGCCGAGGAGCATGGCCGAGCAGCGATTCCGCAAGGGCGACCAGGTTTCCTGGTCGGCCCACGGCAGCCGCGCGTACGGCGTGGTGCAGGAGACGATCACCGAGCGGACGCGGATCAGTGGGCGGGCCGTGAACGCGGCTCCCGACGACCCGCAGTACCTGGTCCGCAGTGACGGTACGGGCCGCGACGTGGCCCACCGACCCGAGGCGCTGCGTCATGAGCAGAAGTAACGAAGGCCGGGACACCTATCGGGAGTTCACCGAGGCGGTGAACATGAAGCCCGGTGAGCTGTCCACGTGGCTGGAGACCGACGAGTCCAAGCAGGTTGGCTGGCACAAGGGCGGCCGCTCCGGTGGCGGCGAGTCCGTCGGACACGAATCCGGCCGGAAGATCATCAACCTGCTCCGGCGCAAACGCGGCGACCTGTCCGAGGGCGACTACAAGCACATGCGCAAGGTGGTCGGCTACGTACGCCGGCACATGGCGCAGCGTCCCTCCGGCAACGTCCGCGACACCAGGTGGCGCTGGTCCCTGATGAACTGGGGCCACGACCCCACGAAGTAGCCGGTTAACCGCAGCAAGATCCGCGCAACTTCGGTGAAGGTGGTGCCTCACAACGCCACGACACAGCACTTTCCCCGAAGTTGCGCAGATCTTGGAACGGCGCCCACACCGGCGGGCGAGGACCGCGACCAGGGCGACCCGGTCAGGGGTTCCGGGGCAGCCCGACCCACGCAGGGATCAAGCCTGACCGCCCGGAGTGGGTCGGGCTGCCCCGGAACCCCCACACCGCAACCAACAACGGAAAATCAGTGATCGGCGCTGTTCCAGTCGCGCCCGTCGCCGACCGACACCGACAACGGCACCGACAGCGGGTACGCCCCGCCCATCTCCCGCCGGACCAGTGCCTCCAACGCCTCCCGCTCACCGGGGGCGACCTCGAAGACCAGCTCGTCGTGCACCTGCAACAGCATCCGTGACCGCAGCCCGGCCTCGCTGAGCGCGGTTTCGACGTGCAGCATCGCCACCTTGATGATGTCGGCCGCGGAGCCCTGGATCGGGGCGTTGAGGGCCATCCGCTCGGCGATGTCGCGGCGCTGCCGGTTGTCGCTGACCAGGTCGGGCAGGTAGCGGCGGCGACCCAGGATGGTGGAGGTGTAGCCGTCCTGGCGGGCCCGGGCGACGACCTGGTGCAGGTAGTCGCGCACTCCGCCGAAACCGGCGAAGTAGTTTTCCATCAGCCCACGGGCTTCCTCGGTGTTGATCCCGAGCTGCTGGGACAGACCGAAGGCGCTCAACCCGTACGCCAGGCCGTAGTTCATCGCCTTGATCTTGCGGCGCTGGTCGGGGGTGACCTCGTCGAGCGGCACCCCGAAGACCGACGAGGCGGTCGCGGCGTGGAAGTCGGCGCCGGAGTTGAACGCGTCGATCAGCGCGTCGTCCGAGGACAGGTGCGCCATGATGCGCATCTCGATCTGGCTGTAGTCGGCGGTGAGCAGGCACTCGTAGCCCTGCCCCACCACGAAGGCCCGACGGATCCGCCGGCCCTCCTCGGTGCGGATCGGGATGTTCTGCAGGTTGGGCTCGGTGGACGATAGCCGCCCGGTGGCCGCCACCGTCTGGTTGAAGGTGGTGTGGATCCGGCCGTCGTCGGAGACCGACTTGAGCAGCCCGTCGACTGTCGACTTGAGCTTGGCCACGTCCCGGTGGCGCAACAGGTGGGCCAGCACCGGGTGCGGCTGCTGCGCGTAGAGCCACTGCAGGGCGTCGGCGTCGGTGGTGTAACCGGTCTTGATCTTCTTGGTCTTCGGCAGGCCCAGCTCGGTGAAGAGGATCTCCTGCAACTGCTTGGGCGAGCCGAGGTTGAACTCCCGGCCCACCGCCTCGTACGCGCCCTGCGCTGCGGTCTTGACCTCACCGGCGAAGTGCGCCTCCAACTCGTGGAGGTAGTCGTTGTCGGCCGCGATGCCGGTGCTCTCCATGGTGGCCAGGACCCGCATCAGCGGCAGCTCGACACCGGACATCAGCCGGGCGGACTGCTCGCCGTCGCGGGACAACTCGGCGTCGATGGCGTCGGCCAGGTCGAGCGTGGCGCGGGCCTGGAGCATCAGGTTCTGCTCGGCCACGCCCTCGTCGCCGAGCCCGTCGAGGGTGAGCTGACCGGACTCCGGGACGTCCACCCGCAGCTCCCGGTGCAGGTAGCGCAGCGCCAGGTCGGTCAGGTCGTAGGACCGTTGGTCGGGGCGGGCCAGGTACGCGGCGATCTGGGTGTCGCGGACGATGCCGGCGAGCCGCCAGCCGTGCGCGGCGCAGGCCAGCACCGCCGGCTTGCTGTCGTGCAGCACCTTGGGCCGTTGCGCGTCGGCCAACCAGCCGGCCAGGGCGCCCTCGTCGGTGGCGTCGAGGCCGGTGGGGTCGACCCAGGCCGCCGCGCCGCCGGCGGTGGCCAGCGCCAGACCGGTGATCGAGGCGGTGTGCCGGCGGTTGGGGCCGGTGTCGAGCTTGACCGCCAACCCGACCGGGGTGCCGGCCGGCGCGTGCGTGCTCAGCCAGCCGGCCAGCGCGCCGGGCTCGGTGAGCACCTCGCCGGTGAGGTCGAAGCCCGACTCGGCCTCCGGCTCGACCGCCTCCAGGTACTGGTAGAGGCGGTCGCGCAGGATGCGGAACTCCAGCGTGTCGAAGACCTGGTGCACCGCCTCCCGGTCCCACCCGGTCCACCGGGCGTCCTCCGGGCGCAGCGGCAGCTCCAGGTCGGACACCAGGCAGTTGATCTCGTAGTTGCGGATCACGTCGGCCAGCCGCTCCCGCAGGCTGTCGCCGGCCTTGCCCTTGATCTCGTCGGCGCGGGCGATGACGCCCTCCACACCGCCGTACGTGGTGATCCACTTGGCGGCGGTCTTCGGGCCGACGCCGGGGATGCCGGGCAGGTTGTCGCTGGTCTCGCCGACGAGCGCGGCCAGGTCCCGGTACTGCTGCGGCGGAACGCCGTACTTCGCCTCGATCGCCGCGGGGTCCATCCGGGCCAGGTCGGAGACGCCCTTGCGCGGGTAGAGGACGGTGATCTGGTCGTCGACCAACTGGAACGCGTCGCGGTCGCCGCTGCTGATCAGCACCGTCATGCCCTGGTCACGGGCCTGGCTTGCGAGCGTGGCGATGACGTCGTCGGCCTCGAAGCCCTCCTTCTCCACCACCGGGATCTGGAGTGCGGCCAGGACCTCCTTGACCAGGCTGACCTGACCCTTGAAGTCGGTCGGGGTCTCGCTGCGACCGGCCTTGTACTCCGCGTACCTGTCGGTGCGGAAGGAGTGCCGGGAGACGTCGAAGGCCACCACGATGTGGCTGGGCTGCTCGTCGCGCAGCACGTTGATCAGCATCGAGGTGAAGCCGTACACCGCATTTGTCGGCTGGCCCGTCGTGGTGGAGAAGTTCTCCACGGGCAGGGCGAAGAATGCCCGGTATGCCATGGAATGTCCGTCGACGAGAAGCAGGCGCGGTGTCGTAGCTGTCACGGCAGCGACTCTAGTCCGTACGCCCGACAGAACCGCTCCCCGCCTCGCGCGGGGGACAGCGAGCGGTCGGCGTCGCGCTGGACACGGCCGCCCGGCTCGCCCACGCGCCCGCCCGTCCGAAACGAGACCGGCCGGCGAGGTGATCCTCGCCGGCCGGCCTCGTCGTCACGCGGCCTCAGGCAACGCCGAGGTACGCCTCCTTGACCGACGGATCGTGCAGCAGGTCCTGACCGGACCCCTCCTTCACGATCCGACCGGTCTCCAGCACGTAGCCGCGGTGTGCCCGCGACAACGCCTGCTGGGCGTTCTGCTCCACCAACAGGATCGTCATGCCCTGCTGGTTGATCTCCGTGATGATGTCGAAGATCTGCCGGATCACCAACGGGGCCAGACCCATCGACGGCTCGTCGAGCAGCAGCAGCTTCGGCCGGCTCATCAGCGCCCGTCCGACCGCGAGCATCTGCTGCTCGCCGCCGGAGAGGGTGCCACCGGCCTGCTTGCGCCGCTCGGCCAGCCGCGGAAAGAGGGTCAGCACCCGGTCCAGGTCGGCGGCGACGCCGGCGGAGTCCCGCCGGGTGTACGCCCCCATGTCCAGGTTCTCCAGCACCGTCATGCCGGGGAAGATCTGCCGACCCTCCGGCGACTGGCACAGCCCCCGGACCACCCGCAGGTCGGCGCGGAGCTTGGTGATGTCCTCGCCATTGAACGTGATCTTCCCGTCGGCGAGTGACCGGGTCCCGGAGATGGCCCGCATGGTGGTGGTCTTACCGGCGCCGTTCGCGCCGATCAGGGCCACCACCTCACCCTCGTTGACGGTGAGGTTGATCCCGTGCAACGCCTCGATCCGGCCGTACGCGACGGCGACGTTCTCCAGCTCAAGCAGCGTCATCGGCGGGCTCCCCCAGGTACGCGGCGATCACCTTCGGATCGCGGCTGACCTCCTCGGGCGCACCCTCGGCGATCTTGCGGCCGAACTCCAGCACCACGATCCGGTCGGTGACCCCCATGACCAGGCGCATGTCGTGCTCGATGAGCAGGACGGTCAGGCCCTTGTCACGGATCTGCCGGATCAGGGCGAGAAGCTCCTCCTTCTCCGCCGGGTTGAAGCCGGCGGCCGGCTCGTCCAGGCAGATCAGCTTCGGCTCGGTGGCCAGCGCTCGGGCGATCTCCAGTCGGCGCTGGTAGCCGTACGGCAGGTTGCGCGCCTCGTCGTTGGCCCGGTCGGCGATCCCGACGAAGCGCAGCAACTCGAGCGCCTTGGCCTCGGCCGCCCGCTCCTCCAGGATGTGCCGGGACAGACCGAAGATCTTCGCCGCCGACAGGCGCACCTGCTGCCAGGTCCGGACGATCCCGGACGCGGCGGTGACCTGCGGCAACTCCTCCGGCTTCGGGCGCACCCGGTAGAGCCGGAACAGCGCGCCGGGCACGCTCGTCTTGTGCCGCGAGTCGGTGCCGACCATCACGTTCTCCAGCGCCGTCATCTCCGGGAAGAGACGGATGTTCTGGAACGTGCGGGAGATGCCCAACTGGCTGATCTGGTGCGGCTTGCGGCCGGTCACCCGCTGGCCGCGGAACCGGACGGCCCCCGAGGTCGGCTTGTAGACCCCCGTCATGACGTTGAAGCTGGTGGTCTTACCGGCACCGTTGGGCCCGATGAGGCCGAGGATCTCGCCCTCGTAGATCTGGAAATTAATCTTGTCGAGGGCGACCACACCGCCGAAGCGGAGCGTGACGTCGTCGACTTCGAGCAGCACCGACCGAGGCCCCGGTTGGGTGGGGATCTTCGGCGTCGCGGTGCTGGTGGGCTGGTCAGACATGAGCGGGCGCCTCCTCTGCCTCTGCCGCGCGGTCCTTCAACTCGCGGGCACGCCGCCGACTCGGGACCAGGCCCTGCGGACGCAGGATCATCACCAGGACCATGGCCAGACCGAAGACCAGCCACCGGTAGTCGGCGAAGTCGCGGAACCGCTCCGGCAGGTACGCCAGCAGCACCGCGCCGAGCGAGACGCCGATCATGTTGCCGGATCCACCGACCACGACCATGGCGACGAACAGGATCGAGAGGTTCGCGTTGAACTGGGTCGGGTCGATGAACGCGTTCCGGCTGCCGAACAGGAAGCCGGACAGGCCGCCGAGCGCCGCGCCGATGGCGAACGCCCAGAGCTTGAACTTGAACGGGTACACGCCCATCACCGCGGCGGCGTCCTCGTCCTCCCGGACGGCCAACCAGGCCCGACCGACCCGGCTGTGCTCCAGCCGACGGACCAGGAACACCATGACCAGCACGAAGGTGATCGCCAACCAGTACCAGGGCTTCGCGTCGATCAGACCGAAGACCTTGTTGTCCGGCGACGGCGCGCCCTCCGGGCCGGGGATGGCCGAGATGCCGACCGGGCCGTTGGTCAGGCCGGTGGCGTTGCGGGCCACGATCCGGATGATCTCGCCGAAGCCGAGGGTCACGATGGCCAGGTAGTCACCGCGCAGGCGCAGCGTCGGCCAGCCCAGCAGCACCCCGGAGATCATCGTCAGCACGATCGCGATGAACAGGCAGATCGCCCAGGTCACCGCCCAGGTCGGCGGCAGGTTGAACTCCTGCTGGATCCACTTGACCACGGGCGAGTTCACCGAACCGAACAGCGCAACGCTGTACGCCCCGATGGCGAAGAAGCCGATGTAGCCGAGGTCGAGCAGGCCGGCGAGGCCGACCACCACGTTCAGGCCGATCGCGACCAGCACGTAGATGGCGCAGATGAAGAGCACACCGGCCCAGTTGTTACCGCCCTCGATCGAGTCGGTACGCAACCAGGTCAGGCCCGGGATGCCGAGCAGTGGCAGGTAGTAGAGGATCGCCACGAAGGCGGCGAGCCCGAGGGCCTGCTGCCACTTCGTGAGCGCCCGCCAGCGGTCGCCGATGGAGGTCAGCATGCCGACCCGGCGGCGGTCTGCGGAGCGAATCTTGTCGATCATGCGCGGGCCCTCCCGAGCGACTCACCCAACAGGCCGGTGGGCCGGAACATCAGCACCACGATCAGCACCACGAAGGCGATGACGTCCTCCCAGTTGGACGCGAAGAGCGTGGCGCCGTACACCTCGACGATGCCGAGGAAGAGGCCACCGAGCAGCGCGCCGCGCAGGTTTCCGATGCCGCCCAGGACCGCGGCGGTGAACGCCTTCAGGCCCAGCACGAAGCCGATGCTGTTCTGGGTGAAGCCGAACCGCATGCTCCACAACAGCGCGGCGGCGCCGGCCATGATGCCACCCAGCACGAAGATCAGCATGATCACGCGTTCCTGGTTGACGCCCATCAACGCGGCGGTCTCCGGGTTCTGGGCCACCGCCCGCACACCCCGGCCGTAGCGGGTGCGGTTGATGAACCAGTCCAGCACCGCCATCATCGCCACCGCCGCGACGAAGACGATCAGCTGAATGTTCGTGATCGCCGTGTTGCCGATGGTGAACAGGGTTTCCTGCTGGATGATCGTCGGCATACCGACGATCTGCCGGGGCCGGCCGAACGCCTCCGGCAGCACGCCACCGAGCAGCTTCGGCAGCACCTGCCCGAAGAGCTCCACGAAGACCAGCGACAGACCGATCGCCGTGATCAGGAAGATCAGCGGCGGCGCGTTCTTACGCCGCAGCGGCCGGTACGCGATCCGCTCCAGCGCCAGAGCGGTGCCGCCCGAGGCGACTGCCGCGACGACCAGGCCAAGCACCAGGAGCAGGATCGCCTGGCCGATGGGCGGGTTATTTTGCACCCCGAGCTGGGTCCACAGGATCAGCACCGAGAAGGTGCCGACCATGAAGACCTCGGAGTGCGCAAAGTTGATCAGACGAAGGACGCCATAGACGAGGGTGTAACCAAGGGCGATCAGGGCGTAGATGGCGCCCTTGGACAGGCCATCGACCGTGTGCTGGCCGAGATGGCCGATCAGTTCATCGAAATGCACCGGGGGTCTCCTTGAATCGAGTGCGGCCGGGGTGAGACACCCCGGCCGCACTCCATTTCGTGGGCGTCAGCTGAGCTTGAGCTCCTGCAGCGCCTCGATAGCCGTGCCCTTGATCTGGTAGGCCCAGATGACGACCTTCGAGGGGTCGACGTCGCCCTTGGAGTCGAACTTGATGTACTTCGACACACCCTGCTTGTCGTACGCCTTGACGAACGCCAGGATGTCCGCCCGGGTCTTCTTGCCGGCCTTGAAGGCGTCCAGGAAGATCGTCGCGCCGTCGAAGCCCTCGGCACCGTAGGAGCCCGGCGGGATGCCGAACTTCTTCTGGTAGTCGGCCGAGAAGGTGCCGCCGGCCTTGTCAGCCGGGAGGCACGGGCAGGTGATGATCGCGCCCTCGGCGCCGCCGGAGGCACCCGCCGGGAACGCCGGGTCGTAGAGACCGTCCGGGCCGACGAACTTGGCCTGGACACCTGCGGCACGCATCTGCTTCACCAGCGGAGCGGCCTCACGGGTGTAGCCGCCGTAGAAGACGAAGTCAGCCTGCGCCGACTTGATCTTGGAGATGGTGGCGTCGAACTGCGCCTGCCGCTCCTGGATCTTGTCCTTGTTCACGATCAGCGGGCCGAGCTGCTTGCCCAGCTCCTCGGTGATGCCCGCGCCGTACGCGCTGGCGTCATCGACCAGGAAGACCTTCTGCGCGTTCTGCGTCTTCAGGTAGCTCGCCACCGCGCCGGCCTGCGTGCCGTCGTTGCCGACCACCCGGTAGAAGGACGTGTTGCCCTTCTGGGTCAGGTCCGTGCGGGTCGCCGACGGGCTGACCATCGCCAGGCCAGCGGCCTGGTAGATCGGCATCGTCGCGTCCGACTCACCGGAGAAGTGACCACCGATGACACCGAGGAACGAGTTGTCCCCCGCGATCTGGTTCGCGAACGGCGTCGCCACCGCAGGGTCACCCTGGGTGTCGAACTGCTGCATGGTGACCTTGCAGTTCGGGTTCGCCGCGTTGAACTGCTCCAGGGCGAGATTCGCACCGTTGAGCGACGGGATCACCAGACCCGCGTTGTCACCGGTGAACGCGCCGAAGATCGCGATCTTGCCACCGCAGTCACCGGACGCGGCCTTATCGTCGCCGCCACCAGAATCCTGGCAACCAGCCGAGACCACCAGGGTCGCGGCGAGCGCAACCGCGCCCAGCGCCCGTACATAGCTTCGCCTCACGGCTTCCTGACCTCCTCCAGATGCGGACGCGGCTGACCCGTTGCGACGGCGACAGCAGCAGACCGCAATTCCACCCACCCCGCAGGGACTCCCCCTGCGTTACGGCTCGTGATGGCGGAGCGTACCGACACGACATACCGTCCCGGAAGGCCTGAAGGCTGGGTCTGCGAAACCGTTACGAAGACGTGGGCAATCATGTCGATGCCCGTAACAGGTGAATCCGTCAATCGGTCCTTAAGCCCGCGCCCGGGCGCAGTCCGCCCGCGCTCACGGGGACCCCTGCCCGCCGAAAAAACCCCCGCTGAGCAGCGGAAGCAGCGTCAACTCTGGCGGCCGGGGGTGGCACCTCGGGGCACCGTCGGCTTTCAGACTCCCGGGCCGGCGGCCCACCACAACCCGGCTCGCGTGCCGTCGTCCGCCGCCAACCACCACCGGTCACCCACCGCCACCAGCGTCACGTCCCGATCGACGCCCGCCGGCACGTCGAGCGGCATCGTGACCTCCCGCCACGACCCACCCCGATCCGTCGACACCCACACCGAGTGCCGCGCCCCGTCGGTCACCGCGGCGAACAGCCGATCCCCCGACGACACCAGCGACGCCACCGCCTGCACCCCGGCCCCGGCCCACCGCCCGAACGTCCCACCGGCCACCCAGCCCCCGGCCTCCTGCCGCCACGCGCCGAACGTCCCCCCACGCAGCCCGACCGCCACCGGCACCCCGCCGACGAGCGTCACCCGCTGCAACTCCTCGTACTCCGACCCGCCCGGCAACACCGTGCGCCGCCACGAGCGCCCGTCCGGCGACGACCACACCGCCGGGTCACGGTCGATCCGACCGGCCGGCAGCATTCCCCCCACCGCCAGCCAACCCGCGGACGTCGCCACCGCGTCGAACGCCCAGGTCACCCCCACCGCGTCACTGGCCAACTCCGGCGCGCCCTCGACCAACGCGAACTCCGCCGCGTCCGGCGACGACACCCAGGAGGCCGCACCCGCCGAACGGTTACCGACGATCAACCAGCCCGCCGCACCGGCCGTCAGTCGGGAGACGTTCACCGCCTTCGGCCCGCCGTACGTCTCGAACGACGCCTGCACCTCGACGAACGCGCCATCGGCCACCTGACGCCACGTGCTCACCCGCGGGTTGCCGTGCGCGCCGCCGACCTTGGCGCCGATCAGCGCCGCCCTCCCGTCCCGGCAGGCCGCCGACAGGAACACGTTCTGCCGACCGTAGAAGGAATCCGGCCGCACCGGCCGCACCGTCCAGGTCGCACCGTCCACACTGGTCCACGCCGCCGGTCGGGTGCCGCCCTGGGCGTCGAGCACGCCACCGACCACGAACCAGCGACCCGCGCACGCCGTCGCGTCGCGGATGAGAGGACGGCCCGCGCCACCGGGCGGCGCCGGCAGCGCCAGGGGTTGCCAATCCGGCCGCAGCGCCGGCGCGGCGACCGGCGTCGACTCGGCGTCGCCGGGCGCCCTCGGCCCGTCGCACCCGGCGAGCAGCAGCGCGAAGAGGCCGGACACCGCGATCACCCGTCGGACGGACACCGGCCGATGCTAACCACCGCAGGCCGCGCGCGGTGGCCCGGCGCGGCCGGTTCGCGCGGGTCGGGGACTCAGACAGTCGGCTGCTGCGACACCTCGCCGCCGGCGGTCTCCGCGAGGATCCGCTCGGCGACCTCTTTCATGGTCATCCGGTGGTCCATCGCCGTGCGCTGGATCCACTTGAACGCCTGCGGCTCGGTCATCCCGTACGTGGTCATCAACGCGCCCTTGGCGCGCTCCACCGCCTTGCGGATCTCCAGGCGGTCGGTCAGGCTCGCGACCTCCGCCTCCAGGGCCGCGACCTCGGAGTAGCGCGACAGCGCGATCTCCACCGCCGGGACCAGGTCGCTCTTCTGGAAGGGCTTCACGAGGTACGCCATCGCGCCCGCCGCCCGCGCCCGCTCCACCAGGTCACGCTGGCTGAACGCGGTCAGGATGATCACCGGAGCGATCCGGGCGCCGGCGATCCGCTCGGCGGCGGCCAGCCCATCCATGATCGGCATCTTGATGTCGAGGATGACCAGATCGGGCTTCAGCTCCTCGGCGAGGCGGACGGCTGTCTCGCCGTCACCGGCCTCCCCCACCACCTCGTAACCCTCTTCGACAAGCATCTCGGCGAGGTCCAGCCGGATCAGCGCCTCATCCTCGGCGATCAACACGCGCCTGCGCTCGGCATCCGTCGGCATCTCAGCCACCAGCCCTACCCCCACCAGTTCGAACGCGTCACCCGCCCAGCCGGGTGTCACCGCCCTCAGCGTAGTAGGTAACCTATGGGAGGCCACCACAGCATTCGGCCAAGCGTCCCCGTATTCCAACCGGCAGAGAAGCGGAGCTCAAACCTCCGACAGTGTGGGTTCGAATCCCACCGGGGGCACCAAAAGTGTCGTACGGCTGTTCCAAAATCGTGCTGTGCACCCATCTGAACTGCGCGTACGGGCCCGCGCCCTCCGCGCTCGCGGACACAACATCCACGAAGTAGCTCGCACGCTCTCCCTGCCGTACGCCACGGTCTGGCACTGGTGCGTCGATCGACCCGAACCGGTGAAGCGCGGCACGGAGCTACGGTGCTTCCGATGCCGGCCGGATGTCGAGAATCCGACGGAGCCCGCCGCCTATGCCTACCTGCTCGGTCTCTACCTGGGCGACGGTCATCTGGCCATGTCACCGAAGGTCCCGGTGCTCCGAATCGCTTGCACGGCCATCTATCCGAATCTCACCGACGCGTGCGAGGCCGCCATGCTCGCAGTGCTCGCCGCGCGTGTGCAGAGGATCCCCAAGCAGGGCTGCATCTCGATCGAGAGCAGCGGCACCCACTGGCCGTGCCTGCTCCCGCAGCACGGCCCCGGCAAGAAGCACGAGCGCCCCATCGTCCTGACCGACTGGCAGCGACCAATCCTCGAACGACACCCGGGCGATTTCCTGCGTGGGCTGTTCCACTCCGACGGCTGCCGCACTGCCAACCGAGTCACCACCCGAGGGCGGCATTACGTCTATCCGCGCTACATGTTCGTCAACGAGTCGGCCGACATCATGGCGCTGTGCCAGTGGGCGCTCGACCTGCTGGGCATCGCCTGGCGGATGAACCGGCGCAACTCGCTCTCGGTGGCGCGGCGGGCTGCGGTCGCCGCGCTGGACCGGCACGTCGGCCCGAAGACCTGAGCCGCGCCTCGCGTGGGTCGTGCCGATCGTGGGAGCCTGATCGACGCGCGGGCGGATGGCCGGTTACCGGGTCGACGACAGGGGTGGGAACTGATGCGGGTGGTCATCTTCGGCGCGACAGGCATGGTCGGCCAGGGCGTGTTGCGGGAGTGCCTGCTCGCCGAGGACGTGCGGGAGGTGGTGACCGTCGGCCGGCGGCCGACCGGCCGGCAGGATCCGAAGCTGCGGGAGCTGACGGTCGCGGACGTGGGCGAGCTGGACCCGGTGCGCGGCGAGCTGACCGGCGTGGACGCCTGTTTCTACTGCCTGGGGGTCTCCTCGCTGGGCCTCGACGAGGCGGCGTACACGAAGGTCAGCTACGACTACCCGCTCGCGGCGGCGCGACTGTTGGCCGAGGTGAGCCCGCAGGTCACGTTCGTCTACGTCTCGGGTCAGGGGACCGATTCGTCGGGTCGGGGCCGGGTGATGTGGGCGCGGGTCAAGGGTCGCGCCGAGAACGCGATCATCGAGCTGCTGCCCAACGGCTACGCGGCGCGACCGGGTTTCATCCAGCCGACGTACGGGGCGGTGTCGAAGACCCGGTGGTACCGGTTGGCGTACGCGGTCACGCGCCCACTCGTCCCGGTGCTGCGGCGGTTGCTGCCGAACCAGGTCACCACCACCGACGGGATCGGTCGCGCGATGCTGCGGGTGGCCCGGCAGGGCTCGCCGACGCGGGTGTTGGGCAACCGCGAGCTGCGGTGACCGGCCGCCGGTCAGGCGATCGTGGACCGGCCGCCGGTCAGGCGATCGTGGACCGGCCGCCGGTCAGGCGATCGTGGTGAGGGCCTGGGCGAGGTCGGCGCGCAGGTCCTCGGGGTCTTCCAGGCCGACCGAGAGGCGCAGGAGACCGGCGGCGGGTTTGGCGTCGCCGTCGACGGGGCGGTGGGTGAGCGAGGCGGGGTGCTGGATCAGGGTGTCCACGCCGCCGAGGGACACCGCGTGCGTGATGAGCTGGCAGGCGCCGGCGACGGTGGCCGCGGCGGGTGCGCCGCCGCGTACCTCGAAGGCGAGCAGGCTGCCGGGTCCGGACATCTGACGCCCGACCAGCGCCGCCGGGTCGTTCGCCGAGGGGTGGTGCACC
Source organism: Micromonospora sp. DT228 (assembly GCF_049841595.1). Lineage (NCBI taxonomy): Bacteria > Bacillati > Actinomycetota > Actinomycetes > Micromonosporales > Micromonosporaceae > Micromonospora > Micromonospora sp. DT228. The sequence continues at coordinate 138,822 of NZ_JBNCKO010000006.1, forward strand.
CGGTGTACGGCGGGGTGGCCGGCGAGCCAGCCGGCGAGCTTCTCGGCGCTGGCCTGTTGGGCGCGCACGCGCAGCGGCAGGGTCTGCAGGCCGCGGTGCAGCAGGTAGCCGCCGAGTGGGTGCAGGATCGCGCCGGTGACCGCGCGGACCTGGCGTAGTCGGGTGGCCCAGGTGTCGTCGCAGGCGACGACGCCGGCGAGGACGTCGCCGTGCCCGCCGATGCTCTTGGTGGCGCTGTGCAGGACGAGGGCGGCGCCGTGCCGGGCGGGTTGTTGCAGGACGGGGGTGGCGACGGTGTTGTCGACGAGCAGCGGGACGTCGCCGGCCGCGGCGGCGAGGGCGGCGATGTCGACCAGGTCGAGGGTGGGGTTGGCGGGCGTCTCGGCGATGACGAGCGCGGTGTCGGGTCGGATGGCGGCGGCGACCTCGTCGGGGCGGGCCCAGGTGACGGTGGTGCCGAGCAGGCCGGTGGCGAGGACGTGGTCCGTGCCGCCGTAGAGGGGTCGGACGGCGACGACGTGCCGGCGGTCGTCGCGGGCGGCGGCGAGCAGGGTGGCGGTGAGGGCCGCCATGCCGCTGGCGAAGGCGACAGCCTGTGCGGTGCCTTCCAGCTCGGCGAGGGCGCTTTCGAAGCGGGCGACGGTGGGGTTCCAGAGTCGTTGGTAGACGGCGCCGCCCTCGCTGGGGAGGGTGCCGCCGGTGGCGAGTTGTTCGTACGCGGCGCCGCCGTCGTCGACCGAGGGCAGTGGGTTGGTGGTGGACAGGTCGATGGGCGGTACGTGCACGCCGAGGGTGCGGAGGTCGTCGCGACCGGCGTGTACGGCCCGGGTGTCCATCGTTGTCATGCCGGGTAGCGTCGAACATCTTCCGCCTGCGAAGCAACGGCTCGGCAGATGATTCTGTCGGGCGCGGTGGTTTCAGCGAAGGATTCGGGCGAGGATGGCCGGATGTCTCCTGAGCCGAACGATGTGCGGCCGTATCCGGCCCTCGACGAGGTGGACCGCGCCATCCTGAGCGAGCTGGCCGCCGACGGCCGCCTGCCGAACAACGCCCTCGCCGAGCGGGTGGGGGTGGCGCCGTCGACGTGTCTGACGCGTACCCGGGCGCTGCGCGAGCGTGGTGCGATCCGTGGTTTTCACGCCGAGGTGGATCCGGCGGCGCTCGGCCTGCCGTTGCAGGCGTTGGTGTCGGTGCGGTTGACCGCGCACGAGCGGGCGGCGGTGGATGCCTTCCGGGCCCGGTCGGTGCGGCTGCCGGGGGTGGTGTCGGTGTTCCACGTGGCCGGCGCGGAGGACTACGTGCTGCACGTGCGGGCGGCGTCGGGTGACGCGCTGCGCGACTTCGTGCTGGACCATCTGGCGGTGGATCCGGTGGTGCAGCACACGCAGACCAGTCTGATCTTCGAGCAGGCGCGCGGGATGGGCTGAGCGGCGGGTGAGGTGGCCGACGAAAACCCGCATGCCGGAACAAAGCCGGTCGGTGACGGGTTGGCTGACCGTGTGATCACCGTACCGTTGTCTGTTCTTGATCTTGCCCCGGTCGCCAAGGGCACCACCGTCGGCGCGGCCCTGGAGGCCACCACCGAGTTGGCCCGCCGCACCGAGGAGTTGGGCTACCACCGGTTCTGGGTGGCCGAACACCACAACATGCCGGCGATCGCCAGCTCCGCCCCCGCGGTGCTGTTGGCGCACCTGGCGGCGAACACGTCGACGATCCGCCTCGGGTCGGGTGGGGTGATGCTGCCCAACCACGCGCCCCTGGTGGTCGCCGAGCAGTTCGGCACCCTGGAGGCCCTGCACCCGGGTCGGATCGACCTGGGCATCGGGCGGGCCCCGGGCACCGACCAGGTGACCGCGCTGGCGTTGCGGCGCACCATGGAGGGCCTGTCCGCGGAGGGTTTCCCGCGTGAACTGGCCGACCTGATGAACTACTTCAGCGGGGCTAAGCCGGGGCAGATCGTGGCCACGCCGGGCCGCGGTGAGCAGCCGGCCGTGTGGCTGCTGGGCTCCAGCGGCTTCAGCGCCCAGCTCGCCGGCCTGCTGGGTCTGCCGTTCTCGTTCGCGCACCACTTCAGCTCGGCCAACACCCTGCCGGCGCTGGCGCTGTACCGGCAGAACTTCCGGCCGTCGCAGTGGCTGGACAAGCCGTACGCGATGGTGGCGGTCAACGCGGTGTGCGCGGAGACCGACGAGCGGGCCGAATGGTTGGCCGGGCCGAGCGCCCTGTCGTTCCTGAAGTTGCGCTCCGGGCGGCCGGAGCCGCTGTCGACGCCCGACGAGGCGGCGGCGTACCCGTACTCCGAGATCGAGCGGGAGTTCGTCCTGCAACGCCGCGACGGTCAGGCGATGGGCTCGCCGGAGACGGTGCGCCGGCAGCTCACCGAGCTGGTGGAACGCACCGGCGCGGACGAGCTGATGCTGACCACGCTCGTGTACGACGTCGCCGACCGGGTGCGGTCCTACGAGTTGGTTGCCGAGCAGGTGGCGGGCGGTCTGCACCGGGACGCATGAAACACGATCTTCACGTCAGCGTCACCCTGGCGACCCCGACGCTGCCTAATGTTGGTGCCGGTGGTGGTACGGCATTCCCGGTCGGGACGGGTCGGGAATGCCGCGGTGTGGCGCACCGGGCCGGAGCTGAGCGGATTCCGCGGCTGCGGCCCGGTGCCTGCCACCCTAGGCGACCCCGCTCGGGATCACCAGGGGTCAGATCAACGTAGGTAGATGTTCGGGGTGGGTGGGCTGGCCATCTGGTCGCCGATGAAGAACCCCGGGTGTGGCGGCTGGTTGTAGGCGGTGTTCTGCCACGCGATCGCCACCCGATACTGCGGGTCGTGCATCAGGGTGTGGATCCGGGTGCTTGTCGGCGTGGGCGTGCTGTAGATGCGCAGGGCCCGGCTGTCGGTGGTTCGCCAGATCACCTCCTCCCGCCAGTCACCCAGGATGTCGCCGGAGAGCGCCGGGGTCGACTTGGTGCCGTTGTTGGACGCCACCGAGCTGCCGGTGAGCAGCCGGGTCTCGCCACCGGTGCCGTACTTGTCGATCTTCGTGCCGTCGAGCAGCTCCCGCACCGGGTCACCGTCCCACCAGGCGAGGAAGTTCGCCGACGACGGCTTGCGGCCGATGTTCTGACCTCTGGTGTTCGCCAGACCGGCGACCGCTGACGACCACGACTCCGCACCGGGGCTGCCGGCCCAGATGTCGGCGGAGACCCCCCGGCCGTTGTCACCCGAGGCCGGTGTGGACCAAAGGATCTGACCGGTACGCGCGTCGGCGAACCAGGAGCTGGGCTTGCTGGCGTCCTCGTCGACCTTGAACACCTCCAGGCCGGCGCGGCCCGGGTCGAGGTCACCGACGTGCATCGCGTCGCCGTGCCCGTTTCCGGTCGAGTAGAGCAGTCGACCGTTGTCGTCGATGGTGGCCGCGCCGTAGACGATCTCCTGGCGGCCGTCGGCGTCGACGTCGGCGACGGAGAGCTGGTGGTTGCCCTGGCCGGCGGCGGCGCCGTTGCCGGAGGCGTTCGAGTCGAACGTCCAGCGCTTGGTCAGCGTGCCGCTGCGGAAGTCCCACGCGGCGATGACCGCGCGGGTGTAGTAACCCCGGGCCATGATCAGCGAGGGGCGCTGCCCGTCCAGGTACGCGGTGCCGGCGAGGAACCTGTCCACCCGGTTGCCGTACGAGTCGCCCCAGGACGACACCGTGCCGCGCGGCGGGTCGTAGGAGACGGTCGAGGCGATCGCGCCGGTCTGCCCGTTGAACATGGTCAGGTACTCCGGGCCGGACAGCACGTAGCCGCTGGAGTTGCGGTAGTCCGCCGACGACGAGCCAATGAGCTGGCCGGTGCCGGAGCGGGTGCCGTCGGCGGTCTTCATGGCCACCTCGGCGCGGCCGTCGCCGTCGTAGTCGTACACCTGGAACTGGGTGTAGTGGGCGCCGGCGCGGATGTTGCGGCCCAGGTCGATCCGCCACAACCGGGTGCCGGTCAGTGTGTACGCGTCGACGTAGACGTTTCCGGTGTAGCCGGACTGGGAGTTGTCCTTGGCGTTCGACGGGTCCCACTTGAGCACGATCTCGTAGGTGCCGTCACCGTTGAGGTCACCGACGGAGGCGTCGTTGGCGCTGTAGGTGTATGCCTCCCCGCTGGGGGTGGTGCCGCCGGCCGGGACCTGCAACGGCACGTCCAGGTAGCCCGCGCCGAACTGCAGGGCCGGCGCCGACGCCGCCTGCTCGACGCCGCCGACCACGGCCCGCACGGTGTACGCCGAGCCGGCCGCCGCGCCGCTGTCGAGGTAGCTTGTGGCGCCGGTGATCGGGCTGGCGTTGACCCTGGTCGAGCCCCGGTAGAGGTGGAACGCCACCCCGGAGGTCTCGGTGCCGAGCAGCCGCCAGGAGACCAGGTTGCCACTGCCGGAACGGACGCTGATCAACCCTCGGTCCAGGTTCTCCATCTGCTTCGCCCCGGCCGGCGGCGTGGTGGGCGGTGGAGTGGTGGGCGGTGGCGTGGTCGGGGGTGGCGTGGTGGGCGGTGGCGTGGTCGGCGGCGGGGTGGTCGGTCCGTCGGTGGCCGGGGCGCCGGTGCAGGCGGTGCCGTTGAGCGCGAAGCTGGTCGGCACCGGATTGCTGCCGGTCCACGAAGCGTTGAAGCCGAACGCGGCGGCGCCGTTGGTGGCGATGGCGGCGTTGTAGTCGACGTTACGTGCGGTGACCTGAGCGCCGGACTGGGTGACGGTGGCGCTCCACGCCTGGGCGACCTGCTGCCCGGCGGCGTACGACCAGGTGAGGGCCCACCCGTCGACCGGGTCGCCGAGATTGGTGACGGTGACGTTGGCGCCGAAGCCGCCCTGCCACTGGTTGGTGATCTGATAGTCGACCCGGCAGCCGACGGCGGCGGCCGAGGCGACCACCGTGCCGAGGGTGCCAGCCACGACGGCGGCCGCCGTCGTGCCAGCGAGCAGGATCAGCCGATGTCTGGACGGGTGCATGGACTGCCTCCGAGGATCCGCGGATGATCGCGGCGGCCCACCGGCCCTGCCCAGGACGCGCGATGGACCCGTCCCGCCGCCACGGCGGCGGACGGCGATCTGATCGGGGGTAAGACGCCCTGGAACTCGCGGATCCGACTCACCGCGCATCGTAGGGCAAGCGCTTTCCGGATCGCAACATCGATGACCGTTGTTCGATGCCGTACCGGCCCTGCCTCGCCTTGGCTTGCCTCGCCTTGGCTTGCCTCGCCTTGGCTGCTGCGGGCGCACGCCCGCCCCGGGGTGGCGCTGGCCGACCGGGGCGGGGGGCGGGTGGGGGCGGCTTCAGCGTGGGGTGGGCGTACCCGTGGCGGCGAGATCGGCCTCGACCGCGCCGGCGGAAGCAACGTCGGGCGACTCGGCGGACGCGGTCGCGGCGGGGGAAGCGCTCGCGGCGGCTACGGCAGCCTCGGCGCGGACCCGGCGGGTGCGGCGAAGGGCGCGCACGGCCAGCACCAGGGCGGCCAACCAGCCGGCGGCCAACAGGGCGTACATGACGGGGCGGACCGGGCCGTCGAGTCCGGTGGAGCGGATCAGCGTGCGGGCGTTGGTCAGCACGATCACGCCGCCGATCGTCGCGCCCAGCAGTTGGGCGGGCACGATGCGCACCAACCAGGCGGCCAGGGGGGCGGCGATGAGCCCGCCGATCAGCAGCGCGGCGACGGTCGGGAGCAGGAACCCTTCGGAGCCCAACCCGATCAGGAAGCCGACACTGGCCGCACCGGCCACGACGAACTCCGCGGTGTCCACCGAACCGATCACCTTGCGGGGCTCCATGCGGCCGGAGACCAGCAGCGCCGGGGTGGCCACCGGCCCCCACCCGCCGCCGCCGGTCGCGTCGACGAAGCCGGCAACCAGGCCCAGGGGTCCGAGGAAACGTCCGCGTAGCCGGCTGCCGACCCGGTCGGTACGCAGCGGTCGGGCGAAGCGAACCAGCAGGTACGCGCCCAGCGTGAAGAGGATGCCGGCCATCCACGGGGCGGCTACCTCGGTCGAGATCGAGCTGAGCAGGGTGGCACCGGCGAAGGCACCGATGGCGCCGGGCAGGGCGATGCGGGTCACCACCCGCCAGTCGACGTTGCCGAAGCGCCAGTGCGCCACCCCGGCGGCCAGCGTGGTGCCGATCTCGGCCAGGTGCACCGAGGCCGAGGCGGCAGCCGGGGCGACCCCGGCGACCAGCAGCAGAGTGGACGAGGTCAGCCCGTACGCCATGCCGAGCGAGCCGTCGATCAGCTGCGCGACGAGCCCGACCAGAGCGAGGACCAGTAGCTTGCGCACGAGCGCCCCCTGACTTTTCGGCATCTCCTATCGACTTGGTCGACAATGCGGCACGGGGCGGCCGGGGTCAAGCCTCAGATCGGTGGATGGGACACCACCGGGCGACGCGACCGGGGCGCGGCCTACATTCACGGCCGGCGGCCCACGTGCAGGGCGCTAGCCGTGCGACGGAGCGGCCGACATGACGCTGACAGCGCCGGCCGGGGAGCGGGTCGGCGCTCAGATCCAGGCGCGTGGGTCGGCGACCAGCTCGGTGATCCGCGCGGGCAGGGTGCCCGCGGCCACGTCGGCGACGCTGACCAGTTCCAGGATCTCCCGTTCGCTGGCCCGCAGGGCGATCCAGACCTCTTGGAGCGCGCGGGCGGGGCCGTGGTAACCGAGCTGCTCAGGGCGCTGCCCGCGGACGTGGGCGAGCGGCCCGTCGATCACCCGGATCACCTCGGCGAGCGAGATCTCCTCGGCCGGGCGGGCCAACCAGTAGCCACCCTCCGGGCCGCGCTGGGCGTGCACGATGCCGCCCCGGCGCAGTTGCAACAGGATGCTCTCCAGGAACTTCGGCGGGATCTCCTGGGCACGGGCGATCTGGTCGGCCGTGACGGGCCGGCCGCGCCCAGGACCACTGGCCGTCGCGGCAAGCTCGGCGGCCGCGCGGAGGGCATAGTCGACCCGGGCGGAGAGGCGCATGTCGGCAAGGTTAGCCCCCGGTCAACCGGCCGGGCGGGCCACCCTCGGCCGATCGGATTAGGCATCGATGGGATCCGTGCAATTCGTGCCGGTTGCGGCCGTCGTCGAGGACCAGTCAATGTGCGTCATGATCCATCGTAAGGTGGGGGCCGGAATGGCGGCATGGGACGTCCTTATGCTGGGCGGGGGCGTGACCGGCAGTCCGTTGCGGCGGCGTCGGGCAGCACATTGATATACATCGGGGGGAAGGCAACACGATGACCGATATCGCCACACGCACCTGGGATGGCATGACCATCCCGGTCGCTGGCACCTATCTTCTCGATCAGGCGCACAAGCGGATCGGTTTCCTGTCCCGGCACATGATGGTGAGCCCGGTGCGTGGCGAGTTCGCCGAGGCCACCGCACAGATCTTCGTGGCGGAGGACCCCCTGCTCTCCTCGGTGACGGCGACCATCTCCACGCCGAGCATCACCACCGGCAGCATCGACCGGGACACGCATCTGAAGAGTGCCGACTTCCTCGACGTGGAGCGCTATCCCACCCTCGAATATCGAAGCACCGGCATCAAATGGCAGGGCCAGGAGGATCCCATCTTCCAATGGGCCCGCCTGCGTAGCCACCGGCTCGGTGGGCGCGGCCGGAGTCCGATTGTTCCGCCGCAGTCCGAGGGCGTCCCCGGGCGATTCGTGCTGACCGGTGAGTTGACCGTGAAAGGAATCACCAGGGCCGTCGACCTGGAGGTGAATTTCGGCGGCGCTCGTCGCGATCCGTACGGGCAGAACATCTTCGGGTTCAGCGCGACGGCCGAGATCGACCGCGAGGACTATGGCCTGCTCTGGAATGTCCTCTTGGAGAGCGGCGGGGTCCTGGTCGGCAAGACGGTGCAGATCGAGATCGCTGGCGAGGCCATCCACCAGGCCTGAGCGGTGTGAGCACCGCCCGGGGTCTGGTGGGGAGGCAGCGCAGCGTCAGGCGCGAGCGCAGCGTCAGGCGCCCACGCGGCGCAGCAGGCCCTCCTGGACGGCGCTGGCGATCTGCTGGCCGTCCGTGGTGAACATCCGGCCGGTGGCCAACCCACGAGCGCCGGACGCCGATGGGCTCAGGCAGTCGTAGAGGAACCACTCGTCGGCGCGGAACGGCCGGTGGAACCAGAGCGCGTGGTCCAGGCTCGCGCCGACCAACCCGCCCGGCCCCCACACCTCGCCGTGCGCGGAGAGCACCGAGTCCAGCAGGGTGAGGTCCGAGGCGTAGGTGAGCGCGCAGGCGTGCAGCAGCGGATCGTCGGGCAGTTTGCCGTCGATGCGCATCCAGACGCGCTGGTGCGGGTCGGCCGGCCGGTCGCCGGGACGAACCCAACCGGGCTCGCCGACGTAGCGCACGTCGATCGGCCGCGGGATCTGGCCCCAGATCCCGAGCCGCTCCGGGTAACGGGAGAGCCGGTCGGTCATCGTCGGGACGTCCTGCGGCGGCGGCACGTCCAGGGGGGCCGTGACCTGGTGGTCCAGGCCCTCCTCGGCCCGCTGGAACGACGCCGACATGAAGAAGATCGGCTTGTCGTGCTGGAGGGCGACCGCGCGGCGGACCGAGAAGGACCTGCCGTCGCGGATGTTCTCCACCTGGAACGCGATCGGCTCGGCCGGGTCGCCGGGGCGGACGAAGTAGCCGTGCAGCGAGTGCACGAACCGCTCCGGGTCGACGGTGCGGCCGGCGGCGACCAGGGCCTGGCCGGCGACCTGGCCGCCGTACACCCGTTGTGGGCCGACCGGGGGGCTCATCCCCCGGAAGGCCATGTCCCCGGTCGGGTCGAGGTCCAGCACTTCCAGCAGCTGGTCGACAGCCGCCTGGCCGACCGCGACCCGACCGTCGCTCATTGCAGCGCCCGCGCCGACGCGGCGTCGACAAGCGAGCCGAGCTGGTGTACGCGCAACGTGTTCGTCGAGCCGGGGGTGCCGGGCGGGCTGCCCGCCACGATCACCACGTAGTCACCGGGGTTGGCCCGGTCGAGGCCGAGCAGCGCCTGGTCGACCTGGCGGAACATGTCGTCGGTGTGCTGCACGAACGGCATCAGGAAGGTCTCCACGCCCCAGGTGAGGGCGAGCTGGTCGCGCACCTCGGGGACCGGCGTGAACGCCAGCAGCGGCAGGTCGCAGTGCAGGCGGGACAGCCGTCGGACGGTGTCACCGGTCTGCGAGAAGGCGACCAGGGCCTTGGCGTTGATGGCGCGGGCGATCGACGAGGCGGCGACGGTGAGGGCGCCACCGTGGGTACGCGGGTCGTGCTGCAGCCGGGGCACCCCGATCGAGCCGGACTCGGTGGTCGTCACGATCTTGGCCATGGTGCTGACGGTCAGCACCGGGTACTTGCCGACGCTTGTCTCGCCGGAGAGCATGACCGCGTCCGCGCCGTCGAGCACCGCGTTGGCGACGTCGGAGGCCTCCGCCCGGGTGGGCCGGGAATTCTCGATCATGGAGTCGAGCATCTGGGTGGCCACGATGACCGGCTTGGCGTTCTCCCGGCACAGCTGCACGGCGCGCTTCTGCACCAGGGGGACCTCGTCCAGCGGCATCTCGACACCGAGGTCACCGCGGGCGACCATCACGCCGTCGAAGGCCAGCACGATGGCCTCGAGGTGGTCCACCGCCTCCGGCTTCTCGACCTTGGCCAGCACCGGCCGGTAGACGCCCTCCTCGGCCATGATGTTGTGGACGAGCTTGATGTCCTCGGCCGAGCGGACGAAGGAGAGCGCGACCAGGTCGACGCCCAGGCCCAGGGAGAAGCGCAGGTCCTCGGCGTCCTTCTCCGACATGGCGGGCACGCTGACCGCCACGTTGGGCAGCGAGACGCCCTTGTTGTTGGAGACCGGGCCGCCCTCGGTGACCAGGCAGCGGATGTCGTTGCCGGTGACGTCGGTGACCTCGACGGCGACCCGGCCGTCGTCGATCAGCAGCCGGTCACCGGGCTTCACCTCGTAGGGCAGCTTGCGGTAGGTGCAGGAGACCCGCTCCTTGGTGCCGAGAATGTCGTCGCCGGTGATCACGACCGAGTCTCCGGTGCGCCAGTCGTGGGGGCCGTCGGCGAACTTGCCGAGCCGGATCTTGGGGCCCTGCAGGTCGGCGAGGACCGCCACGGGCTTACCTGCCGCCTCGGACGCCTCCCGGACCAGTCGGTAGACCGCCTCGTGGTCGGCGTGGCTGCCGTGGCTGAAGTTGAGCCTCGCCACGTTCATGCCGGCCTCGACAAGACCCCGGATGCGCTCCGGGGACGAGGTGGCGGGACCCAGGGTGCAGACGATCTTTACGCGGCGTGTCACGCCCATCAGGCTAGTCTCTCCTTCAGGTCGGACTCGGGGCCGACCCATTGCAGGCAGCGGAACATGTGTCCAACAACGCGCGGCGCGCGTCGGGCCGGCGGGCGGAACCGCACCGGGAACGTTGTGGCGACGGGCAACGGCGACCGCGCGCCGGGAATCGTACGCCTCCGTCGGGGTGCGCCGTCGGGGTGCTCCCGAGGAAGGCTCACCGTGGGTGCACCGACGGCGGCAGGGTGGGCACCGCGGTCAGCAGGTCATGAGGGTCGTAGCGGCGCTTTGCCCGGCGTAGCCGCGCCCAGTTCGCGCCGTACGCGAGCCGGACCCGGTCGGTCTCCTCCGGGGCGAGCAGGTTGGGGTAGCCACCGGGCAGGGCGTGCGGGGCGAGCGCCGTCGAGGTGCGCTCGGCCCACTCGCGGTGCGGCCCGGACTGCTCGCCGGGCGGCCAGACCGCGATGATCTCGGCCATCAGGTGGTCGGTGCGCAGCCCGAACGCCGTGTCGGCGAGTCGGACCCGGGTGGCCGCACCGTGGAAGTGGTGCACGGCCAGCGCCGAGAACGGCGAGCTGACCTGCCGGGCCGCGTCGACGAGCACGTCGGCCACACCGTCGGTGAGAGCGGGCAGCCAGCGCGTACGCAACAGGTAGTGATTGCCGTCGACCATGCCGCCGTCGAACATCCGCAGGGCGTCCGCGTACGGCATCGGGGCGACCTGGTCGACGAGCGGGGTGCCCAGGGCGCGCAGCCGGTCCATCCACGGCAACCCGGCGTCCAGGTCCGGCCCGCTGTAGAACGGGCAGACGAAGAACACCGGCTCGCCGGCCGGGCCGGGCAGGAAACCGGTCATCACGGTCAGCTCGTCCGGAGCCTCGGCGATGAGCGCCCCGTAGCCGCGTAGCACGGCCGGCGCCTCGGCCAGCGCGAACATGATCATGCCGGCCAGCACGCCGGGCAGCCGATGCGCGCGGAACCGCAACTCGGTGACCACGCCGACGTTCCCGCCGCCGCCGCGCAGCGCCCAGTACAGCTCGGCGTCGTGTCGGGGATCGGCGGTGACCCGGCGGCCGTCGGCGAGGACCACCTCCGCGCCGAGCAGATTGTCGAGCGTCAGGCCGAACCGGCCGCAGAGCGGGCCGTACCCGCCGGCGAGGCTGAGCCCGGCCATCCCCACGTCCCCGACCGTGCCGGTGGGCACCACCAGGTCGTACGGTCGGGTGGCGGCGAGCAGGTCGGCGGCCGTGACGCCGCCGCCGACGGTCACCGTGGCCGCGTCCGGGTCGACCCGGACGGCGTTCAGCCCGGTGAGGTCGAGCACCAGGCCGCCGTCGCGCAGCGCCCGGCCGGCCCAGTCGTGCCCGCCGGAGCGGCCCGACAGGGGCAGGTGACAGTGGGCGGCGATGCGGACCGCGTGGGCCACCTCGTCGGCGTCCCGACAGTGGGCTACCAGGGCGGGCGAGCGCTGCACCGCGCCGTTCCAGAGCCGGGTGGTGGTGGCGTACGCGGGATCACCGGGCTCGTACAGCCGGTCGCCGAGCAGGGCGCGCAGCCGGGCGGTGGCCCTCGCGACATCGGGGGTGGCGGCGGAGATCATGGCGACTCCTCGACCGGGGCCGCCCCACGCTCCCGGGTACGCCCCGGTGGCGGCCCTCGCAGGGCGCGACCGTAACACCGGCACACCGCCGAACGCCGTCGTCATCACGACAACCGCCGATTGACCGACAGCTCAGCTCTCGGTCTTGATCAGGGGGAACTCCAGCGACCCGGCCGGGCAGAGGAAGGTCAACACGTCCACCCGGTAGAGCCCGGCCTGCACCGCCGGGTCGGCCTCCAACACGCTGCGGACGTCGTCGACGCTGCCGGTGCGGGCCAGACCGAAGCCGATCGGTGGCTCCGGCTCGCGGGCCGGCCCGTCCACCGAACCGGCGACCAGGATGATGCCGCTTCGCTGGAGCGCCTGCATGTGCTCGGCGTGCTCGGCCTGTAAACGCTGCACGGTCTCGGCGGGCAGGACCCGTCCGGCCGCGCCGGGATAGATCACGATGCACTCGTACGTGTCGAGCGCGAAGTTGACCTGCGGCACTCCCGCCATGGGTGCTCCCTCCGCCGTCGCGCCGAACGGCACCGGCCCCGCCAGCGTCGCACGGACGCCCCTGTCGGACCGGGCGCTTGCCGGCATCTGACCCCGGCGGCCGGGTGACGTGTCCGCGCACACAGTCGGGTGACGCCCGGTGTACCGGCCGAGTTCCGGGGGATGATCTGCCAATGGCGACAAACATCAGTGAGCAGCCCGCGAAGGCGTCCGGCACCTACCGGATCGGCGGGGACGTCACCGTCAACCGGCTCGGTTACGGGGCGATGCAGATCACCGGCCCCGGTGTCTGGGGTGACCCGAAGGACCCGGCGGAGGCGGTCCGGGTGCTGCGCCGGGCCGTCGAGCTGGGCGTGACGTTCATCGACACCGCCGACTCGTACGGGCCGTTCGTCTCGGAGATGCTGATCCGCGAGGCCCTGCACCCGTACGCCGACGACCTGGTCATCGCGACCAAGGCCGGGCTGACCCGCTCCGGCCCGGGCGACTGGCGTCCGGTGGGCCGCCCGGAGTATCTGCGCCAGCAGTGTGAGTTGAGCCTGCGCCACCTCGGCCTGGACACGATCCCGCTCTACCAGCTGCACCGGATCGACTCGAAGGTGCCGCTCGCCGACCAGTTGGGCGAGCTGGCGCTGTTGCGGCAGGAGGGCAAGATCCGACACATCGGGGTGTCCGAGGTGAGCGTGGCGCAGATCGAGGAGTCGCGCGCGATCACCACGATCGCCTCGGTGCAGAACCTGTACAACCTCGCCAACCGCAGCGCCGAGGACGTGCTGGAGTACTGCGAGCGCAACGACCTGGCGTTCATCCCGTGGTTCCCGATCGCCACCGGTGAGCTGGCCCGCCCCGGCGGGCCGCTGGACGCCATCTCCACCGCGCACGGCGCGTCGCCCGCGCAGCTCGCGTTGGCCTGGCTGCTGCGCCGGTCGCCGGTGATGCTGCCGATCCCCGGCACGTCCTCGGTGGCGCACCTGGAGGAGAACGTGGACGCGGCCGACGTACGGCTCACCGACGACGAGTTCGAGTCGTTGGCCAAGGCGAGCTGACCCTCCGGCGCGGACGCCGCCGGTGTCAGTCGGCGGCGTCCGGACCGGGCTCCCGGGCGGCCCGCAGCGCCTCGGTCGCCTGGGCCAGCAGGCGAGCCGAGTCGGTGCGTCCACTCACCTGTAGTTCCACCTCGGTGTCGCCGGCCTGGATTCGGACGCTGGCCTCGGTGCGCTGCTGGTCGACCCACGACTGCAACAGGTTGAACAGGCCCGGGAGCAGCCCCTGCGCCAGCACCGCGATGATCACCGCGTCGGTGAAGCCCGGCCGTCCCCCGCCGCCGCCGGCCTGCCGGACCACCGGCCGGTACTGCGGGTTGCGCTGGATCCAGTCGAGCAGGGCGACGGGTGGCGCCTGCCGGTGCCGCGGACTGATGGTCAGCCGGACCGGCTGCCGCGCGGCGGTGTCACTGTCGGTCACTGTTGCTCCCGGTCAGTTGGTGGCGGGGCGGAAGGCGATGGTGTCCCCGTCGGCGGTGGCGACGCCCCCGACGGTCAACGTGTCCTCGTCGGTGAACGGTGTGTTGGTGCCGAAGTAGGCGTTGGTGCCGCTGACCTGCACCCTGCCCCGGGTCTCGCTCGGGGTGGTGACCTGCGCGCTGGCCGGGCCGGTCAGTTCGACGGCGATCTTCGGGTATTCCAGGATCTTCCAGGTGACCTTCTGCGCGGCGCCGCCGTAGTAGCGGAACGGGCAGCCCGGCGGCGCGACGACCGTCTGCTTGGCGCACTCGTCCAGCCAGGCGCGTACCTGGGCCTCGACGGCCTCGCCGGCCGTCGGCTTGAGCACCGGGGCCAGTTGGAGGGTCGCCGCGCTCTGCCCCGGGCCGACCGCCACGGTCTCGCTCGGCGTCTCACTGAGCGCGCTGGCCGGGCCGGTCGCGGTGTACTCACCGGGCAGCAGCACCAGCGCGGGGCCCTCGGCTGCGCCCGGCAGCGCCACCCCGTTGAGTTGCGCCCCGGGGCCGGCGATCGGGGTGTCGAGCGGAGTCAGCCCACCGCTCACCTGCCAACCGTGGAAGAGCCCGAGGGTGGTCTCGTCGTCGCGGCGCAGGGCCATATCTGTGGTGCGCCGCTCACCGGCCAACCGGTACGCCACGGTGGCGGTGGCGCTGTCGCCGTCCCGGTCCAGCTTGGTGATCCTGACGTCGGTCGGTGGTCGGTAGCCCTTGGCGCGCAGCAGTTGGGCGAGCAGCTTGCGGTCGGTGACACCGCCCTGCCCGCTCAGGAGGTCGAGCGCGGCGTCGCTGTCCCGGTCGGCGAGCGCGGAGAAGTATCCGTCGACAGCCGCCTGCGGTCGGAAGAACGCCCACTGCACCACGCCGAGCCCGCCGGTGCCGACGCAGGCCGCCAGCACGAGGACGCCGACCAGCAGCCAGGTGCGACGGGTGCCGACCGGGCCGGAGTGGCCGAACAGCCGCTCGACGGTGACGGGCTCGTCCGCGCCGGCGGGCACCCCCGCCACGGACGCCCGCTCCAGCGCGTCGAGCCGCAGCTCGTGCGGGGGGTGGGTGGCGCAGACCGCCTCGTCCCAGCCGCTGCGGCCGGTCTCGAAGGACAGCCGCCGCTCCAGGACGCGCCGCATCCCGTCGACGTGCCCGGTGAGCACCGCGCCGAGGTCGGCCCGGTACTCGGCCGCCCGCACGTCGCGGGCGTGCAGTGGCAGCACCACGTAGCGCATGGTGAGCAGCACCGGCCAGAAGAACAGGAAGACCACGAAGTTGGTGCCCGGGTGCGGGAACGTCCGCATCAACCAGGTCGGCAGGGCGTGCGCGAGGGTCAGCGGCAGGCCGACACCACGGACGAAGGCGCTGGTGATCTCGTCGCCGGTGCGCCAGTGCACCAGCTCGTGGCTGAGCAGCGCGGCGACCTCGTCGTCCGGCTCGGTCAGCACCGCGGTGGTGACCACCACGTGCCGCGCGTACGTGCGGGCGTTGCTCAGGACCGGGTCGTCCTCCATCAGCAACCGGGGCACGCTTGTCAGGCCGAGCCGCCGGGCGCACTCGTCCAGCACGGGGCGCAGCCGCGCGTACTCCCGGCGGCTGGGCTGGCGGGCACCGGAGACCACGAGCAGGCGCGGTTCCAGCAGCACCCGGTAGAGGGTGTAGAGCACCCCGATCAGCGCCGCCGCGGCCACCGTGCCGACCAGGCCGGTGGCCAGCGCGATGGGGCCGTCGGTGGCGCCCAGCCAGGGCACCACCAGCACGGAGAGGAAGCCGATCAGGAACCCGGCGACGAAGCCGGTCACGCCGCCGAGCACCCCGCCGGAGCGGGTCAGGAACGCCTCCAGCACGGCGCCGATCACCGGGGCGTCGCGCAGCACCTGGGGCACCTGGTCGTCAGCGCCCAACGCGCCGGCGAAGAGCCCGGTGACGGCAAAGGTGAGGCCGCCCCAGAACGCCAGGAGCAGCGCGAGCGGCAGGTAGAACCAGGTGGCGACGAACGCGCCGAGCACGCCCCGCCAGTCCCGCAGGATCCCGGCGCGCAGCCAGACCAGCGCACTCGGATAGCCGGGCGGCCGGTCGGCGAAGCCGCCGGTGGTCGGTGGGGCGGCGGCGGTCGGTGGCTCGGC
Source organism: Micromonospora sp. DT228 (assembly GCF_049841595.1). NCBI lineage: Bacteria > Bacillati > Actinomycetota > Actinomycetes > Micromonosporales > Micromonosporaceae > Micromonospora > Micromonospora sp. DT228. The sequence goes on from NZ_JBNCKO010000006.1 coordinate 154,815, forward strand.
CGCCCGGACGTCGAGCTGCGGCACGGTCGGCGGGGTGCCCTCCGGCGGCACGGTGTGCGGCTCGGTCATGCGCGCTGCTCCTCTGGGACGTCACGTCTGTCGCGATTGGACAGCGGCAGCAGGTTATCGAGCACGTCTGATGTCCGGCACCCCCTTTCCCAGGAACGTCGCCCACCCGACATTCACCGTCGCGCACCCCGGGGTGGTGAGTGCGAATGGCATGCTGTGGCCGTGGTCGCCGACGAACCCCCCGAGCGCCAGTTACGGGTGATGCCGTGGTGGCTGGTGCTTGTCGGCCTGCTGGTCGCCGCCGCCCTGGGCTGGCTGGTGCTGGGCCTGCTGCTCGCCGAGGCCGACCGGGCCAGCCAGCCGGACACCCGCGCCACGCTGCGCATCGACGCGATCCGCACCGGCCTGACCGTGGTCGCCGGCACCGGCGGAGGGTTGGCCCTGCTGCTGGCCGCCCGACGCCAGTGGATCACCGAACGCGCGCAGCGGCACCAGGAGAGCGTCGCCGCCCGCGACCAGGCCCACCGGGACCGGGTGCAGGCGCACGCCGAGTCGGTGGCCGAGGCGGCGCAACGCCAGCAGGACCGGCAGTCCGCAGCGGCCGAGCACGACGCGGCGGAGCGCCGGTTGACCGAGCTCTACACCCGGGCCGTCGAGCTGCTCGGCAACGACAGCGCGGCGGTACGCCTCGGCGGCCTGCACGCCCTGGAACGCCTCGGTCAGGACAATCCTCGGCAGCGCGCGACGATCGCTGCGGTGCTCTGCGCGTACCTGCGAATGCCGGCGCCGGACGGCGAGCCGCGCGAGACGGAGGTCCGGCGCACCGCGCAGCGCGTGCTCACCCGACACCTGCGCGCGGACGACGCGACCCACTGGCCGGAGCTGACGCTCGACCTGACCGGCGCCACGCTCGTCGACTTCGACGCCACGGGCTGCACGCTCGTCGACGCGACCTTCACGGCGGCGGCGTTCACCGGTACGACCACCTTCGCGGGCGCGACGACCCGGGGGCTGCTCCTGCTCGGGGCGACGACCTTCGGCGACGTGGCCTTCGAGGGTCTCGCAGCCGACGGTGAGGTCCTGCTGGACGGCGCTCGCGTCGGCGGTCTGGCCAGCTTCGACGGGGCGACGTTCACGGGTGGCCTGTCCTGTCGGCGGTCCACCTTCGCCGGCCTGACCTCATTCCGCCGAGCGACGTTCGGTCAGCCGACCAGCTTCGACGCGACCCGCTTCGAGGACGCCGCCACGTTCCGGGAGGCCGTCTTCGACGCCTCGCTGTCGATGGAGCACACCGAGTTCGGCCGGTCGGCCAACTTCCACTCCGTCCGCTTCGGGAGCATGGCGCTGTTCCGCTGGACCGTGTTCGGCGCGGAGGCGTTGTTCGACCGGGCCCGCTTCACCGACGCCGCGAACTTCGGCCGGGCCCGGTTCCACAGCATGACTAGCTTCCGCGACGCACAGTTCAGCCGGCCACCGCAGGTCGACCAGGCCCGGGCGATCGTCGACCTCGGTCACCGCTGGCCGGCGGGCACGGTGGTGGAACGGCTCGACGACGAATGGCTGCTGCTTGTCGACCGCTGACGCCTGGCTAACGGGCGGCCGCTGGTCAGCGGGCGGGGGTGCTCTGAGCGGCGGGTGGGGGCGCTGGTCAGCGGGCGGGGGCGCTGGTCAGCGGGCGGGGGCGCGTAGGCCGTCCAGGGCGACGCCGAGCACCCGGTCGCGCTGCTCGGGCGACGGGAACTGGGCCAGGGTCAGGCCGCTGATCAGGCGTATCACGTCGTCGAAGCTGACGTCGGCACGGACCACGCCGGCCTCCTGGGCGCGGCGCATCAGCGGCTCGCCGGCGGCGTAGATCTCCGTCCGGCAGCTCGCGAAGATCTCCGAGTCGTGCAACAACTGCTCGGCGAGCGCCCGCTTGGTGGCGACGTACGCGACGAACCGGTGCAGCCAGGCGACGAGCGCGTCCCACGGGGGCAGCTCGGCGAGGTCCTCGGCCGAGCGGCTCAGCGCCCGGACCTCCTCGACGTAGACGGCCTCGAAGAGGTGCCGTCGGCTGGGGAAGTTGCGGTAGAGCGTGCCGATGCCCACGCCGGCGCGTCGGGCCACGTCCTCCAGGGAGGCGGCGGCGCCGTTCTCGGCGAACGCCTCGCGCGCCGCCACGATCAGGGCGTCGTAGTTACGCCGCGCATCGGCCCGCTTGGGCCGCTGGGCGAAGACCTCGGGCGCCTGCCCCGCGCTGGTCATGACGTGCGTCACCTCAACCTGGTTGCATCCGGAGGCAACCCTCCGCTAGCTTAGTGGAGGCACCCCTCCGGAAACCCCGGAGGCCCGCCTCCGGTTAGCTTACCTCGGTACCCGCCCGATCGCCGCCTGGCCACCCGATCGCCCGGACCGACAGCCCTGCCCGCCGCAGACGGCGGGCTCAGTACGTACTCAGGGAGTTTTCTCTCGTGGCAGTAACCTCCCGGCGCAGCTCGCGCCGGCTCACCTTCACCGTGCTCGCGGCCGGTGCCGGGTTCTTCGCGATGCTCCAGTCGCTGATCACCCCGGTGCTACCGACCATCCAGCAGGATCTGCACACGTCCCAGAACACCGTGACCTGGGTCCTGACCGCCTACCTGCTCTCCGCGTCGATCTTCACGCCGATCCTCGGACGGGTCGGCGACATGGTCGGCAAGGAGCGGATGCTCGTCGTCTCGCTCGCCGCGCTCGCGCTCGGCTGCCTGCTGGCCGCCATCGCGCCGAACATCGGCGTCCTCATCCTCGCCCGGGTCGTGCAGGGCATCGGCGGTGCGGTCTTCCCGCTGTCGTTCGGCATCATCCGTGACGAGTTCCCGGCCGCGCGGGTCTCCACGGCCGTGGCTGCCATCTCGGCGATCGTGGCCGTCGGCGGTGGCCTGGGCATCGTGCTGGCCGGCCCGATCGTCACCACGCTCGACTACCGCTGGCTGTTCTGGATCCCGATGGTCGTGGTCGGGCTGACCGCCGTGGCCGCCCACCTGTTCGTCCCCGAGTCGCCGGTCCGCACCCCCGGGCGCATCGACTGGCGCGCCACCCTGCTGCTCTCCGGCTGGCTGGTGGCGCTGCTGCTGCCGATCAGCCAGGGCGCGGCCTGGGGTTGGACCTCCACCCGGGTGCTCGGTCTGCTGGTGCTCGCCGTGGTGCTGCTGGTCGGCTGGCTGGTCGCCGAACTGCGGTCGAAGAACCCACTCATCGACATGCGGATGATGCGGCTACCCGGCGTCTGGACCACAAACCTGGTCGCCCTGCTCTACGGCGCGTCGATGTTCTCCGTGTACGCGTTCCTCCCGCAGTTCGTGCAGACCCCGACCGCCGCCGGTTACGGCTTCGGGGCGAGCATCAGCCAGGCCGGTCTGCTCATGCTGCCGATGCTCGTCGCGATGTTCGTCGCCGGTCTCGTCGCCGGCCGACTCCAGGCCGTGTTCAGCGCCAAGGCACAGCTCGCCACCGGCGCCGCGTTCAACGTGGCCGCCTCGGCGATGCTCGCCGCCGCGCACGACACCCGCTGGGAGGTCGCGATCGCCGGCGGCCTGGTCGGCCTCGGCATCGGTCTGGCCTTCGCGTCGATGGCCAACCTGATCGTCGCCAGCGTCCCGGCCAGCCAGACCGGCGTGGCGACAGGCATGAACGCCAACATCCGCACCATCGGCGGCGCGATCGGCGCCGCCGTGGTCAGCGGCGTGATCACCGCCCACCCGCAGGCCAACGGTCTGCCCCGGGAGGCCGGCTTCACGACCGGGTTTCTCGTCCTCACGGCCATCGCCCTGGCGGCCGCGCTCGCGGCCCTCGCCGTCCCGTCCGCCCGGCGGGCGTCGGCCGGTCGCCGGCCGACCACCGCGGCGATCATCGAGTCGGAGCTAGCCGGCGAGTTCGCCACCATGCCCGCGACCCGCTGAGGATTCGTGGCGAAGCCCGGGCGGTTCGCCGCCCGGGCTTCGCCATGTTCCGGAGTACGCTGGCCGCTCCCCCACCCCATGTCCGTCGTCTTTCAGGATGCGCCCATGTCCGAGTTGTTGACCGCCGACCGCATCGAAGAGATCGGCAACCTGGGCTCCACGAGCCCGGACCCGGCCGCGCTCGTCGCCGAGTTGGTGGGTGCCGTCGACGAGGGGCGCGTCGCCGATCCCGACGACACCGGGTTCGCCCTGCTGGTCGCCGTGGACATCCTGGAGCAGGCCGGCGACCTGGCCGACGCGCTCACGCTTGCCACCCGCGCCGTCGCCGAACAGCCCGACGACAACGCGTACGCGCGAGGCGTGCGCGGCGGCCTGCTGCTGCGCCTCGGGCGGACCGACGAGGGCATGGCCGAACTGACCGCCCTGCGTCCGCTGCTGGAGACCAGCCCCACGTCGATGTACCTGATCGACGAGCTGGCCGAGTCCGGCCACGCCGACACGGCTGTGGAGTGGCTCACCGCGGCACTGGACGCCATCCTGGAACGGACCCGCGCCCAGCAGCACGTGTCCGAGGATGCCCAGGACGAGGCCGCCGCAATGATCTACGGCCTGGCCCAGCACCGACACGACCTGCGCGAAGAGCAGGGCCTACCGCACGACGAGTACGACAACCTCGCCGACCGCCTGCGCGCCGCGAGCGACCACGCACTCGACGCCCTCGACGACGGCCCGGCGACGCTGCTGTTCTGGCCGCAGAAGGAGCTCACCGCGCTGCTGCTGCGCTGGCCCACCCTCGTCGACAGCTACGCCGCCACCTGGGACGAACACCGCGCCCAGACCGAACGCGGACTCGTCGTCACCTCCGAGATGGGCGGCACGGACCTGGGTGTGGCCGTCGGCACGGTCGCCGGGCTGGCGGCCTTCGCCGACAGCGAGGGCAGCGACCCCACCGACGAGGAAACTCAGGACGCGTACGCCGACTCACTGACCGGCCCCGACGACCTGCGGGCCTGGCCGCCCGGCCGCAACGACGCCTGCTGGTGCGGATCGGGCGCCAAGTACAAGAAGTGCTGCCTGCCGCGCTCACGCGCCTGACCGGCCGGACGCCGCGGGCGCTCCCCCGGGTGCCGTCGCAGTGGTTCGTTCCGGGCTGCGGTGGTTCGTTCCGGGCTGCGGTGGTTCGTTCCGGGTGCCGCGGTTCGTTCCGGGGTGCCGTCGCAGGCGGTCGTTCAGGAGGCTTCGCGGACGCGCAGGTCGGCCAGCCACACCTCGGCCAGGTCGCTGAGCTGGACGCCGAGGACCTCACTGAGGCAGACCACAGTGCCGAACGCGGGTGCCGGGAGCCGACCCACCTCGATCTTGCGGAGGGTCTCCGGCGAGATGCCGGCCGCCAGGGCCACCTCGACGAGAGGACGGCTACCTCGCGCGACCCGAAGCGCCGCACCGAGACGTTGGCCCGCGGCGATCTGCGCGGGGGTGAGCGGTGGGCGAACCATGTGAGCAGGATAGGTCTGCCTCGGCGGAGCGGCAACGCCATCCGGGCGGGCGCGCCGAGGCGTGGTATAAATATACCGCTACGGACAGGGAGGGTTGGTCGTGATCGAGCTGAAGTCCCCCGAGGAAATCCAACGGATGGCCGTGACCGGCCAATTCGTCGGCGAGTTGCTGGCGGAGCTGCGTGAGGTCGCCGCCGTCGGGGTCAACCTGATGGATCTGGAGCACCACGCGCGCCGTCGGATCAAGGAGCGGGGCGCCGAGTCCTGCTACTGGGACTACTCGCCGTCGTTCGGCCGCGGCCCGTTCCGCAACGTCCTGTGCCTCTCGGTCAACGACGCCGTGCTGCACGGCCTGCCGCACGACTACGTCCTGCGCGACGGTGACCTGCTGAGCATCGACATGGCGGTCGGGATCGACGGCTGGGTCGCCGACTCCGCGCTGTCCGTCATCGTCGGCACCCCCACCCCGGAGGACCTCAAGCTGATCGAGGCCACCGAGGTCGCGTTGACCGCCGCGATCGACGCCGCGCAACCCGGCAACCAGCTCGGCGACGTCTCCGCCGCCATCGGCGAGGTCGCCCACCGCTACGGCTACCAGGTCAACAACGAGTTCGGCGGGCACGGCATCGGTCGCACCATGCACGAGGCCCCGCACGTCGCCAACAGCGGCCGGTCCGGCCGGGGCATGAAGCTCAAGCCCGGCCTGACGATCGCGATCGAGCCGTGGTTCTGCCGCAGCACCGACAAGATCAGGTTCGACGAGGACGGGTGGACGATCCGGTCCGCGGACGGCTCACGCACCGCCCACTCCGAGCACACCGTCGCGATCACCGAGGCCGGCCCCCAGGTGCTGACCACCCGCCCCGGGCAGGGCACCCGCCCGGCCAACCGCAGCGGACAGCCCACCGCGACGTCCTGACCGACGCGCCTCCGACCAGCCCGCCCCCACGAAGGAGACAATGCCGTGACGGCGCAGGAGCAGCACGAGACGATCGAGGACAGCCCGGTCGGGTGGGTCGCCGAGCACATCCGGCGCTACGTGCAGACCGACGGCGCCAACGGCGACACCTTCTACGGCGTACCGTCGCTGCTGCTCACCACGCGCGGACGCCGCACGGGCAAGCTACGCCGCACCGCGCTGATGTACGGCCGCGACGGCGACGACCACCTACTGGTGGCGTCAAACGGGGGCGCCAACGCACACCCCGCCTGGTATCTGAACCTGAGCGCCGACCCGACGGTCGAGGTGCAGGTGGGCGCGGAACGGTTCACCGGTCGGGCCCGGACGGCGACGGGCGAGGAGCGGGCCCGGCTGTGGCCCGTCATGACGAAGGTCTTCCCGACGTACGCCCGCTATCAGAAGGGCACCGACCGCGAGATCCCCGTGGTCGTGATCGAGCGGGCGCCCTAGCCAGGGAACTGGATGACAGGAAGGTCACCGCCGTCGCCGTACGCCTTGACCTCGCTGGTCAGCACCGAGGCATCGTGCTCCAGGACAGCCATCACGGCAGCGGCTAGGTCAACTCGACCGGTGACCACGCGCCAGTACGCCAACTCCTGCCAATCCTCACCCCAGGTGGGCAGCACCGCGCAGGCGGGACGTTCGAGCAGTCGGTGCAGCGCCAGACGATCGCTCGGATCGTCCACCACGGCCAGGACCTCGGCCGCGACCACAGCCGGCACACCGAACCGGACCCCGTCGTGGGCCACCTCGTGGATTGGCTCGGCAACATCCATGGATCCGGCCACGTAGGCGAGCAGCGCGGAACGATCCAGTATCAGCCGGACCGAGGGCGCGTCGGGACTCGTCATGCCGCCGGCGCCTGGCTGCCGGAGCCGTCGAGCATCTCCGCTGCCGCGCGACGGGAACGGTCACGCAGCGCGGCGCGTCGCCCGGGCGACCATTCCTGCTCGACCTGAGCGCGTTGGGCCCGGGCACGGGCCTGCCCCTCCGCCGTCACGGTCATGCCCCGGCGAGCCAGTTCGGCATCGAGATCCTCGGCACGCATCCGTGCCCGAATCGTGTCGACCACATACGCGCTGGCGTTGGGCTCACGCTCCAAGCGCTCCGCCACATCCTGCGGAAGCGAGAACGACTTCTTGCTCACCGATCCGGTCATACCAGCGAGCCTACCGAATCGCACCGGTTACCCATAGCGACACGCCGGTCACCTGTTCTGACGCCGCCTGCGCGTGCTCAGGTGTCCGTGGGTTGGGCGGCACGCGACGACAGGGCTTCCGCGATGGCGGCGATCCGGTCGCACATATGTCCTATGACCCAGCTCGCCATGCTTATAGGATCGAAGTCGACTCGACACCACATCCCAGAGTCAGCGGAGCGTCCAACCGATCGCTAGTCTCGAAGCCAGGCCAAGGTAGGGGGTGTTACCAGATGGCTACCGCTCACGATGTCGCAGCGGCGGTGCTCAGCAAACTCGGCAGTGTCACCGCGATGAAACTGGAAAAACTCGTCTACTACTGCCAGGGGTGGCATCTGGCGCGCGAGGGAGCCTTGTTGTTCCCCGAGCCGATCGAAGCTTGGCGGGAGGGCCCCGTCGTTCCACCTCTCTACCGACACCACCGTAGGCAGCTCATCGTGTCTGAGTGGCCACACGGGGAGGCCGCACGCCTGACACCAGACCAACACAGGACCGTCCAGTGGGTCACTGATGAGTACGGCAAGTTTTCGGCGAGCGAGCTGTCCCTCATGACGCACAACGAGCTGCCCTGGAGGGCTGCCCGCGGTGCGCTCCCCGAGTCGGCCAGCTCGTCGGCAAGGATAAGCACCGACCTTATGCAGACCTACTATGCGCGGCAGATCGCGAACACGGAGACCGCCGTCGGTCTAGCCACCGCGAACGCCGCCCTGGAAGGCAAAGAGTTCGACCAGGACTGGCAGGACAAGCTCCGCGATGTGGCATCGGGTTTGATCAGCGCGGACGAGCTGGTCTCTCAAGAGATTGCTCGCCTCAAGGGTGCATGATCCGTACTGCTGGCCAGGGGCCGCCTGCCTCAAGAACAAGTTAGGAATCACGGATCCCGTCATCCTTCGGGAGGCGGAGTTTCGCCTGACCTCGATTCGGGAGGTTCAAGCATCCCGAATGATGATCCCGGGCAGCTACGGCCTCGACCACCTGCAGGCGTTCCATCGGAAGTTGTTCGGCGATCTGTATGACTGGGCCGGGCAGACCAGGACCGTCGACATCAGTAAGCCGGGAGCGCGCTTCTGCCACTGGCGATACATCGACGACCAAGTGAGCACGATCCTCAGCGGACTCAGCAAGGACGGCTTCCTTCTCGGCCTGAAGCACGAAGCGTTCGTCGAGACACTCGCCCACTACTACGGCGAACTGAACGTCTGTCACCCCTTCCGCGAGGGCAACGGCCGAGCGATCCGATCCTTCCTCCGGCAGCTCGGCGCCGCCGCAGGCTTTCTGCTTGACTGGTCGGAGCTAAGCGAGGCTGACAACATCGCAGCGTGCCGCGAGCACCTGACCAGCACCGACACGAGCTTACTTGTCACGGTTCTGCGTCCGGTCGTCCGCCGCTTGAGCTGAAGCCGCCGGTGGCGGAAGGCGTTCTTTCGCAGTCTCGTGCCCGTACGGCGTGTGGCACATGAGGGCTCATCCCGCAGCGAAGGGCCACGGGCTCGTCCGATGGCAGATAGCCGATGCGGAAGCCACCCAGTTATCCACTGCCCTCGACGATGGCTCAGCCAGGCGGGTCACCTCGCCGCCTCCATCGTTGCCTCCACCCGATCGAGATAGTCCCACCACTTCTCATCGTCCCGGCGGCATGAGGACAGCAGGTTCGCGGCGACGACGAATGCCAGGATGATGACGTTTTCACTGGGGACTGCCACCGTGAACGGCTCACCCCTCATCAGTCTCATCAAGAAGTCCGCCACCTCGCGGTGGGTTGGTTGGGCCCAGGATTCTGCTTCGGCGACTTCCTTAGCCACCGCTGAAATCTGATCGTCGCTCGGCCGACCCTCATGGATGTCGACCATCAGGAAGCCGACAAGGCCCAGCGCAAGTTCGACGGTTGCGGCAGCCGTGTCGGCGTCATTGAGAGCGCGCAAGCGCTCATCGAGCTGTGCGAAATCGCGCTGCACGGCGGCATGGATTATGGCCCGCATCACGGCTTCGGCGGAGCTATTGATCTTCACTTTGATTCCTCTCTTGGCGCCTCTTCAACCATGACTTGCCGGCGCTGACTGTGGCCGCCGTCGCCAAGAGCGTCCCGGCGACCGCCTTCGGCAGCACTGGCATAAACTCAGCGACTGTTGCCCAAGCGGCCCCACCAGCCGACGCCCAGAAACCGACTGCCTCCGCGCTCACCCGTTCCCGCCGGCTGGAGGGCTGTGCAATGTCTTGCGCATCAGCGTTTCGGCGAGCACGAGCACCCTCCCGGCGATTCGGAGGGTTTTCAGACTGCCGGGGGACATGAGGACGGATGGTCGGAGTCACCACTGCGGGTGGTTGGTGGGTTGCGCTGCCACCACCCGTGGTCAGTTTCCCAGCGCTCGGACCTTGGCGATCGTCTCCTGCACGTGCTGCTTGGCCGGGTCGCCGCCCTGGGACGCCTGCGCGAGCGCCTGACGATACGAGTCGATCATGCCGACCAGGGGGCCGGCGGCCACACCTTCAAGCGCACCGGCGACGAGCGCCCGCGCCTCGGCCGCGTCCTGGGCTGCCGCTGCGGTCTTGGCCTTCGCCTCGTCCAGCTTCTGCGACGCCGCCGCCAACCTCGCGATGATCTGTGCTGCACTCACGCGCACCTCCCCCTGATCGACCATCGCCTCCACCACCGCACCGGCAGAGACCACATCGGAGCGTACGAGATCCGCGCACCCAGCGCGACCGGCCGCTCTCTCCCGCGTCACCTCGTGCCAGAGATCGTCCCCAAGCGAGCGAGTCTGACGAAGTGTGACTACGAGACCTCGATCAGGCCGGGCAACAACCTAGATCTTGGACAGTTTCCGTTACGCGCTAACGGAAACTGTCCAAGATTGCCGCAACGCGGAACCGAGAGGCGGCGTCGGACCGGTCGGACGTTCAGCGGTCGGCAACGAACACCCCGAGCCCGTGAACACCTTGCACCCAGCCCTGAGTCTGAAGGACGAGGATGGCTTGCCGAACCACGGTCGTCGAAACACCGTGCTGAGCCTTGAGCTGCACCGTGGAGGGCAACTGGTCCCCCGGCGCAAGCTCCCCTGACTCGATCTGGCCCCGGATGTGGTCCGCGAGCCGTTCCCACTTTGGTTTGACGGGCATATGGACTCCCAGGTCTGCCCCGTCATTTGATCACGCGCTACTACTCGTGACAAGTAACGTGTTGTTGTGCTTGCTATCCGTGACTAGTTGTGTAAAGTTCGAAGCGGCTGGCTCCCAGGTCTGCAAACCCGGAGCTGGTCGTTCCCACCGCGCAGGAAGCGCCCGGTCGGTCGGTCCCCCCGTTCGGCCGGGCGTCCCGGGGCGTGCCCGCACGCCGCCCCGACGCAGGAGCCGTGAGCAGCTAGGAGACAACCCCCGACGGGAGCCACCCGATGCCCGAGCGACCCGACGAACCCCCCACCGACCCCCCAACCCCAGCCCCAGCCCCAGCCCCAGCCCCAGCCGAGAACCGCCATCGCCTCGTGTCCGATCAGGACGTCGAGGATGCCGACGACGTCCTCTTCGCCCATCCACCGCGGGTGGTCCGTCGCTGGCTGTGCGAGTGCGGCGCCGACTACCCCTGCACCGATGTGCGCTTCGCCCTGCTGGTCAAGTCCAGTGCCGAGGCGGGCGAATGAGCGCCGACGCTCTGGACGACCTACGTGCGGCTTGGCTGGCCACCATCTCCGCCGCCGATCGGGCCGGCGCACAGTTGCACGGGGCGGGGCCGCCCGGCTGGCGAATGCCCTGGCAGGACGCGGTCACGGAGTGCTGGCGCGCGCTGAGCCTGGTCTACGCCGGCTTGGCCGCCGATCGGGAGTCACCGGGAGGCTCGATCGGGGACCTGCTCGCCGGCCTGCACACCGCTCGGATCGACGCGGACCGGGCCGCCGCGCTGGCCGCTCGGGTCCGCTGGCGGTTGGGTGCGACCGAGGACCGGCTGCGGCGTACCCGGGAGGTGGCGGACGTGGTCGCGGCCCGGCACCTCGCGGCGGCGATCACCCGATTGGACCTTGTCGTTGCCCGGCTCGCGGTCGGCGGGTGCCGGATCGAGCGTTCGGTGGCGGCGCTGACCGGATGTGCGGTGACGGCACCTCCCGAGCACTCGGTGCCGACACCGATCGAAGAGCCGGCGACACCTCCCGAGCGATCGGTGGCGACACCTACCGCGGAGCCGGCGGCACCGCCTGCGCCGCCCCGCTCCACCAGCCACGACGACACCGACCACGCCACCGACGCCGACCACGACAGCGCCGCCGGCCGCGCCGACGTGATCGCCCACGGCTGCCGGTCGGCGAGCGCGCTGGTGACCAGGCGGCATCGACTGACCAGGCCGAGCCCATACAGGAGAGCACTCACGATGATCAGGGAGCGACGATGGTGACCGACCCGGACGCGGCCCTTCGCGACCTGCTGACTGGGCGGCTGCGGGGCCACGAACGCCGGCTGGACCGGTTTGCCGAGTCGGACTGGCGGCGGTACGGGGACCTGCTCGCCGGTGCGCTGTTGGTCGCGGTCCGGCGGCGCTTCGTCGCGGGGCAGGATCGCGCGCCGGTGATCCGCTTCGTGGCGTCCGCCCGAGAACGCTACGACGCGACCGGGCGCGACGTCGACCCGGTGCTGGCCGAGGCCCTGGTGTGGGCGGCGCTCGGTGAGCGTTCGCCGGTGCCCCACGACGCGGCGGCGATCGTCGCGCGGACGGTGCTGCTGCTCGGGCTGCTCGAAGACGAAGGCCTCACCGACCGCGAACTCGACGAAATCCTGGTTACCGCCGCACACACCGCCGACGGTTCGCCGCAGGGCACGGATCGCGATCGGGCAGGCGCACCAGTCCAGTCCGACCGGCAGTGAGCGCAACGGGGGCGGAAGATCGACTCGGTTTCCTTGAAGGCGGGGTGTCCAAGCGGCCCGGACACCCCGCCTTCCTGAAACCCGAGTCGATCAAGCCGGGCGCGAGTCGGGCGGGACCGCGGCGGGGCTCAGCGCAGGCCGCGTACCAGCAACAGATAGGCGCAGTACGCCATCGGCACCAGCAGAAAACAGATCAGGAATCCCAGCGGCAGATATCGCGGCGGGGTGCCGGCGACCATGGCCGGCCGCCCCCACCGGCCCAACACCAGATACCCACCGAAGAACGCCACCGCCGGCAACCCCGCGCAGATCCACGCGCCGAGGGTGAACCCGTCCACAATGCCCACGCCGGAGGCGAGCACCAGGGCCAGCATGACCACCCCGGCAGCGGCCCCACAGCCGGCGTAGACGGCGACCGCCCGCGCCAGCGGCGACCACGTCGGCAGGAGCGCCGGCCGCTGGGCCAGCAACTCCGCCTGCTGCCCGTGCCGGTCGGCCTCGTCGGCCATCCGCCGGGCCAGCTCCAGCTCCACCACCGGGTCGACCGCCGCCGCTCGCTGCGCCGGCACCCCGGCGCCCGCCGGGCTCACCGCCGTCGGCAACGCCAGCCGCGCCTCCCCCGCCGGCACCTGGGGGTACGCCCCGACCCCCGCCCGCCCCGACCCGCCGGCTGCGCCGCCGGATGCCCCGTCCCCGGTTCCGGCTGCGGTGAACGGGCCTGACCCGGCAGCGGAGCCAGGGCCGAAGAAGCCCGCAGCGGAGCCGGAGCCGGACCCGCCAGTGGAGGCCGGACCGGACCCGGCAGCGGGGCCCGGACCGGACCCGGCAGCGGAGCCCGGACCGGACCCGGCAGCGGGGCCGGAGCTGGACGGTGGACCGGGCCAGGCGCCGGTCTCGTCAGCCGTCCACGCCCTCTGTCCCGCCCCTGGGCCCGAGGCAGGGGCGGGGCCCGAGGCAGGGGCGGGGCCGGCTTGGGGCTGGTCGACGCCGATGGCGTGGCCGAGTTGGTCGAGGCGCTGGCCCTGGGCGGTCAGCCGCTGGTGCAGGTAGTCGACGGCGGCGTGCAGGTCACGGCGGCGCGCGGACTCGGCGGCGGCGTGCTGCTCCCCGGCGCGGTGCTGCTCGGCGAGCTGTCGGGCCAGCGCCGCGTACTCCTCGAAGGACACCGTCACCGCTCCCCGTCCGGCTCGTCTGCCTCGCCGGCGAAGTCCGGCTCGTCTGCCTCGCCGGCGAACGGGACGATCAGTCGGGTGCGCTGGTCGTGCCGGTCGATCAGCAGCGCCCGGTCGGCGCGGGGCGTGTAGGTCAGGTCGTGCGTGCCGAGGTGCAGGGCCAGCTCGCTTCCGGGCACGTTGAGCGCCACCAGGCAGGCGACGTCGTCGCGGTTCTGGGTGCCGCCGAGGTCGTCGGCGAGCCGGCGCAGCCCACGCCACCAGCCGAGCAGGTGCACTCCCTGACCGGGGCCCTGACGCAGGAGGGTACGCAGGTCGTCCAGGCCGGAGCGGAAGGTGCTCGGGTCGGTGGCCCCGAGGACCGGCGCGGCGGCGTCCATCCCGAACACCACGAGGTATTCCCGGCCGGCGGGCTCGGCGGCCAGCGCGGCGATGCGCTCGCGCAGCCCGGCGGCGTCGAGGCGCCGCACCTCGTGGCCGGCGGCCCGGAGGGCGGTTTCGGTGTCGTCGGCGACACCGGCGGCGGCGGTGACCAGGGAGGCCACCTGGAACCGGACGTCGCCGGGGTGGTGCTGGCGGGCCAGGCTGAGCGTCGCGGCGCGCAGCACGTCCGCGCCGGCCGGCGCGGTGCCCACCACGGCGAGGTGCCGGCCGGGGGTGGCGTCCATCAGGAACAGCGCGGTGGTGCCGTGCACGTCGACGGTCCGGCCGACCAGGGCCATCGGACGCCGGCCACCAGGGCGCAACCCGGCGAAGGTGGGGTCGTCCTCGACCCGCGCGGCCTCGTACCCCTTGAAGACCGCGGGTGCCCGCGAGCCCGCCGGCCGGGCCTGCCACAGGTCGTGGCGCAACGCGGCCAGGTCCGCCGCCGCCGCGTGCGCGTCGGGGAAGCGCAGCACCGTGTCGGCGCCGACCGCGCCGGCGGCGGTGTTGATGACGGCGGAGCCGATCGGCAGCGCTGCGGCGGCGGTGTTGAGCTGGTCGAGCACCCCACCACCGCCGGGCAGAGCCACCCGCAACGCGAACTGCCCGAAGATCGCCTCGGCCCGCCCGTAGAGGGCCTCGATGCCGGTCATGCTCTGGCTGGCCAGCACCAGGTGGATGCCGTACGAGCGGCCCTTGCGGGCCAACTCCTCCAGCAGGTCCACCGCCGCACGGGCCAGCGCGTCGTTGCCGGCGAGCAGCACGTGGAACTCGTCGATGACCGCCACGATGCGCGGCAGCGGATTGTCCCGGGGCAGGTCGGCGAGTTTGGTGACACCGTGCCGCTTCAGGGCGGTGGCCCGGCGTTGCGCCTCCCGGCGCAGCTCGCGCAGGACGGCGAGACCGTACTCGCGGTCGGATTCGATGCCGACGGCACGGGCGTGGGGCAGCCAGGACGGGTCCCGACTCGTGGGCACGAACTCGGTGAAGCTCACGCCCTCCTTGAAGTCGAGCAGGTAGAGCTGCAACTCGGCAGGAGAGTATCGGGCGGCCAAGCCGTAGAGGACGTCGAGGAGAAAGACGGTCTTGCCGGCACCGGTACGCCCACCGACCAGCCAGTGCGGGGTGGCGTCGTCGAACGCGAGCGTCAGTGGGGTGTCGACGGTCGGCGCGGTACCGCCGGCCCGACCGATCACCGTGCGCAGGCCGTTGCCGGCCGACTCGACCCAGCGCCGCTCGGGCAGCAGGTCGGTGAAGGGCAGCGCGTCGGAGCGGCGGGCGGCGGTGGCCAGGTGTTCGGCGAGCGCGCGTACCGACGCGGACGGCGGGTCACCGTCGAGCAGCACGGGAGCGGTGAGACCGGTGCCGTCGGCGCTGAACGGGGCGCCGGGCGGGTCGCCGACGTGCGCGTACCCCTGGTTGAGCCGGATCGCGGTGGTGCCGCCCAGCGGCGTCGGGGTCTCGCCGGGCAGCCGGGACGGGTGGCCGGCGAGCAGCACGCAGACGGCGGCGGCCGGGCCGGCATGGGTGAGCGCGGCGAGCCGGGCGAGCTCGCGCGGCGGCGGCGCGGCGGTGGCGACCACCACCAGCAGGTGCCGGGCGACGGGCTGGGCGTGCTGTGCCGCGCGGGCGTGCCGCTCGGCGGCGTCGAGCAGCGCGGCCACCTCGGCCTCGCCGGTCGCCGGCGGGTTCAGCACCCCGGCGTCGAGCAACGGGCGCAGCGGGCCGAAGGTGGCACCCACCGCGGCGGTGTCGATGCCGGCGACCCGGACCTGACCGGGTGGCGCGGTGGCGACCAGCCGCAGCACCAACGCCCGCAACAAGCCGGCGACCTGCGGGTCCCGGACGTCGGCGTCCACCGCCAGGTGGTGGCCGCCGCCGAGCGGGACCAGCACCGGGAAGCCGCCGGCCACGGTGGATGCCGCGCCGATCCGTACGGCGGTCGGCTCGTCGGTCAGCGGCGTGACGCCCGGCGCGGGAGTGGCCAGGGCGCCACCGAGGTGGGCGAGGTGGGCCACCAGCTCGGCGGCGCCTGTCGGCGCGACGGCCGCCGGCGTCCCGCCGAGGGCGCCGCGGGCGGCGTCCAGGTGCGCTCGGGCCGCCCGGTGGGCATTGACCGCCTGCCCGTACGCCGACGCGAGCCTGCCCAACCTCTGCCCCCAACGCCAACGGCCGCCTGGTCCCAGGAACCCTAACGGACATCGGTGGCAACCGGACAGTCCCGTGCGGACGTGTTACACCGGACCGCACGCCGCCGGGGTGGACGCGTCGGCCACCCCGCAGCGGAACACCTCCACGGGCGCCGTCACCACGTCGGGCACCCGCTCCACCCGCATCAGGGCCAGCCGCTTGTCGACCGGCTCACCCGAGTCGGGGGTGAACCGGATCAGCCCGGCGACCCCCGGATAGCCCTGGCCGGCGTTCTGCCGGAGCACCTCGGCGTGCACGCCCACCGGGTTGACCGAGGTCGGCTCCCAGCGTTGCCGGGGATCGCCGTGGTGCAGCCGGGCGGCGAGGCTCTCCACCGCCCGGACCATCATCATCGACGCGTCGTAGGCGAGGCTGACCCGCTCGCCGACCTGTTCCTCCTCGGCGCCCGGCCGGCAGCGCGGCAGGTCGAGCAGGTCGTCGGCCTGGATCCAGGACAGGAAGCTGGCCCGGGCGTCGTCGCGCCGGTCCTGGGCGGCCCGCAGCGCCGCGCAGGTGGCCAGGGCCGCCTTGGAGACGTACGTGACGGGCAGGTTCCCGGGCGCGGCGGCGCGCAGCCCCGGGTTGGCCATGTACCGGTTGGCCGAGTCGTCGGCCACGAGGTGGCGGGGCGGGTTGCCGCCGCACTCGCGCAGCGCCCGCAGGAAACCGTCGAACTCCGACCATCGGCCCGCGTAGAAGAGCAACCCGGCGTAGCCGCACTCGTCGGTCAGCCGCTGCCCGGTGCGCCACTCGTCGAGGCGGGTGATCCGGGGGCCGAACTGTTGTCGGAGCCCGTCGACGAGGGTGCCCACGTAGAGGTCCTCGGTGAGCGTGCTGCCCTCGAGTGTGGTGTAGAAGACGTGCGCCTCGTTGACCTTCAGCACCTGCTGGGCGTACGCGTCGACAAGCTTCACCTGGTCCTTGTTCGGTGCGGAGATCTGGAGGTAGAGGCGGGAGTTGGCGTCCATCTTGTCGGCGGAGAGGGTGGGCGCCAGCACCGGCAGCCCGACCTGGTTCAGTTCGCGCAGCGCGCGGGCGGTGCTGGTGCGGCTCTCCACCAGCCCCACCACCCCGAGCACCGTGGGGTCGTCCCGGGCCAGCTCGGCCAGCATCGCCACGGCCCGGTCGGCGTAGATCATTTGGTGGCCACCGTTGGCCACCACGATCCGCAGCAGCGCGGCGCCGTCGGCGCCGGCCGACTCCTTCAGCAACGCGTACTGGGCGGTGGCCATCCCTTCGAGCTCCTCGCGCTCGGAGACGTACGACTCCTCGTCCGCGCGGGTCCGGTTGCCGGTGAGCGTGCCCAGGTAGACGAGGGTGAGGAAGGGCCGTCGTCGGTCGCTGCGCTGCCAGACCTCCTCGGCGGCGCGGTTCTGCGCGAAGATGCGCTCTTGAACGGTGCGCAGCCGGTCCTGGCCGGGGTCGTTGTTGAACACCTGCGCCGCGCTGTCGCTGTAGCCGACACACTCGCCTTCGCCGACCACCTCGACCGAGACCCGGCCGCCGGTGAGCGAGGGGTGGCAGCCCGGCCCCCACCGGCTGCCCACCCACACACCACCCGCGGCGAGCAGCACCAGGCAGAGCGCGGCCGGCAGGAAGCGCCGCGACCACCAGGGCGGGTCGGGCGCGGAGAAGGGGCGCACCCCGGCACGGGAGGGTGGGCCGGTGTCGGTGTCGTCGGGGCGCAGCGCCACGAGCCAGGCGGCCGGGCGGCGCAGGCGGCGCATCTCCGGCAACGCCTCGGCCCACTCGTCGAACGCCTCGTCGGCCTCGGTCAACGGGTGCGGTTCGGGCAGCTCCGGTGGGGGTTGCCCGCCGGAGGCGACGATCAGCAGCGGGTCGTTGCGGCCGGTCTCGGTGCGGACGTCGCCGATCAGGCGGACCAACTCGCCGCCGACGTTGCCGGGAGCGACGTGATCGAGCAGCAGCGCCGGGTACGCGGTGCGCCGCCAGTCCGACGGGCGCCACGGCCGACGCCGGTACGCCTGCCGCAGGTCCTCCAGGAACGCGTGCAGCAGCAGCTTGTTGACCTGGTCAGGTTGCTCGCCGTCGCGCCAGCCGGCGGTGAGGCGCTCGGCGAAACCGAGGAATGTGACCGACTGCCGGGGCGCCAGGTACTGCTGGCGCATGAACCAGTTGTAGTGCCGCCCGAGCACCGGCACCCGGCCGGAGACGGCGGCCCGGAAGACCACGCTCGGCACGGCGCGGCGGACCAGCCAGAGCACCACCTGCGAGGCGATGCTCACCGCGTCACCACCGGAGGGCGGCGCCTCGGAGGTACGCGTCCCCCGGCGATCCCGCAGCCGGCGTACCAGGGCCGCCCGGCTGTCGTCGGCGTCGGTGCCGAAACTGAGGCTCTGGTGCATCAGCCAGTCGGCGAGCGGATAGTGCCGGAAGCGCAGCCGCGCGGCGCCGAACGCCTCCAGGGAGAGCTGCCGGTGCAGTTCGCGCAGCAACGCCGGCACGTCCCCGGCCCCCGGGGGCGCGTCGGCGTCCAGCACGGCGTGCGGCACCCGCCGCCGGGGCCCCTGGCCGAGGAACCGGCGCAGCGGCGCCATCAGATCCGAGGTGTCGGCGCGGACCAGCCAGAGCAGCGGCAGTCGCCGGTCACCGCGGCGGGGTCGTCGCAGCAGCCGTGCGAGCAGCGCGAAGAACTCCAGCCCGCCGGCCGGTAGCCGGTCCCGCCCACCGGGCGGCTGTCGCTGGCCGATCAACTCGCGCCTGGGCACCTCGGATCGCCGCACGCGTCACCTCCGATCCACACAGTGTGACCTTGCGCCGCAAGGCACGCCAGCGACCGGCGGCCGACCGTCCACCGGGGACGCCGACGACAGGCCGGGCGTATTGGGCCGCGACGTTCACCGTTGTCGATTAGGTTTGCGTGGCGAACACCCGATGGAGGGAGTCCACCCCGTGCGACGAATGTTCACGGCGGCCACCGCCGCCCTGACCCTCACCACCGCCGGCACAATGCTCGCCGGCACGCCCGGCCAGGCCGCCCCGACTGGGTGGGGGCGACCCGTCGTCACCGCCGCGCCGCAACCCGGCGCACCCGGCCTGGGCGACACCTATTTCCCCGACTACGGCAACGGCGGCTACGACGTCGAGCACTACGACGTCCGTCTGCGGTACGACCCAGCGTCCGACCAGATCAGTGGCACCACCACGATCATCGCCACCGCCACGCAGGATCTCTCGGCGTTCAACCTGGACTTCCTGCTCGACGTCGAGTCGGTGCGGGTCAACGGGTGGGCGGCGACCACCACCACCGCGGGTGCACACGAGCTGGTGGTCACCCCGGCCCGCACGGTGACCCGGGGCCAGCAGCTCACCATCGTGGTGCGCTACTCCGGCATCCCGTCGGAGACCCTGGTCGGCGGCTACACCGGCTGGACCCGTACCGACGACGGGGCCCTCGCCGTCAACGAGCCCGAGTCGGCGTGGTGGTGGTTCCCGAGCAACGACCACCCACTGGACAAGGCCACCTTCGACATCTCGGTGTCGGTGCCCACCGGCGTCGAGGTGATCAGCAACGGCGTGCAGCCGAGGCCGCCGGCGGCCGAGGCCGGCAACCGCACCAGGTGGATCTGGCGAACCACCTCCCCCACCGCCCCCTACCTGGCCTTCATGGCCATCGGGCAGTACGACATCGTCACCGACACCACCCCCGGCGGCCAGCCGGTGGTCAACGCGTACAGCACCTCGCTGGGTGCGCTCGGGCCGGCCGCACGGGCCAGCATCGAGCGGACCGCCGAGATCGTCGACTGGGAGAGCGGGATCTTCGGCCCGTACCCGTTCGAGGCGCAGGGCGGCGTGGCCGGCCCGGTCGACGGCATCGGCTTCGCGCTGGAGACGCAGACCCGACCGGTGTACGGGCCGGGCTTCTGGCGACGCGGCGCCAACACGTACGTGGTGGCGCACGAGCTCGCCCACCAGTGGTTCGGTGACTCGGTCTCGGTGGTCGAGTGGCGCAACATCTGGCTCAACGAGGGCTTCGCCTCGTACGCCGAGTGGCTCTGGTCCGAGGAGCAGGGCGAG
This sequence comes from Micromonospora sp. DT228, assembly GCF_049841595.1. Lineage (NCBI taxonomy): Bacteria > Bacillati > Actinomycetota > Actinomycetes > Micromonosporales > Micromonosporaceae > Micromonospora > Micromonospora sp. DT228. The sequence goes on from NZ_JBNCKO010000006.1 coordinate 175,067, forward strand.
GGCACCGCGCAGGAGGTGTTCGACTTCGCCTACGCCAGCTACCCGGCTGATGACGAGTTCTGGCAGGTGCTGCCCGGTGACCCGGGCGCGGACCGGATCTTCGACGACGCCGTCTACGACCGGGGCGCGATGACCCTGCACCAGCTACGGCTGGCCGTCGGCGACGACGCGTTCTTCGAGATCCTGCCGGCATGGACCGCCGAGCACCGGTACGGCAACGGCACCATCGAGCAATTCCAGGCACTCGCCGAACAGATCTCCGGGCTGGACCTGGACGACCTGTTCACCACCTGGCTGTTCACCGCCGGCCGACCCGACGTGGCCACCGCAGCCCGCAAGGCCACGGCCGCGCCGACCGAACCGAAGTCCTGGGCCAAGATCCGCGAGTCCCACGACATGCTGCCCCACTAAGGCCTGTTTCATCAGGGCGGTCGAGCCGAGGTGGAGTCCGGGCGGCGATCCGGCAAGGCGCGGTTTCGGTCGGATACCGGTGTTGTATCCGACCGAAACCGCGCCGGTCGTCGTCCGGGCCCGCCGCAGGCCGGCCAGTTCTTATGAACAGGCCTTAGGAGTCGCTGCCGACCGGAAGCGCCCGCCGCCACGTCGGAGGGCGCTTCCGGCCGCCCGACGGACTGCCCCCGGCGCGTTTCCGGCCGCCCGACGGACTGCCCCCGACGCGCTTCCGGCCGCCCGACGGACTGCCCCGACGCCCTGCCTCCCTTGGCGCGCTCCCGGTGCCCCACCGCTCCGGCGTTTGGCCGCCCTGCCGAAGCGCTGCCCCCGAAACCCGGCAGGCCCGACCACTTTGGTGCTTGCCTGTAGAGCTGCCCCAGCAATGGGGCAACCGGCCAACGGGCCCACCGGGCAACCGGCCAACGGGCCCACCGGCCCACCGGGCAACCGGCCCACCGGGCAACCGGCCCACCGGGCAACCGGCCCACCGGGCAACCGGCAACCGGCAACCGGCAACCGGCAACCGGCCACCAGCCCACCGGGCAACCAGCCCACCGGGCAACCGGCCACCGGCCACCCAGGCACCCGGCCACCCAGGCAACCGGCCACCCAGGCAACCGGCCACCCAGGCAACCGGGCAACCGGGCAACCGGGCAACCGGCAACCGGCCACCGGCCACCGGCCACCGGCCACCGGCCACCGGCCACCGGCCACCGGCCACCGGGCAACCAGGCACCGGGCCCACCGGCCACCCAGGCAACCAGAGCCATGACAACGGGCAAACCGGGCTGGGCCCGAACGTCGCTGCCCCATATCTGGGGCAGCTCTACAGGTACCGCAGGGGTATTGCTCACCCCGCCCGACCAGCTAGCTGACGACGCCCGTTCGGGGAACGGCGGGGGCAGTTGGCGCATCCGCCGTGCTTGCCTCGATGGCGCGGATGTGGCGGTAGGCGAACCAGAGCGGCGGGAACGCCCCGACCGCGAAGGACAGGTCGATGAGCGTCCAGAACCAGGGGATGTCCCGGATCGGGCCGCAGATCAACGCCAGGGGGACGATGCCCGCGCAGGCGATCATGCCGACCTGCACGACCCACACATTGCGCACCGGGTCACGCAGCGGCCCCCAGAACGCCACCGCCAGCACCAGGTGGGCGAAGGCCAACCAGTCGGTGCCGTAGAGCAGGAACGGGTAGTCCTCGCCGGCCGTCACCAGCCCGGTGTGCACGCGCTCGATCCAGTCGACCAGGGCGGGCAGTTGGCCGGCCAGCGGGTCCAGTACGCGCAGCAGCCAGCGCACCTCGATCTCCAGCGGAAAAGCGGTGGCACCACTCAGGAAAAGCCCGATCAGCACGATCCACAACCAACGGCGGGTCCACCGTAGGCGCTCCTCGATGTCCATGATCGCAGCGTAACGACGATCTTCGTGTCGTCAGGTCCCGCGAGCCGGCACCCCGGGGTGACAGCCGTCTCAGCGACGCGCCGCGGGTCCGGCGGTGGCCAACACCCCGAGGCGGGTCGCGCCCAACCCCGCGCCGGCGGGCGCGATGACGCAGACCGCCCCGGCGGGCCGGACGAGGCGGGCGGCCCGGAACGCCACTCGCCGTACCGGATGACGGGGGCGTGGCGCGACAAGCGCGAGGGCCGCGCGGGCGTGCTGGCGGTCCAGGGCGACGGCCGCCACCACCGTTGCGATCGCGGCGGCGGATCCGGCGAGCACGAGCGTCTGGCGCGGCCCGGCGTGTTCGGCGAGCCAGCCGAGCAGCGGAGCGCCGATCGCTGCCGAGACCGAGCCGGTGACCGCCAGCGCGGCGAGCACCCGGCCCCGCATCGCGCCGTCGGTGTCGAGTTGGGCGCGGGTGCCGACGGTGGTGTCGATGACCACCGCGGCGGCGGCGATCGGCAGGATCATCGCGGCGAAGCTCCAGGTTCCCGGTGCCAGGCCGGCGACAATCTGCAGCCCGCTGGCGAACAGACCCGCGGCGACCAGGGTCCGGTAGTCCAGGGACCGTCGGCGGGCCGCGACGAGCGCGCCCACCACGGTCCCGACCGCGAACACTGTCGACAGGACGCCGTAGCCGGACGCGCCGGCGTGCAGTGGCCCGTCGCTCATCGCGGCCATCGTCACCTGGTAGTTGCGGCCCAGGCTGCCCAGCACGAACGACAGGGCGAGCGCGAGCAGCAGCACCGGCTGCCCGCGCAGGTACGCGAAACCGGCGCGGACACCGTCGTGGGCCCGGCCGCCGCTCGGCGCCGTCACCATCGGCGGGGTGCCCGGACGTACCGCGAACAGCGCCACCACCACGGCGGCGAAGCTCGCCGCGTTGATGCCGAACAGCAGGGCTGGTCCGACGGCGGCCACCACGACGGCACCGAGGCTCATACCGAGGATGCGCCCGGCGGAGTTGGTGAGCGACCCGAGCGCCAGGGCGTTGCCGAGCGTCTCCCGGTCGACGAGGGTGGCGGCCCAGCGGCCCATCACCGGGCCCTCGATGGCCGAGACGGCACCGGTGCCCAGCGAGATCGCGAAGATCAGCGGCAGGCCGCCAACCCCGGTCAGGGCGACCGCCGCCAGGCCGGCGGCGAGCGCCGCGTGGGCGACCTGGGCGGCGATCAGCAGCGGGCGGGCGGGCAGGCGGTCGGCCAACACGCCGCCCCAGAGGCTGAGCAGCAGTGTGGGCGCCGCCTGGAGCAGCACGGCGAAGCCCATGGACGTCGCGGAGCCGGTTTCCTTCAGGACGTACCAGTTGACCCCGAGGACCTGCATCCAGGTGCCGATGACCGAGACGAATCCGGCGAGCGCCCAGATCCGGTAGTTGCGGTGGCGCAGCGCGGCGAAGGTGGCACCTCTGGCCACGACGAACCTCCAGCGATCGGCAGCATGATCATTCATGCCGATCGCAGTGCGGTTCGGCAGCCGGCAAGTCTTGCCGACTTAAACCTCTTTGCCCACATTTGTGAGCGGCTTCACGACGAACAACTCCATCCGGCAATCCGGCCGGCCGTCGAATCAAGGCTTCGACGGCCGGCCGGGTTGGAACAGGACGACACCAGCTAGCTGAGGCTGGCCCAGTCACTCCAGGGGCCGTTGACAGACGTCTGCCAGATCGAGTAGAGGGCATTGTTGCCACCGATGACGAAGGCCTGCAGACGACCGTCGCGATTGGACCCGAGAACCAGGTCTCCGCTGAGGTCGGTGCCGCCGCGACTGAGCCAGTCCGCCCACGGGCCGTTCGGGCTGGTCTGCCACTTGTGATAGAGCTTGCCGTTACCCCCCACCGCGAACAGCTCGAGCCGGCCGTCCGCCGACGAACCCACCACCGGCGTCTTCAGCTCGCTGCCACCCATCTTCAGCCAGTCCGACCACGGGCCGTTCGCGCTGCTCTGCCACATCGAGTAGAGCGCGCCGTCGCCACCGATCACGAAGACCTGCGAGCGGCCGTCCGCGTTGCGCCCGATCGTCAGCTCGTTCGTCAGGTTGGTCCCGCCGCGACTGAGCCAGTCCGCCCACGGGCCGTTCGGGCTGGTCTGCCACTTGTGGTAAAGCTTGCCGTCACCGCCCACCGCGAACAGCTCCAGCCGGCCGTCCGCCGACGAACCCACCACCGGCGCCTGCAGCTCGCTGCCACCCATGCTCATCCAGTCCGACCACGGGCCGTTCAGGCTGCTCTGCCACATCGAGTAGATTGCGCCGTTTCCGCCGACCACGAAGACCTGCAGACGACCGTCCGCATTGCGCCCGATGGACATTTCGCTGGTCAGGTCCGTGCCGCCCCGGCTGAGCCAAGCCGACCAGGATCCGTTGGGCGTGGTCTGCCACTTGTGATAGAGCTTGCCGTCGCCGCCGATGGCGAACATCTCCAGCCGACCGTCGCTGGACGGTGCGACGACGGGGGCTCTCAGCTCGGTGCCGCCGAGACTGATCCACGGGGTGAACGGACCGTTCACGCTGGTCTGCCAGGTGCTCTTCACCGCGCCGCCGTCGCGGACCGCGAAGGCTTGCAGCCGGCCGTCAGCGTTGGGCGCCACGGCAAGCCGGTCCACCGGCCGCACCTGGGTCTCGCCGCAGTTCGCGCTCTGCCGTTTGACCGTGTATACGGCGTTGTCATGGGTGATGCCGGAGGGCACCCCGTTGAACCACGACTCGATCTTCGCGCCGTCGCGCACCTGCTCGAAATGCAGGTGGGGTCCGCTGGAATCGCCGGTGCTACCGACCTTGCCGAGCTGCTGCCCGATCGTCACACGCTGCCCGACGGACACCATGGGTCGCTCCAGCATGTGCAGGTAGAGCGTCTGCCAGCCGTCACCGTGGTCGATCTTGACGTAGTAGCCGCCACCGGTCCCCCTCGGACCTTGGGGGTTGGACGGCGTGCGGTCGCCCAGGGTGCCGCTGATACCCGACCGTTCCACCCGGCCCCCGTAGGCGGCCAGGATCGGACGACCCCAGTCGTTTCCGGCGGTCGACGTCAGATCGATGTCATAGTCGTCATGGCCCACGTACGTGCTGAGGTTCCACGTCTCGCCGCAGGTGACGGGTAGTTGGAAGAACGGTCGGGGACCGGCTGCCTGAGCGCCGGCGGCACCGAGGCTCGCGCCGGTCAGCACCACAAGACCGATGGCTGCCGCCGCGGAGGCGCGCGCGGTGAAGCCTCGTACGAGATTAGCTAACAACAGTTCCCCCATGGGATCGACGAAGCCCGGTTGGGCATGGGGAGACGATGCCAGGAGGCTCAGGGAGAAAAGCTTGACGATTACTTGAAGGCGCTAAGTGTCAGCCGGCGCGGGAAGGCGGATCGCCCGGTGGACCGCGTCCAGCGGTTGGTGGTCAGGCGAAAGACCGCACGGCCTCTCGCCTGACCACCAGCGGTTGGATCAGGACACGGCCAGGGGCCGGGCGTCGGCGCGCACCGGGGCCGGCAGCGCACCGACACCGCCCAGATAGCCGTGGATGGCGGCGGCCGCCGCCCGCCCCTCGGCGATGGCCCAGACGATCAGCGACGCGCCCCGGTGCATGTCACCGGCCACGAACACCCCGTCGGCGTCGGTCTGCCAGTCGTCCCGGGCGTCGACGGCGCCCCGGGGATTGCGGGTCACGCCGAACTGGGCCAGCAACGGCTGCTGCTCGGTGCCCTCGAAGCCGATCGCCAGCAGCACCAGATCGGCCGGCAGCTCCCGCTCGGAGCCCGGCACCACGGTGACGACCCGCCGGCCGTCGCGCTTCTCCACGGTCACCTCGGCGATCCGCACCGCCCGCACCTGGCCGGTGCCGTCGTCCACGAACTCCTGCACCGCGACGGCGAAGACCCGCTCGCCACCCTCCTCGTGCGCCGGGTAGCTGCGCAGGACCCACGGCCAGGTCGGCCACGGATCCCGTGCCTCGTCCCGCCCCTGCGGCGGCTGCGGGTACAGGTCGAGCTGGTGCACTCCGGCGGCCCCCTGCCGGTGCGCCACACCGAGACAGTCGGCCGCGGTGTCACCGCCACCGATGATCACCACGTGCTTGCCCGCCGCGTCGATCGGGGTGCCGTCCGGCAGCAGCGCACGCGCCGGCCGGCCCTCGCCGGTGGCCGGGACGCCGGGCTCGCCGCTGGCCCCGGTGGCGACCGCGCGATTCGCCGCGACCAGGTGCGCCATGGCCTGGTGTACGCCCCGCAGCACCCGCCCCGGGGTCTCCGGGGTGTCCCGGCCCTGCAACGCGCCGCAGGCCAACAGCACCGCGTCATGCTCGGCGCGCAACTGCTCGGCGGTGACGTCCACCCCGACGTTCACCCCGGTGCGGAAGCGCACCCCCTCGGCGGTGAGTTGGGCCAGCCGGGCGTCGATGTGCCGCTTCTCCAACTTGAAGTCGGGGATGCCGTACCGGAGCAGGCCGCCTATCGCGTCGTCGCGTTCGTACACCGTCACCGCGTGACCGGCGCGGGCCAGTTGCTGGGCGGCGGCCAGGCCGGCGGGCCCGGAGCCGACGACGGCGACCGACCGACCGGACGGCGCCGGCACCGGGCGAGGGGTGAACCCGCGCGCCGCGGCGGCGTCGGCGATCTCCACCTCGACCTGCTTGATGGTCACCGGCTGGCCGCCGGAGATGCCGAGCACGCACGCCGCCTCGCAGGGCGCCGGGCAGAGCCGACCGGTGAACTCCGGGAAGTTGTTGGTGGCGTGCAGCGACTCCACCGCGGCGTCCCAGTTGCCGGTGCGGACCAGGTCGTTCCAGTCCGGGATGCGGTTGCCCAGGGGGCAGCCGTCGTGGCAGAACGGGATGCCGCAGTCCATGCAGCGGGTGGCCTGCTCACGGACCAGTGCCTCGCCGGCCGGCGGGTACACCTCGCGCCAGTCGCTGATCCGCACCGACACCGGGCGGCGGGCCGGCAGACGCCTGTCGTAGCGCAGGAAACCGTTCGGGTCAGGCACGTGCCACCTCCTGGGCCGCCACCCGCGGGGCGGGCGGCACCGGCGCGGCGGACGGCACGCTGAGCGCGCTCATCACCGCGTCATCGACGTCGCGGCCGGCGGCTTCGGCGGCCTTCATGATCTCCAGCACCCGGCGGTAGTCGCGGGGCACCACGGCGGTGAACTCGGCCACCGCCTCCGGCCAACGCTTGAGCAGCTCCTCGGCGACCGCCGACCCGGTCTCGGCCACGTGCCGCTGGACCAGCTCGTGCAGGAGCGACTGCTCCTGCTCGCCCAGCGGCGCCAGGTCGACAAGCTCCCCGTTGACCCGCGAACGATCCAGGTGGTGCACGTACGCCGTGCCGCCGGACATGCCGGCCGCGAAGTTGCGGCCGGTCGCGCCGAGCACCACGACCGTGCCACCGGTCATGTACTCGCAGCCGTGGTCACCGACGCCCTCGACCACGGCGACCGCGCCGGAGTTGCGGACCGCGAACCGCTCCCCCACCCGACCGCGCAGGAAGACCTCACCCGCCGTGGCCCCGTACAGGATGGTGTTGCCGGCGATGATCTGGTCCTCGGCCCGCTGCCCCGGCGCGGCGTCCGGGTCGAGGAACGGCGCGGCGGCGTCCGGACGGACGATGAGCCGGCCCCCGGAGAGGCCCTTGCCCACGTAGTCGTTGGCGTCGCCGTGCAGGCGCAGGGTCACCCCGCGCGGCAGGAACGCGCCGAACGACTGCCCGGCCGTGCCGTGCAGCACGAACTCGATGGTGTCCTCGGGCAGGCCGGCACCGCCGAAACGACGGGTCACCTCACCGCCGAGCATCGCGCCGACGCTGCGGTGCTCGTTGCGCACCGCCACCTCGACCCGCACCGGCGCGCCCTCCGACAGCGCCGGACGGGCCAATGCGATCAGCTCGTTGTCCAACGCCTGGTCCAGGCCGTGGTCCTGGGCGCGGATCCCACGCCGGGCCGCGCCGGCGGGCAGCTCCGGCAGGTGCAGGACCGGCGTCAGGTCCAACCCGTGCGCCTTCCAGTGCGTCAGCGCCGGGGCCACGTCGAGCAGCTCGGACTGCCCGATCGCCTCCTCGATGGACCGGAAACCCAGCTCGGCCAGGTAGCCCCGGACCTCCTCGGCGAGGAACAGGAAGAAGTTCTCCACGAACTCCGGCTTGCCGGTGAAACGCTCCCGCAGCACCGGATTCTGGGTGGCGATGCCGACCGGGCAGGTGTCCAGGTGGCAGACCCGCATCATCACGCAGCCCTCGACGATCAGCGGCGCGGTCGCGAAGCCGAACTCCTCCGCGCCGAGCAGCGCCGCGATCAGCACGTCCCGGCCGGTCTTGAGCTGGCCGTCGACCTGCACGGTGACCCGGTCGCGCAGCTTGTTGAGCAGCAGCGTCTGCTGCGCCTCGGCCAGGCCCAGCTCCCACGGGGTGCCGGCGTGCTTGAGCGAGTTCATCGGCGACGCGCCCGTGCCGCCGTCGTGGCCGGAGATCAGGATGACGTCCGCCTTGAGCTTCGCCACCCCGGCGGCGACCGTGCCGACGCCGACCTCGCTGACCAGCTTGACGTGCACCCGGGCAGCCGGGTTGACGCATTTCAGGTCGTGCACGAGTTGGGCGAGGTCCTCGATGGAGTAGATGTCGTGGTGCGGCGGCGGGGAGATCAGACCGACGCCCGGGGTCGCGTGCCGGGTACGGGCGATCCACGGCCAGACCTTGTTGCCGGGCAGCTGACCGCCCTCGCCGGGCTTGGCGCCCTGGGCCATCTTGATCTGGAGGTCGTCCGCGTTGACCAGGTATTCGCTCGTCACACCGAACCGACCGCTGGCGATCTGCTTGACCGCCGAGCGGCGCCGCGGGTCGTGCAGCCGGTCGACGTCCTCGCCGCCCTCACCGGTGTTGGACTTGCCGCCGAGACGGTTCATCGCGATGGCCAGCGTCTCGTGGGCCTCCGCCGAGATCGACCCGTACGACATGGCGCCGGTGGCGAAGCGCTTGACGATCTCGGTGGCCGGCTCGACCTCCTCGATCGGCACCGCCGGGCGCAGCCCGGTGCGCAGGGTGAACAACCCCCGCAGCGACCCGGCCTGCGCGGCGAGCGCGTCGACCTTCGCGGTGTACTGCCGGAAGACGTCGTACTGCCGGCTGCGGGTGGCGTGCTGCAACAGGAAGACCGTCTCGGGGTTGAACAGGTGCAGCTCACCCTCGCGGCGCCACTGGTACTCGCCGCCGACCTCCAGTCGGGCGGATGCTGCGGTGCCGGCCGGGGGCCAGGCCAGCGCGTGCCGGGCGGCCACCTCGGTGTGCACGCCGGCCAGGCCGACCCCACCGATCCGGCTGGGTGTGCCCCGGAAATAGCGGTCGACCAGCCGGGTGTCCAGGCCGACCGCCTCGAAGACCTGCGCGCCGCAGTACGACGAGACAGTCGAGATGCCCATCTTCGACATGATCTTCAGGACGCCCTTGCCGAGCGCCTTGGCGTAGTTGCGTACCGCCGCGGCGGGCTCCACACCGGCCAGCGCGCCGGTGTGGATCATGTCCTCGACCGACTCGAACGCCAGGTACGGGTTGACCGCCGCCGCGCCGTAGCCGATCAGGACCGCGGCGTGGTGCACCTCCCGGCAGTCGCCGGACTCCACGATCAGCGCCGCCTGGGTGCGGGTCTGCTCCCGCACCAGGTGCTGGTGCACGGCGGCGGTGAGCAGCAACGACGGGATCGGCGCCAGGTCGGCGTTGGAGTCCCGGTCGGAGAGCACCAGGATGCGGACGCCGTCCTCGATCGCCTCGGAGACGTGCCGGCAGATCTCGGTCAGCCGCGCCCTGATCCCGGCGGCGCCCTCCCGGATGCGGTACAGGCCGGACACCCGGACCGCCTTGAAGCCGGGCAGGTCGCCGTCCTCGTCGATGGAGAGGATCTTGGCCAGCTCGTCGTTGTCGATCACCGGGTGCGGCAGCACGATCTGCCGACAGCTCGCCGCGCCCGGGTCGAGCAGGTTGCCCTCCGGCCCGATCGTCGACGCCAGGCTGGTCACCAACTCCTCGCGGATGGCGTCCAGTGGCGGGTTGGTGACCTGGGCGAAGAGCTGATGGAAGTAGTCGTAGAGCAGCCGCGGCCGGGTCGACAACGGCGAGATCGGGGTGTCCGTGCCCATCGAGCCGAGCGGCTCGGCGCCGGTGCGGGCCATCGGCGCGAGCAGGATCTTCAGCTCCTCCTCGGTGTAGCCGAAGGTCTGCTGCCGGCGGCGCACCGAGTCGTGCGTGTAGACGGTGTGCTCGCGGGCCGGCAGGTCACCCAGCTCGATCAGCCCGGCGTGCAGCCACTCGGCGTACGGCTGGGCGGCGGCCAACTCGGACTTGATCTCCTCGTCGTGCACGATCCGGCCCGCCACGGTGTCGACCAGGAACATCTTGCCCGGCTGGAGCCGCCCCTTCGCGACGACGTGCGCCGGGTCGAGGTCGAGCACGCCGGCCTCGGAGCCGAGCACCACCAGCCCGTCGTCGGTCTGCCACCAGCGCCCCGGGCGCAACCCGTTGCGGTCCAGCACCGCGCCGACGATCTCGCCGTCGGTGAAGGCGACCGACGCCGGACCGTCCCACGGCTCCATGAGGCTGGCGTGGAAGCGGTAGAAGGCACGCTTCGCCGGCTCCATCCCCGGGTCGTTCTCCCAGGCCTCGGGGATCATCATGAGCACCGCGTGCGGCAGGCTCCGCCCGGCCAGGTGCAGCAGCTCCAGGACCTCGTCGAAGTTCGCCGAGTCGGACGCGGCGGGGGTGCAGACCGGGAAGACCCGCCGGATGTTGCCCGGCACGTTCGGCGAGCGCAGAAGCGCCTCGCGGGCCTGCATCCAGTTGCGGTTGCCGCGGATCGTGTTGATCTCGCCGTTGTGGGCGATGAACCGGTACGGGTGCGCCAGCGGCCAGGACGGGAACGTGTTCGTGGAGAAGCGGGAGTGCACGAGCGCGATGGCGCTGTCCACCCGCTCGTCGCGCAGGTCCGGGTAGAACGCCGGCAACTGGTCGGGGGTGAGCATCCCCTTGTAGACGATCGTCCGGCTGGACAGCGACGGGAAGTATGCCGGCACGCCCCGCTCGGCGGTCTCCCGTTCGGCCTGCTTGCGCAGGCAGAACGCCACCCGGTCCAACTCGATGCCGCTCAGCGCGGAGCCGGCCGGGCCGGCGGGTGAGTCGGTGAGCCGACGCGCGGCCACGAAGACCTGCCGGACCCGGGGCATCGCCGCCAGGGCGGTCTCGCCGAGCCCCTCCGCGGCGATCGGCACATCCCGCCAGCCGAGCACCTCGGCACCCTCGACCAGCGCGTACTTCTCGACCACCTGGCGGGCACGGGCCTCGCCGGCGTCGTCGTCGGGCAGGAAGACCAGCCCGGTGGCGTATTCGCCCGCCGGGGGCAGCGCGACGCCGGCCGCCGCGCGCAGGAACGCGTCCGGGACCTGGATCATGATGCCCGCGCCGTCGCCGGTGTTGGGCTCCGCGCCCCGGGCGCCGCGATGGTCCAGGCGGCAGAGCGCGCCGAGCCCGTTGGCGACGACCGCGTGTGAACGGCGGCCGTGCAGGTCTGCCACGAAGGCCACCCCGCAGGCGTCGTGCTCCTGCCTGGGGTCGTAGAGGCCCTGGGCGGACGGGCGGGCGCCGGGCATCGGGGACGCCTGCGGGCTGTGCGGGTGCGGCTGTGTCATTTCCGCGTACGGCTGAGCCACCGGGCCTCCTGTCGTCACTCAGGTTGATCACATGATGGGGACGACGTCGGCCCGTGGGTCTATTGAGTCTACGTTAGGGCCAGGCGCGCACTGCCACCCGAGATTGATCACACCGTCCAAGGGTTGGGACGTGTAGTCTCGCGCGGTGGATCCGCTACACAAGGACATCTTCGACCGGTTGGAACGCTTCTACGACGCGGTGCCCCGCGACGTCGCCGCCGCGGAGGAGCATGGCGCTCTGGTGCTGTTCGTCCGCGAGGGTGCCGGCTGGCCGTTCTACGCCCGCCCCCGCATCGGCGCCACCGAGCCGCCGTCGCTGGCCGACGTGACCTCGGTACGCGAGCGGCAGCGCAAGCTGGGTCTGCCGGAAGCCTTCGAGTGGGTGCACGAGACGAATCCCGAGCTGCTGGCGGTGGCCCGCTCGGCGGGGCTGCAGGTGCTGGAGGCGCCGCTGATGGTGCTCGACCCGGCCGCGCTGCCCGACCCGGCGACCCTGTCCGACGTGGCGGTGCGGGTGCTGGCCGCGGACTCCCCCGGCCTCGCCGCCGACGTCGCGGCCCGGCGGGCGGTGGCAGCGGTGGCCTTCGCCGCCGCCGGCACCGCGCCCGGTGCGGCCGGCCCGGCCGAACGGGACGCCGCCGTCACCGAGTTGGAGGTGGCCGCGCTCGACGAGGAGCGGACCCGGATCGCCGACGGCCGACGGATCTCCGCGCTCGCCGGCACATCGACCGATGGTGCGCTGGCCAGCGGCATGGCCATGCGCGTGGGCGACGTCGCGGAGATCGCCGGCGTGGCCACGCTGCCGGCCGCCCGGCGACGCGGGCTGGGCGCCGCGCTCACCGCCACCCTCGCCCGGGAGTTGCACAGGGCCGGCACCGACCTGATCTTCCTGTCCGCGGGCAGCGACGACATCGCCCGGGTCTACCTGCGGGTCGGCTTCCGCCGCATCGGCACCGCCTGCATCGCCGAACCCGCAGCCCTCCTCGCCTGACCACTCCCGGGCCGGGGTCAGGCTGGGGGCCGCCACTGGGCGGCGGAGGCGGCGGCGCTGGAGAGCAGCCGGGAGTTGATCGTGCCGAGTGCGGCGTCCCGGGCGCGCAACGCCAACCGGCCCCGGGCCTGGAGCACGGCCGACATCCGCCGGGTCTGCCGGACCACGGTCGTGGCCCGGGGGCGACGCACCCGGTCGTACGCCTGCACCGCGTCGGGCAGTCGCGCCTCGCGCAGCAGTGAGGCGAGCGTGGCCGCGTCCTCGAACGCGAGGCAGGCGCCCTGCCCGAGGTGCGGCGGCATGGCGTGCGCCGCGTCGCCGAGCAGCACCACCCCGCCCGGCCCGACTCCGAAGCCGTAGGCACGCGGCAGCGGACGCAGCTCGCGGACCTCCTGCTGGACCAGGTCGGCCGGGTCGGTGGCGTCGAGTAGCGCGCCGATCGGGGCGGGCCAGCCCGCGTACCAGCGGCGCAGCAGGGCGAGCTGGGTCTCCGGCGGTTCCGGACGAGGGGCGCCGGCGGCGGTGGCCACCCAGTAGATCCCGCCCCGACTGGACCCACCGGAGGAGCCACGATCGCCCAACGACGCGGCCACGAACCGGTAACCGGCGCCGAGGATCTCACCGGCCAGCGGTTGGTCGTCGGGCAGCCGCGGCGCCTGGTACCAGGGGATGACGGCCCGCCAGGCGGCGCATCCGGAGCTGACCACCCGGGACTCGGGGGCGAGCTGGCGGCGGATCCCGCTGTCCGTGCCGTCGGCGGCGACCACCAGGTCGGCCTCGATGGTGTGCCGTCCGTCGCTGACCGCGGGCCGTTCCCCCGGCTCGACCCGGACGTGCCGCACGGTCACGCCGGTACGCAGCTCGACCCGCTCACCGAGGCCCGCGATCAGCGCGTCGTGCAGGTCCTCGCGGTGCACCACCACCGGCATCCGGTCGGCCGGGATGGGTCGAGGCTGCACGAGCCAGTGCCCGTCCGGGCGACGGACCCCGCCGTCGGACAGCGGGGTGGCGATGGCGGCCAGACCCGCGCCGAGGCCGAGGGCCTGCAACGCGCGGACGCCGTTGGGCCAGAGCACCACGGCGGTCGGCTCGGGGCGAACTCGCTCGGCGCGTTCCAGCACGGTGACCTGCCAGCCGGAGCGGGCCAGCGCACCGGCCACGGCGAGGCCACCGACCCCTGCGCCGACCACCACCGCGCTTCGCATCGGTGCCGCCTCCGCTCAGCTGTCCCGGTCGGCGGGCCGTACGCCCGCGGCGTCGGCCCGGTCGGCACGCGGAGCCGACGGATCGTCCACCGACTCGTCGTCGGTCGACGGGCCCTCGACGGATGCCGCGTCGCCGAGTGGCTCGTTGCCCAGGTTGGCGTCCCGCTCCGGCGGGATGACGCCGGTGTCCTGCCAGGCGGCGTACTGCTCCTCGCTGACCACCCGATATCCCTCCGGGGCGGCGGCCCGCGCGGGGGTCTCCCGCTCCGAGAGGTCGACCTGGGACAGGTCGGACGTGGGGGACGGGGTCGGCGTCGCCGCCGCGCCCAGCGGGATCAGGTAGTCCTGTGGGCCGCGCACCCGGACGAAGTAGATCAACGCGCCGAGGAAGACCAGGCCGGCGGTCCAGACGTTGAGCCGGACGCCCAGAATGTGGTTGGCCTCGTCGGTGCGCATCAGCTCGATCCAGAACCGGCCGACGGTGTAGCCCATCACGTAGAGCGCGAACGCCCGGCCGCGGCCCAGCTTCAGCCTGCGGTCCAGGAGGAGGACCAGGGCGACGACGCCGAGGTTCCACAGCGCCTCGTAGAGGAAGGTCGGCTGGTAGAGGCCCGGTTCGAGGATCGGCTGCCCGGCGTCGTCCCGCAGCGCGTGCCCCGGATTGTCCGGGTCCATCCGGTGAATCTGCAGGCCCCACGGCAGTGTGGTCCGGCCACCGAACAGCTCGTTGTTGAACCAGTTGCCGACCCGGCCGACCGCCTGGGCCAGCGCCAGCCCGGGCGCCACCGCGTCGGCCACCACGCCGAACGGGATGCCGAGCTGCCGGGCGGCGATATACACACCGACCGCGCCACCGGCGACGGCGCCCCAGATGCCCAGGCCGCCCTCCCAGATGGCGAACGCCTTCATCGGTTCACCGCCGGCGCCGAAGTATTTCTCCGGTGAGGTGACGACGTGGTAGATCCGGGCACCGATGATGCCGGTCGGCACCGCCCAGACGGCGATGTCGAGCACCGCGCCGGGCGCGACGCCGCGCTGCCGAAGCCGGCGCTCCGTCACCCAGCAGGCCAGCACGATGCCAGCGATGATGCAGAGCGCGTACGCCCGGATCGGCACCGGCCCGAGTTGCCAGACCGCGGTGCTGGGACTGGGCAGGGCCGCCTGGGGGGACAGCGAGGCGAGGGTCACGGGTGCACACGCTACCGCTGCACACCCCCGTGGCGGCACCCCGGGCACGGGAGCCCGCATCTCGGTGACTTCTGGTTTGCGCCGCCGTACGCTCTTTGTCCATGAGCGCGCTCACCTGGGCGGTCGCCGCGGTCGTCACCGACGACGTCGGCCGGGTGCTGCTCTGCCAGCAGGGCCGGGGCACGCGCCGCTACGCGTTGCCCGGCGGACGACTGCGTCCGGCCGAGAGCCCGGTGCGGGCGGCCCTACGGGACATTCGCGCGGAGACCGGTCGGGCCATCGAGCTGATCGACCTGATCGGCGTCTACCACCTGGCCGGCCCCTCGGGGGAAACGTCGGCCGGACGGGTCGGGCCATCGCCGGACGTACTCGTGCACGTTTTCCGGGCCCACGCCACCGACGGCCGCCCGCCGGCCGACCCACCGCCGGGTTGTCGGTTGTCCTGGCACTCCCCCGACGCGCTGCCCGAGACGGTCACCCCACTCACCCGTGCCGCCGTCGCCGACGCGACCGCCGGCCGCTCCGGCGTGCTCCGCGACGTCCTCCGGGTGCCCGGCGCCGTCGAGGCCGCCCCGCCAGCGGCTCGCCCACCCGAGGAGGGCGCAACGGCAACCAGCCCGGAGAGCCGGCCGGCGACAAGCCAGGACGGCCAGCCGGGAGCGGGGCAGCCACCTGAGCAACGCGGCGAGGCCAGGGACCCCTCCCGGCGCCACTGACACATCCGTCGACGACCGAGGCCCGGCGCGTGGTCGCGGAGCCCTCGCCGCCCGGCCGCATGGTTCGTCGGACGGGCGTCCCGCCAGGAGCGCCGAAGGACCAGCGCGGACGAGGTCGGCGGCGGATCAGGCGGGTGGCGTCAGCGGGTGGGGTTGCGGACGCCCTCGGCGAGTTCGGCGCTGAGGGCACGCAGGGCAGCCAGCCCCTCCGCCTCGGTGGGAGCGTCGAGCAGACACCGGATCAGCGCGCTGCCGACGATCACCCCGTCGGCGTAGCCGGCGACGGTGCCGGCCTGCGCGCCGGTGCCCACGCCGAGACCGACACCCACCGGCAGGTCGGTGACCTCGCGGACCCGGGAGACAAGCGTCGGTGCGGCGTCCGAGGTGCCCGTCCGGGCTCCGGTGACACCCATGACCGCTGTCGCGTAGACGAAACCGCGGCAGTGCCGCACGGTCATCGCCAGCCGCGCGTCGGTGGACGACGGGGAGACCAGGAACGTGCGGTCCAGTCCGTGCGCGTCCGAGGCGGCCAGCCACTCGGCCGCCTCGTCGGGAATGAGGTCGGGGGTGATCAGACCGGTGCCACCGGCGGCGGCGAGGTCACGGGCGAACACGTCCACGCCGTACCGCTCGACCGGGTTCCAGTAGGTCATGGTGACCACCGGAGCGCCGGTGGCCGCCACCGCCTCGATGATGCGCAGGGTGTCCCTGGTGCGTACGCCGCCGGCCAGCGCGATGTCGCTGGCCTTCTGGATCACCGGCCCGTCCATCACCGGGTCGGAGTAGGGGATCTCCACCTCGATGACGTCCACACCGGCTTCGACCATGGCGGTCATCGCGGCGATGCTGCCGTCGACGGTCGGGAACCCGGCCGGCATGCAGCCGACCAGCAGGGCCCGTCCGTCGGCGCGGGCCTTGTCGAAGGCCACCCCGATCCGGCTCATCTCACCGCTCCTTGTCGAGGATGCCGAAGTAGTCGCCGGCGGTGTGCACGTCCTTGTCACCCCGACCGGAGAGGTTGACCACGATGGTGGGTTCCCGACCCAGCTCGGCGGCGAGCTTCGGGGCCAGCGCGACGGTGCCGGCGAGCGCGTGGGCGCTCTCGATCGCCGGGATGATCCCCTCGGTGCGGCAGAGCAGCTCGAACGCGGCCATCGCCTCGGTGTCGGTGACCGGGAGGTAACGCGCCCGGCCGGTGTCGTGCAGCCAGGCGTGCTCGGGCCCGACGCCCGGGTAGTCCAGGCCGGCGGAGATCGAGTGCGACTCCAGCGTCTGCCCGTCGGCGTCCTGCAACACGTAGGTGCGCGTGCCGTGCAGGACACCGGCCGATCCGCCGGTGATGCTCGCCGCGTGCCGGCCGGTGGCCACGCCGTCGCCGCCAGCCTCGAAGCCGTACAGCCGCACGTCCTCGTCACCGACGAACGCGTGGAAGATGCCCAGGGCGTTGGAGCCGCCGCCGACGCAGGCGGTGACCGCGTCCGGCAGTGCGCCGGTCAGGTCGAGGCACTGCTGACGTGCCTCGTCGCCGATGCCCCGGACGAAGTCGCGGACCATCGCCGGGAACGGGTGCGGACCCGCTGCGGTGCCGATCAGGTAGTGCGTCTCGTCGACGTTCGCCACCCAGTCGCGCATCGCCTCGTTCATCGCGTCCTTGAGGGTGCGCGAGCCGTTGGTGACCGGAACGACTGTGGCGCCGAGCATCCGCATCCGGGCCACGTTGAGCGCCTGCCGCTCGGTGTCGACCTGGCCCATGTAGACCACGCACTCCAGGTCGAACAGGGCGGCGGCGGTCGCGGTGGCCACGCCGTGCTGGCCGGCACCGGTCTCGGCGATCACCCGGGTCTTGCCCATCCGCTTGGTGAGCAACGCCTGGCCGAGCACGTTGCGCACCTTGTGCGCGCCGGTGTGGTTGAGGTCCTCGCGCTTGAGCAACACCCGCGCGCCGAGCTTCGCGGAGAATCGCCGGGCCTCGTAGAGCAGCGACGGCGTGCCCGCGTAGTCCCGCAGCAGCGCGCCGAACTCCGCCTGGAAGGACTCGTCCGCCATCGCCGTGCGCCACGCCCCGTCCAGCTCGTCGAGCGCGGCCACCAGGGCCTCGGGAACGAACCGGCCGCCGAAGCGGCCGAAGTGGCCGGCGGAGTCGGGCTGCGGGCCGGCCACCGGGGCCAGCGCGTCGGCGCTCATCGGAAATCCTCTCGGTCGGGGCGTCCGGTGCGAGGTCAGCGCACCGGCCGTGGCGTTGCCGGATGGTTGCCCGCGTTGACCAGCTCGGCGACCGCTTCGCGAGGGCTCTTCTGGGTGACCAGGCCCTCGCCCACGAGGACCGCGTCAGCACCCGCGGAGGCGTACCGGATGAGGTCGTGCGGACCACGAACGCCGGATTCGGCGATCTTGACGACGCTGCTGGGCAGGCCCGGCGCGATCCGCTCGAACACCGACCTGTCGACCTCCAGGGTACGCAGGTCACGGGCGTTGACCCCGATCACCTGAGCGCCCGCCTCCAGCGCGCGGTCGGCCTCTTCCTCGTCGTGCACCTCGACAAGCGCGGTCATGCCCAGCGACTCGATCCGCTCCAGCAGACCCATCAGCACGTTCTGCTCGAGCGCGGCGACGATCAGCAGCACCAGGTCGGCGCCGTGCGCACGCGCCTCGTGGATCTGGTAGCTGGAGACCACGAAGTCCTTGCGCAGCACCGGCACGGTGACCGCCGCACGGACGGCCGCCAGGTCGTCGAGCGAACCGCCGAACCAGCGCCCCTCGGTCAGCACACTTATCGCCCGCGCCCCACCGGCCGCGTAGTCGACCGCCAGATCGGCCGGATCGGCGATCTCGGCCAGCCGCCCCTTGGACGGCGACGAGCGCTTCACCTCGGCGATCACGGCCACGCCGGGCTTACGCAGCGCCGCGTAAGCGTCCAGCGGCGGCGGCGCGGCCGCTGCCAGTTCACGGATCCGCTCCAGCGGAACCTGCTCCTGGCGTCGGGCGACGTCCTCACGCACGCCGGCCAGAATCTCATCGAGCACGCTTACGGACGCTGCCTGACCGGCCTCGTCCCCCTCCGCGTGCGCATGCTCAGCAGTCACCAACGGACTCCCCTCTCCGGGCGTCATGGGCCGATGCTAGGGGCAGCCGACCGACACCGAATGCCGGGGGTATGGCGCTGCTCACGAAAAGGGCTCCGGCATAATGGCCGACTTGCCGTGAACGGTATGTCACGCAGCGCCACCTCCCGTATCGACAATCGTCACGCGGTATGGAGCATTGGCGGCCGTGGTCCGACCGTGCCGTCGCATCGATCATGCCACCAGTTCCGGACCGGCGCCCGACGACAACGGCGTCGATCGATGTTGTGAGCAAGCTCAAGGCCGAACGGACGGCCCCTGGTCACGGCCGAGGCGAGACAGTTGACCGGGCGGTCACGACGGCGAAACGTCAGCCGGCCAGCATCGTCCTCGGGCAGACTCGATGACGTGCCTGCCCCGACCATCGCCACTCCTCGTGCGAGGTGACCATGAGCATGTCCGAGCCGCAAGCAACCATCGGCCTGACGACCATCTCGCGGACGGTGGCGTCGCTCGCCGTCGGGGTGGTGCACAGCGTGGAACGCGCCGTGGTGGGCGAGGGTCGGATGCGCACGGCGCGGGGCAACGCCTGGGAGGCGGTCTGCGCCGACCGGGCCCGCGCCGACCAACGTGCCGAACTGAACCGCCTGGTGGCCGAGCTGACCGCCGCCCGCGCCGCCACGTCACGACCGCGGCGGGACCGTCAGCCCGTCGGCTGACACCCACCGGCCGTCGCCGTCAGTCGGCCGTCGGGTCCTCACCCCGATCCAGCGCGTCCCACGCCTCGGTGGTCCGCCGCCCGGCCATCGGCGCGGGCGACTCCGGCGTGCCGGTCGACGCCGGCGCGGCCTGCGGCGCGGTCCGGGCCGGCCGCTCGTACCGGGCGCCCATCGCCGGCCAGCCGCCACCGCGCGCGGCCGTCCAGAAACCGCCCGCGGCGGCCAGCAGGCCGCCGAGCAGGCAGAGCACCGGCCACTGCCGGTTCACCGAGCCGTCGACGTCGACAGCCAGCCCGTACCCACCGCCGGCCGCCACGGCCAGCGCGAGCACACCGAGCAGCGCGCCGAGCACCTGCCGGAGCCGGCCCCGGGTGGCCAGCACCGCGCCACCACCGGCCAACGTCACCAGGGCCAACGCCGGCAGCCAGGGCAGCAGCCCGGCCCCGCTGCGGGTGTCGCGTACCGGCGGCAACGGCGCCGGGCGCACGGTCAGCTCGACCGACCAGGTCCGCGTCGCGGCCCACAGCGCCAGGGCCGCGCCGACCAGGCAGAGGAGCACGGCGTACGCCAACTCACGCCGGCCCACGGCGGACCGCTCGCCACCCCTCACCGGTCTGGCCTCTCGTTCGCGACTGCGGGGCTCCGCCGCGCCGCACTCCTCGCGCTCACCGGTGCCGGCCTCTCGTTCGCGACTGCGGGGCTCCGCTGCGCCGCACTCCTCGCACTCACCGGGCCGGCCGCAACGTCTCGGCGGCGGCGATCGCCGCCAGCACGGCGGCGGCCTTGTTCCGCGTCTCCTGGTCCTCGGCGGCCGGGTCCGAGTCGGCCACCACCCCGGCGCCGGCCTGCACGTAGGCGCGGCCGTCGCGGATCAGCGCGGTCCGGATGGCGATCGCCATGTCCAGGTCGCCGCCGAAGCCGAAGTAACCCACCGTGCCGCCATAGAGGCCGCGGCGGACCGGCTCCAACTCCTCGATGATCTCCATGGCCCGGACCTTCGGCGCGCCGGAGAGGGTCCCGGCCGGGAAGGTCGCGGCGAGCGCGTCGAACGCGCTCTGGTCGTCACGCAACGTGCCGGTGACGGTGGAGACGATGTGCATGACGTGGCTGTACCGCTCGATGGTGGCGAACTCGGGCACCTCCACGCTGCCGGGCTGACACACCCGGCCCAGGTCGTTGCGGCCGAGGTCGACGAGCATCACGTGCTCGGCCCGCTCCTTGGGATCGGCGAGCAGCTCCGCGGCGAGCACGGCGTCGGCGGCGGGGGTGCCGCCGCGCGGCCGGGTGCCGGCGATCGGGTGCAGCAACGCGCGACGCCGCCCGCTCGCGCCGCCGGTGACCTTCAGGTGCGCCTCCGGGGACGAGCCGACGATGTCGAACCCGTCGAAGCGCAGCAGGTACATGTACGGGCTGGGGTTGCTGGTGCGCAGCACCCGGTAGACGTCCAGCGGGTCGGCGTGCGTCGACCGCTCGAAGCGCTGGGACAGCACGATCTGGAAGCACTCGCCGGCCCGGATCGCCTCCTTGGCGGCCTCCACCGCCTTCGGGTAGCCGCCGTCGGGCGTACGGCAGAGCACCTCCCCGGCCGGCGGACGCTCGACCGTGGAGATCATCGGTGGGATGGGCCGGGACAGCGCCGTGGTCATCGCGTCCAGCCGGCCCACCGCGTGGTGGTACGCGGCGGCGACCTGCGGGGCGCGGTCCGGGGCGTCCAACGGCGGCAGCACCGCGTTGGCGACCAGGATCGCCGAGCCGTCGTAGTGGTCGAGCACCACCAGGTCGGTGGCGAGCATCATGCCCAACTCGGGCACGCCCAGGTCGTCCTCGGTCAGCTCGGGCAGCCGCTCGAAGCGGCGAACCAGGTCGTAGCCGAGGTAACCGACCATGCCCCCGGTCAGCGGCGGCAGATCGTCGGACGGGTCGCCGACCGGGCCGGCGAGCGCCGCCACCGTCTCCCGCAGCACCCGCACCGGGTCACCCTCGGTGGGCAACCCCGCCGGCGGCTGGCCGAGCCAGGTCGCCACGCCGTCCCGCTCGACGAGCGTGGCGCTGCTGCGGACTCCGATGAACGAGTATCGCGACCAGGCCAGGCCCGCCGAGCCGACCCCCTGCTCGGCCGATTCCAGCAGGAACGTGCCGGGCCCACCGGCCAGCTTCCGGTAGACCCCGACCGGCGTCTCCGCGTCGGCCAGGAGCCGCCGGGTCACCGGCACCACCCGCCAGTCGGCGGCCAACTCGGTGAAGGTGCCCAGGTCGGGGCTGACGGTGCCGTCGGTCATGGCTGGGTCTGCCTTTCGTTCGCGGCTGCGGGGCTGCGCCGGGCCGCGCTGGGCGCGCTCACCGGGCCTCCGGGGCGGTGACGGGCAACTCGGTGAAGAAGCAGGTCCGGTGTCCGGTGTGGCAGGCCGCGCCGACCTGGTCCACGCTGACAAGGAGCGCGTCTCCGTCGCAGTCCAGCGCGACCGAGCGGACGTACTGGTGGTGCCCGGAGGTGGCCCCCTTGACCCAGTATTCGCGGCGGCTGCGCGACCAGTAGGTGGCCCGGCCGGTGGTGAGGGTGCGGTGCAGCGCCTCGTCGTCCATCCACGCGACCATCAGCACCTCGCCGGTGTCGTGCGCGCGGACCACCGCGGCGACCAGACCGTCGGCGGTGCGGCGCAGCCGGGCCGCGATGGCCGCGTCGAGTCGGGACGGGCGGGCCGACCCGGATGCCATCGGGTCGCTCGGTGCGCTGGGGACGCCGGTCGCCGGCGAGTCAGGTACGGACACAGTGTCCAAGTGTCCCGCACGTGGCGCGGGCACCGGCGACCGCTCCCGGTGCGGCGGCGGCGCGGGCACGTCGGGCCGGGCCAGCTGGGCCACGTACCGATCCAGCCGACCCTCGACAAGGGCGGCGGCCAGGTCCGCGCCGGCCACCTCGGCGATCTCCTCGGCGTACGGCCGGATCAGCGGCAGGGTGCCGGCGACGAGTCGGACGGCGGCGGAGAACAGCTGGGCGGTGGCGCCCGGTCGCAGGCCGAGGCAGAGCAGCATGTCCGCCCGGTAGCCCGGTGGGGCGACCGGCAGGTCCAGGGCCGCCGAGAAGGCCGCCCGGCGGGAGTGGACCCGCACCGACGGGTTGGCCGGGCGCAGCACCGATGGGCAGAGCCGGGCCAGGTCGGCGACGGCGAGCCGGACTCCGAGTCGGTCGTGGGCGGACCGGGCGGCCGCGGCCTTACCGAGCGTGGCGATCAGCTCCTCGAGTCGGGGTGGTTCGGCGGGCTGGCAGAGCACCGGCAGGTCGATGCGGGGCCGCCAGTGCGGGTCGGCCCAGAGCAGCCGCGCCGGAGCGGTGACCGGGAGCCCGAACGCCCAGTCGGCCGGTTCGCCGAGTCGATGCACCCAGGAGCGGACGTCGCGCGCGGCGACCGAGACGTGGGTGACCCGGCCTGCGGATTCGGCCAGGTACGCCTGCCGCGCGGCGTACGGCGCGCCACCCACCAGCACGTCGAGGTCGACGTCGCTGTGTGCGGTGGCGGCTCGGCGGGCGTGGCTGCCGCGCAGCAGGATGCCGACGACCGGCCGCTCGCCGGTTTGCCGCAACCGCGCGGCCCAGTCCTCGAGAAAACCGCTATTCGGTAACGGAGCGTGACCCACGGCGCCATCGTGCCGTACGCCCCATCAGCGCGCAATGCCCGTTGGCGGACTCGGTGTCCGGTCCGAAGCCTACTGCCCGTTCTATCGCCCGGTGCACGGTAGCTGGCCAATCGCCGGTCCTGGCCATTGCACCGGGGGCAGCATTTCATCTACCGTTGAGTTCAACGGATGATGAGTTTCTTGGGAGGTACGTGATGGACGACGCGATAGCCGTCCGTGACCTGGTCGTCGACCGGGGCGGGCGGCGGGTGTTGGACCGCATCAGCTGCCGGATTCCGCGCGGCGCCGTCACCGGGCTGCTCGGCCCCAGCGGCAGTGGCAAGACCACGTTCATGCGCGCCGTGGTCGGGGTGCAGGTGGTCAGCGGCGGGACGGTCACCGTGCTCGGTCAACCGGCCGGCGCCCCGGCGCTGCGGCACCAGGTGGGCTACCTGACCCAGGCGCCGAGCGTCTACGCCGACCTGACCGTCCGGGAGAACGCCCGCTACTTCGCGGCCCTCTACGGGCGCGGGCGGGTCGAGGCCGACCGGGCGATCGCCGATGTCGGGCTGGCCGAGGCCGCCGGCCAACTGGTCGCCACCCTCTCCGGCGGTCAGCGCAGCCGGGCCTCGCTGGCCTGCGCCCTGGTCGGGGAGCCGGAGCTGGTCATCCTCGACGAGCCGACCGTCGGTCAGGATCCGGTGCTGCGGGCCGACCTGTGGGCCCGGTTCCACGCGATGGCCGCCGCGGGCACCACCCTGCTGGTGTCCAGCCACGTGATGGACGAGGCGGCCCGCTGCGACCGGTTGCTGCTGATCCGCCAGGGGCGGTTGATCGCCGACGACAGCCCGGCCGCCATCCGCGCCGCCGCCGGTGTGGACGACCTCGACGAGGCGTTCCTGCGCCTGATCCGGGCCGGCGAGGCGGCTCCGACCACCACCGTCTCGCAACCCGGACAGGAGCAGTCATGAACCCCCGGATCCTGGCGGCCACCACCGGCCGCATCCTGCGTCAGCTCCGGCACGATCGGCGCACCATCGCCCTGCTCGTGGTGGTGCCGGCCGTCCTGCTCACCCTCGTCTACTTCATGTACGCCGACCAACCGACCCCACCCGGGCAGCCGACGACGTTCGACCGGGTCGCGCTGGTGCTGCTGGGCATCTTCCCGTTCGTGATCATGTTCCTGGTGACGAGCATCGCGATGCTCCGCGAACGCACCTCCGGCACCCTGGAGCGTCTGCTCACCACACCGCTGGGCAAGCTCGACCTGCTCTTCGGTTACGGCATCGCGTTCGGGCTGGCCGCCGCCGCGCAGGCGGCCGTCGCCGCCGCATTGGCGTACTGGATCTTCGATCTGGACACCGCCGGCAGCAGCTGGCTGGTGATCGGGATCGCGGTCGTCGACGCCGTGCTGGGCGTCGCCCTCGGGCTGCTGTGCAGCGCCTTCGCGCGCACCGAGTTCCAGGCAGTACAGTTCCTGCCAGTCGTGGTGATCCCCCAGCTGCTGCTCTGCGGGCTGTTCGTGGCCCGCGACGAGATGGCCGGTTGGCTCCAGGCGCTCGGTGACGCCTTCCCCCTGTCGTACGCCATCGAGGCGTTGCAGGAGGTGGGCGCCCACGCCGAGCCGACCGGCACAATGTGGCGGGACGTGGCGGTGGTGCTCGGCGCGGTGGTGCTGGCGCTGGTGCTCGCGGCGGCCACCCTGCGCCGACGCAGCGGGTGAGACCGCGGCAGCCGTGGGCCGGCCGGCCCACGGCTGCCCGGGTGGACGAACGAAGGGCGGCGATGACGCGGCGGACCGGCCGGCGACCCGGCAACCCGGACACCCGGGAGGCGATCCTCGACTCGGCGCGCACGACGTTCGCCGAGCGGGGCTACGACGCCGCCTCGATCCGCGCCATCGCCAGCACGGCAGGCGTCGACCCGGCGCTCGTGCACCACTACTTCGGCAGCAAGGACCAACTCTTCCTCACCGCGATGAACTTCCCGGTCGACCCCGGTCAACTGCTGCCGAAGGTGCTCACCGGCGACCCGGACGGGGCCGGTGAGCGCCTGGTGCGTACCTTCCTCGGCATCTGGGACTCCCCGGCCGGCGCGGCCGCCCAGGCGCTGTTGCGCTCCGCGGTGAGCAACGAGTGGACCGCCCGACTGCTGCGCGACTTCATCACCACCCAGGTGCTGCGGCGGGTGCTCGAACAACTCGACGTCGATCCGGCCCAGCTGCCGCTGCGCGGTTCCCTGGTGGCCACCCAGATGATCGGCCTGGCCATGATGCGACACGTGGTGCACCTGGAGCCGGTCGCCTCGGCCGACCCGGAGACCCTGGTCGCCGCGGTCGGCCCGACGATCCAGCGCTACCTCACCGGCCCACTGCCGGCCTGACCCCGGACGCCCCGCGATCTTGCACTTACTGTCCCGACAAGAATGGATAACCAACGCATTCCGGCAACCGAAAGTGCAAGATCGGCGCAGAGCAGGGGTGGGGACGGGGCCAGGGTCAGGGTGCGGTCAGCGCGGCGGGCGGGTGCCGGCGGGGAGGCGCAGCGGCGGCAGCAGTCGCGGCAGGTCGGCCGGGTCGGCGACCGGGCCGGGGAACGCCAGCCGGATCCGCCGTCGGGCGCCGGGGTGGCCGAGGGCGACCACCAGCCCGTAGCGGTCGATGCGCACCACCCGGGGCGGCCCGTCGGGGGTCTGCTCGGTCAGGCCGAGCTGCTGGCGCAGGTACGCGGTCACCTGGGCGCCGTGGCACTCGGCGAGGTCGGCGAGCAGGCGCGCCTCGACCGGGTGCACCGGGTCCGGCTCCGCCTCCGCGTACTCCCCCGGGTCGATCCGGCGCACGAGGCCGGCGCGCTCCCAACGGACCTCGACCACCTCGAAGCGGAACAGCCGGAACCGGGTGCCCAGGTCGAGCAGGTCGCCGGTCGGCTCCACCGCGGCGAAGTCGAGCGCCGCCTGGCGGGCCTCGTCGCCGTACAGCTCGCCGGCCCAGCCGGAGACCCAGGCCCGACCCAGACCTGGCGCGCCGGCGGCGGGTGGCAGGTCGAGCACGTCGAGCACCACCGCGACGTCGCTGACCCCGGCGGCCGGTCGCAGCGCGGCGGCCAGGTGGCTGGCCACCGGCACCAACAGCAGCACCCGCCCGTCCGGGTCGGTCACGTGCCGGGCGTGGTGCGGGCCCGGCCGGTGCGCGAGATGCACGAGACCGGGCAGGCGACCGGCGACGAGGGTACGGACGATCTCGGCGGGGTTGGGCCGCATGGCGCGACCTCCTTCGAAGGTTAGGCTTGCCTAACCCGGAGCCTAGAGCACCTCGCTGTCGGCGTCCACAAACCCCGCGCAGCCGGAGCGCATCACCGGGTCTGCTCCAGCCAGGAGGCGTAGAGCAGGCCATAGACCGAGTCGGCGTCGCGGACCAACTCGTCGTGCGGCCCGCGCTGCACCACCCGACCCCGGTCCACCACGATCACCTCGTCGGCGGCCTGCGCCGTGGAGAGCCGGTGCGCGATCGCGAGGGTGGTCCGCCCCCTGGTGACCGCGTCCAGGGTGCGTTGCAGGCGCACCTCCGTCGCCGGGTCCACGGCGCTTGTCGCCTCGTCCAGCACCAACAGGTCCGGGTCGGCCACGTACGCGCGGGCCAGTGCGACCAACTGCCGCTCACCGACGCTGAGCGCCTCGCCGCGCTCGCCGACCGGCGTGTCCAGACCCGCCGGCAGACCCTCCAGCCAGTCCGACAGGCCCAGCTCGGTGAAGGCCACGCTCAGCTCCTCGTCGGTCAGCTCCGGCCGGGCGAACCGGACGTTGTCCCCCACCGTCGCGTCGAAGAGGAACCCGTCCTGCGGCACCATCACCACCCGGGCGCGCAGCGAGTCGAACCGCACCTCCGCCAGCGGCACCCCGGACAGCAGCACCGCCCCGGCCGACGGGTCCATCAGCCGCGTCAGCAACTTGGCGAACGTGGTCTTGCCACTGCCGGTCTCGCCGACCACCGCCACCCGGCTCTTCGCCGGAATCTCCAGGTCGATGTCGTGCAGCACCGGCGGGCCACCCGGATAGGCGAACCGCACACCGGCGAACCGGATGTCCAGCGGCCCGGCCGGCAGCTTGCGCCCCTGCTCCCCCGGATCGGCCACGTCGGGGGCGACGTCCAGCACATCCAGCACCCGACGCCAGCCGGCGATCGCGTTCTGCGCCTCGTTGAGCACCTCGGTGGCGATCTGCACCGGCTGGATGAAGAGCGTCACCAGGAACAGGAACGCGGTCAACTGGCCGATCGACAGCGTGCCGTCCACCCCCAGCGTCACCCCGAGCACCACCACACCCGCCAGCGCGAGCCCAGCGGCCAGCTCGCCCACCGAGCTGCCCACGATGCTGATCCGGATCGCCCGCTGCTGCGCCAGCCGCTGCCCGTCGATGGCCTCGTCCAACCGCCGCTCGGTGCGGCCCGCGATCCCGTACGCCCGGATCACCGGCGCGCCCACCACGCTCTCGCCGATCGTGCCGAGCAGCGTGCCGGTGCGCTGACGCACCGTCGCGTAGGCCGAGCCCAGCCGGCGTTGCAACCGCCGGATCACGAACACCGCGGGCAGGAAGGCGGCCAGCACCACGAGCGTCAACTGCCAGGAGTACGCGAGCATGACGGCGGTGGTGACCACCAGCTGACCGAGGTTGACGAGCAGGATCACCCCGCCCCACTGGAGGAACTGGGTGATCTGGTCGACGTCGCTGGTGACCCGCGAGACCAGCGAGCCGCGCCGCTCCGACTGCTGGTGCAACATCGACAGGTCGTGCACGTGCCGGAACGCCCGCGTCCGGACGTTTGCCAACGCCGTCTCACTGACCGTGAACAGCCGGCGCATCATCAGATAGCCGCAGACCGTCGTGACCGTCAGGATCGCCGCGGTGACCGCCACCACCGACCAGACCACGTCGAGGTTCAGACCGCCGACGATGCCCCGGTCGATGCCCTGCTGCACGGCGACCGGCACGGCCACCCGGCCGATCATGTAGACCAACGCCAGGGCCAGGGTGCCGGCCAGGCCGGTCCGCAGCTCCGGTGAGAGCGCCAGACCCCGGCGCAGGGTCTGCCAGGTCGTCTCCTCCCGCTTGGCACCGTCCACAGTCGTCGTCACCGGATCCCGCCTCTCGTTCGCGACCGCGGGACTCCGCTTCGCCGCGTTCCTCCCGCTCACCGGTCCACCTCGATCTCCAGGCCCGAGGGCAACGGCGCGACCTCGTCGCCGTACGCGCTCTCCTGCGCGCGCTCGACCTCCGCCTGCTCGTAGGCGGTGACCAGGTCGACGTACCCGGGCACGGTGGCCAGCAACTCGCTGTGCGTGCCCCGGGCGAGCACCCGTCCCTGCTCCACGTAGATGACCTCGTCGGCGAGCGCGATGGTGGCCCGGCGGTACGCCACCACCAGGATCGACGCGACAGGCACCCCCGGCTCGGCCGCCGACGACCGCAGCCCGGCCAGGATGGCCGCCTCCACCCGCGGGTCGACAGCGCTTGTCGCGTCGTCGAGCACCAGCAGGCGCGGCCGCCCGGCGAGCGCGCGGGCCAGGGTGAGCCGTTGCCGCTGCCCGCCGGAGAGCGAGGTGCCCCGCTCGCCGACCATGGTGTCCAGACCGTCGGGCAGCGCGGCGACGAACCCGTCCGCCTCGGCCAGCCGCAGCGCCGCCCAGACCGCCTCGTCGTCGATGCCCGGCCGGTCCAGGGCGATGTTGGCGCGGACCGTGTCGTCGAAGACGAACGGCACCTGGGCGACCAGCGCCACGGCGCCGGCCAGCGAGGCGGCGGTCAGCTCGCGTACGTCCACCCCGTCCAGGGTGACGGCGCCGGAGTCCGGGTCGACGAGGCGCACCGCCAGCGAGGCGATTGTGGACTTGCCGGCGCCGGTGGGCCCGACCAGGGCCACCGTCCGACCGGCCGGCACCGTGAAGCCGACCTCGCCGAGGACCTGCGCGCCGGTCTGGTGCGCCTCGGCCGGCGGGTAGGAGAAGTGCACGTCGCGGAAGGTGAGGGTGGCCGCCCCGGCGCTGTCCTGGTCGAGCACGCGCTGCCCGTACGGCATCTCGCCGGTGGCGTCGAGCACCCGGCGGACGCGGTCCCAGCCGGCGACGCTGCGCGGCAGCTCGGCCAGCACCCACCCGATGGCCCGCACCGGGAAGGCCAGCACGGTGAAGAGGAAGGCCACGCTCACCAACTCGGTCACGCTTATCGCGCCCTGGCGCAGCCGGAACGCCCCGACCACGAGCACGGCGAGGGTGCCGAGGCTGGGCAGGGTCTCCAACAGCGGGTCGAAGACGCCGCGCAGCCGGCCGACCGCGATCAGCGAGTCGCGCAGCTCACCGGCGCGACCCGCGAACCGGGCGGTCTCCTGGGCTTCGCGGCCCATGGTCTTGACCACCAGGGCGCCGTCGAAGCTCTCGTGGGCGATGCCGCTGACCTCGGCGCGCAGGCGCTGCGCCCGAGCCTGTCGGGGCGCCATCCGGCGGGAGTAGACGACGTTGAGCGCGAACAGCGCGGGGAAGACCGCGAGGCCGACCAGGGCCAGCGCCCAGTCGGTGGCGAAGAGCGACACGATCGCGCCGACGAGCATCACGAGCGTGCCGACGGCGAACGGCAGCGGCGCGATCGGGTACCAGGCCGCCTCCACGTCGGAGTTGGCGTTGGACAGCAGGGTGCCTGTCGAGTTGCGGTGGTGCCAGGACAGCGGCAGCTCCAGGTAACGGCGGGTGACCCGGCGCCGGTAGGAGGCCTGGAGGCGGTACTGCATGTAGCCGGCGCCGAGCCGACGCCCGAAGATGCCCGCCACCCGCAGCACGCTGATCCCGAACAGCGCGGCCGCGGCCAACGCCAGGGTCCCGGCGCCCACCTCGCCGCGGGAGATGGCCGGCAGCGCCACCTCGCCGATGACAGTTCCGACGACCCGTGCGCTGACGATGATCATGCCGCCGAAGAGCACGCTGCCGACGACCGCGACCGAGAAGATCCGAGGCTGCTCGCGGATCGCCTGCCGCAGGACCCCCAACCCTCGGCTGAGCACGTCCCGACTTGTCTTGCTCGCCACGCTTTCCCCCGCCGTAAGCCGCAATTATCTCCCTCATCCTTACCGGTCCGGGCCAGCACTGCCGACCCGGTCGGGATATGTCGACCGTCACGTACCGGAGAACGGCGGGCGGCGGACGGCGGACGACGAGCCGACGGGCGGCGGCCGGCGGACGGCGGGCGACGAGCCGGCGGCCGGTGTCGCGCGCCGGCGAGCGACCGGGCCTACGATCGGCAGATGCCGCGGTACGCCCGAGCCGAGCGCGAGGCGCTGGCCGATCTCCTGCTGGCCCTCGGGCCGGACGCCCCGACGATCAACGAGGGGTGGATGACCCGTGACCTCGCCGCGCACCTGGTGCTGCGGGAACGCCGCCCGGACGCGGCCGGCGGGATCCTGCTGCCGCCGCTGCGCGGCTACGCCGAACGGGTGCGTCGCCGACTCGCCGCGCTGCCCTACCCGGAGCTGGTGGCGCAGGTACGACGGCCGCCGCTGTGGAGCCCGGTCAGCAACCCCCTGACCGACGAGCTGGCCAACACGATGGAGTTCTTCATCCATCACGAGGACGTGCGGCGGGCCGGCTCCGGGTGGCAACCGCGCGACCTGCCCGCCGGCCTGCAGCGCACCCTGTGGAAGCGTGCCGCCCCGCTGGCCCGGCTGGCCCTGCGCCGCTTTCCGGCGGACCTCTACGTGCAGGCGCCCGGTCACGGCGAGATCTCCGTCGGTCGGGGCGGGGAGCCGCTGCGGTTGGTCGGCGCCCCCGCCGAGCTGACCCTGTTCCTCTCCGGCCGGCAGCGGGTGGCGCGGGTCCAACTGGACGGCACGACCGCCGCCGCACGTCGCCTGCGGGCCGCCAACCTGGGCATGTGACTCCCTGAGCTGAAACGGTCACAAGTCAAGTGTGGCGTTGCCCACACCCAGCGAAACACGCTGATGTCTCCTCCCGTACGCTTCACCGCGCCGCTCCGCGCCGAGCGGTACGAAGTGGGGGCGCACTGTGCGGAAATTTGCGATTTCGGCGCTGCGGCAGCCCCCTTTTCGTGCGGGGCGCCATGGGGCCGCCGAGCAGGTGGCGGGCGAGAGCGTCGAGTGGGCGCGCGCGTTCGGGTTGGTCGATTCCAGCCAGCGTGTGCAGCGGCTGCACCGGGCCGACGCCGCCGGCCTGGCCGGCCGCGCCTGCCCGGACGGATCGGTGGACGGGTTACGCCTGCTCACCGACCTGATCAGCTGGCTCTTCGTGATGGACGACGCCTGCGACGAGGACGGCCTCGGCGCCGACCCGACCCGGCTGGGGCCGGCGATCAGCACGCTGATCGACGTGCTGGATCGCTGCGGCGACCCGGACGTCGTACCGCCCGCCGTCGGGCCGCTCGGTGACGCGCTGCACGACCTGTGCCGCCGCACCCGGCTGCACGACCACCCGGCCCTGCTGTTGCGGTTCGTCAGCCAGCTGCGGGAGTACCTGTTGGCGTTGCTCTGGGAGGCGGCCAACCGGGAGCGCCGGCGGGTGCCCGAGGTGGCGGAGTACGTGCAACTGCGGCGACACATCGGCGGCGTACGGCCGTGTCTCACGCTCACCGACCTGGCGGCGCCCCAGCAACTCGGGCCGACCCAGCGCGCCCATCCGGCGCTTGTCGCCCTCGACGTGCTGGCGGTGGACCTGGTCTGCTGGTGCAACGACCTCTTCTCCTACGGCAAGGAGAGCCAGGTGGACCCGGACGCGCACAACCTGGTGACGGTGCTCGCCCGGGACAGCGGCGCGGACGAGGCGAGCGCGCTGCGGGCCGCGGCGGACCGCTTCAACCAGGGGCTGGACGCGTACCTCGATGTCGAGAAGATGCTGTTGGCCACCGGGGACGACGGTCTGCGCCACGCGCTGGCCGCACGGCGCAACTGGGTCCGTGCCACCTACGACTGGTCAGTCGTGGCCGCCCGGTACGCCTGATTCGGCCGTACCGGACGGTGGGGTGCAGGGCCGGACGATCACCGGGACTAGCCGACGCACCACGCCAGGCAATACTCTTCGGTAACCATCATGACGTGACGACCGTCACGCCACCACCCCCGAAGGCGGCTACCGCGATGGCTCTCGATATATCGTACCGCTCCATCCCGGACATGTTCCTCAAGCGCGTGGCGGCCACCCCCGACCGGCACGCGTTCGCGTCCCCGAACGCCGACGACTCGGGGCCGGCCTGGTTGACCTGGACACAGGTCGCCCAGCGCGCCAAGGCGGTCGCCGCCGGCCTGCACGGCCTGGGCATCGGCCTGGAGGACCGGGTCGCGATTCTCGCCAACACCCGGCTGGACTGGGTGATCATCGACCTCGGCATCATGTGTGCCGGTGGGGCGACCACCGCCGTCTACCCGACCACCGAACCGGCGGACGCGACCTACATCCTCGCCGACTCCGGGTCGAGCGTGCTGTTCGCGGAGAACCCGGCCCAGGCGGCGAAGATCGCCGGCGCCGACCTGCCCGCGCTGACCCATGTGGTGCTCCTCGACGGTGCCGTCGACCCCGCCGCCGCGGTCCCGCAACTGACGCTCGCCGAGTTGGAGGAGCGGGGCGCCCACGCGCTGGCCGCCGAACCGGAACTGATCGACATGCTCGTGGCCGGCATCGGCCCCGACCACCTGGCCACCCTGATCTACACCTCGGGCACCACCGGCCGACCCAAGGGCGTCGAGCTGCTGCACGGCGGTTGGTGCTGGGAGGCCGTGGCACAGGCCGAGGCCGGGCTGCTGCTCGACGACGACCTGCAGTACCTGTGGTTGCCGCTGTCCCACTCGTTCGGCAAGACGCTGCTCTGCGGCGCCATCCACGTGGGGCTGCCCACCTACGTCGACGGGCGGGTGGACAAGCTCGTCGACCTGCTGTCGGTGATCCGTCCGACGCTCATGTGCGGCGCCCCCCGCGTGTACGAGAAGGTCTACAACCGGGCGGTGACCACCGCGCAGAGCGCGGGCGGCGCGAAGGCGAAGATCTTCGCCTGGGCTGTCCGGACCGGCAAGCAGAAGGTGGCCCTGGAGCAGGCCGGCAAGCCGGTGCCGGGCGGGCTGAAGCTGCGCTACGCGCTTGCCGAGAAGTTGGTGTTCAGCAAGCTCCAGGCCCGCCTGGGCGGCCGGATGCGGGTACTGGTGTCCGGTGCCGCTCCGCTCAGCCCGGAGATCGGCTCCTTCTTCGCCGCGGCGAACCTGCCGATCTCCGAGGGCTACGGCCTGACCGAGACCAGCGCCGGCAACTTCGTCAACCCGCCGGGCGGGCTCCAGATCGGCTCGGTGGGCCAGGCGATGGGCGACCTGGAGTGCCGGATCGACAGCGACGGCGAGATCCTGGTGCGCGGTCGGCCGGTGATGCGCGGCTACCACAACCTGCCGGAGGAGACCGCCGCCGCGTTCACCGAGGACGGCTTCTTCCGTACCGGCGACATCGGCACCCTGGACGAGCAGGGCTACCTGCGGATCACCGACCGCAAGAAGGACCTGGTCAAGACCTCGGGCGGCAAGTACATCGCGCCGTCGCACATCGAGGGGCTGTTCAAGGCCCTCTGCCCGTACACCTCGCAGGCGGTCGTCGTCGGCCAGGCGCGCAACTTCTGCACGATGCTGATCACGCTGGACCCGGACGCGATCCGGGGCTGGGTCGCCGGCGGGCCGCTGGAGGGGCGCAGCTACACCGAGATCGTCACCTCGACGGAGGCCCAGACGATGGTCGAGGAGTACGTCGCCCAGGTCAACGCCAAGCTCAACCGCTGGGAGCAGATCAAGAAGGTGACCATCCTGCCCCGCGACCTCACCATCGAGGACGGCGAGATCACCCCGTCGTTGAAGATCAAGCGGCGCGGTGTGGAGAGCAACTTCGCGGGCGAGATCGACAAGATGTACGCCGGCACCCTCGCCGAGCTGTGACGCGTCGCCGGTGGCCCCGCACCCACACCCGGGTACGGGGCCACCGGCTTTCCGTCGATGGGGCTCAGGCGATGACGGCCGGCTCCCGCCACCGCTGCGGCCCGGTCCGGTCCAGGTCGTAGCGGACCGCCGCGATCCGTCCGACGGCCTCCACCAGGTCCGCGGCGGGCAGGGTGAACGGCAGTCGCAGGAAACGCTCCATGGTGCCGTCCAGGCCGAACCGGGGGCCGGGCGCCAGTCGTACGCCGACCTCCTCGGCGGCCCGGGCCAGCGCGCTGGAGACCGGGCCGTCCAACTCGGCCCAGAGCGTCACGCCACCTCGCGGCACGGTGACCCGCCAGTCCGGCAGCCGGTGCGCCAGCGCGCCGAGCAGGGCGTCGCGCTGGCCGGTCAACTGGACGCGGCGGTCGGCGACGATGGCGTCGGCGTCGGCGAGCAGGTGCACCGCGACCAGTTGGTCCAGCACCGGGCTGGCCATGTCCACCCCGACCCGGACGGCGGCCAGCCGCTGCACCTGCGGCGCGGAGGCGCGCACCCAGCCGATCCGCAGGCCACCCCAGTAGGACTTGCTCATCCCGCCGATGCTGATCACCCGACTGTGCCGGTCGTGGACGGCGACCGGGGGCGGCACCTCGGTGCCGTCCAGCGCGAGGTCCACGAAGGACTCGTCGACGACCAGGTCGGTGCCGACGGCGTGGGCGGCGGCCACCACACGTTCCCGCAGCGCGGCGGGCATCAGGTGCCCCGTCGGGTTCTGGAACTCCGGGATCAGGTAGGCCAGCTTGGGCCGGGTCTGGCGGAGGCTGCCCAGCAGCAGGTCGGGCTCCCAGCCACCGCCGTCGGCGGCCAGGCCGTGGGTGGTGATCCGGGCCCGTCGGCCGGCCAGCGCGGCGAGCGCGTTGGGATAGGTCGGGGACTCGACCAGGACGTTGCCGCCGGGGGCGAGCGCGAGTCGCAACACCAGGTCCAGGGCGTGCTGGGTGCCGCTGGTGACCATGATCTGGTCGGCCGAGGTCGGCAGACCCCGGGCGGTGTACGCGCCGGCCACCGCCTCGCGCAGCTCGATGATGCCGGTCGGGTGGTAGCCGGCCCCGCCCAGATAGCGGGGTAGGTCCTCGGTGGCCGCCCGGGCGGCCGTCAGGAGTTGCGGCGGGGCGGCCAGCGCCGCGACGCCGAGGTCGAGCATGTCCCGGTCGTCGAGCGGGGTCCACAGGCCGGTGCTGGCCACCCGGTGGTTGCCGGGCAGCATCGTCCAGCTCCCGGCCCCCCGGCGGCTGGCCAGGTGCCCGGTCTCCCGCAACTGCCGGTACGCGGCGGTGACTGTGGTCCGGCTGATCCGCAGCGCCTCGGCCAGCTCCCGTTCGGCCGGGAGTCGGACTCCCAGCGGCAACCGGCCGTCGGCGAGCAGGCCGCGCACCGCCCCGGCCAGAGCGGCGTAGTCGGGGCTGCGCCGCCGGCCCGGCAGGGCGTGCCACTGGCCGAGCAGACGGGCCAATTGGCTGCCTCGTACCTGCCCAGTCATGACCACTCCTCGGATATTGGCATCTTCCTCGGCGAGGATTGGCACCTAGAGTGGCATGCATGGCACTGATTGGCAATCTGCGGCAGCGGCCGGTCCGGCGACTGGCGCAGCTCTATCTCGGGCTCGTCCTCTACGGCGTCAGCATGGCCCTGATGATCCGCTCCGCCCTGGGCCTCGACCCCTGGGACGTGTTCCACCAGGGGCTGTCCAAGCGGACCGGGCTCTCCTTCGGCACCGTCACCATCGCCGTCGGCGCGCTGGTGCTGCTGCTGTGGATTCCGTTACGACAGCGGCCGGGCCTCGGCACGGTCAGCAACGTCGTGGTGATCGGCCTCGTCGTGGACGCCACACTGGCCCTCCTGCCGACCGGTGGCCCGCTCGGCGTCCGGATCGCGCTGTTGAGCACCGGGATCGTCGCCAACGGTGCCGCCACCGGCCTCTATCTCGGCGCCCGCCTGGGGCCGGGGCCCCGAGACGGGCTGATGACCGGCTTCGTGGCCCGCCGGCCGGGCCGGTCGGTCCGGCTGGTGCGTACCGTCATCGAGGTCACCGTGCTGGCGCTCGGCTGGCTCCTCGGCGGCAAGGTCGGCGTGGGCACCGTCGCGTACGCGCTGGCCATCGGCCCGTTGGCCCAGCTCTTCATTCCGCTGTTCGCGGTGCCCGACGGCGCCGCGCCGGACGACCCCGCGCCCGCGCCGGGCAGCCCCGCGCCGGTCGCCCCCGCCGGCTGAATCCTCACCCACCGTCCGCGAGCCGGTACGTCGTGGTGGTGCGGCATACCAGATGGGAGGGTGGGTGTTCCCTTCCGCGACGCGCGCCGTCATCATCTCTGCATGGGGGAGAACGGTTGGCGCTGGACGGACGCCTGGATCTTCGTGTCGCTGGTGATCGCGAGCGGAGCGGGCCGGCACCGCCGGTCGGCGACGAGTCGACGGCCGGAGGGCGTCCGCCTGACCGACGTGCTCTCCACCGCCGACCACCTCAACCACGCGATTCCACAGCGGCACGAGGTGGAGGCCGCGGTCCAGCGGCTGGTCGGGGCCGGGCTGGTGAGCGTCGCCGACGGCTGGTTCCGGATCACCACCGAGGGTGAGCAGCTCTGGCGCACCCGCCCCCGGGCGGGCGTGGCGACCATGGTGGACACCGTGCAGGGCGTGCTGACCCGCCGACACGCGCCCGGCCGGGCCGACTGGAGCCTGGACGAGGCCGACCACGCGGCGGCCGTCCAGGAATACGCCGTCCGCTCGATCCCCACGCCCCGCCGGTCACCGGAGGGGCACTCCGGCGGGCACTGACCCGCTCAGCGCACCGGGTGGCCGCTGTGCCGCAGCGCGTCCTTGACCTCGGCCACGGTCAGCTCGCCGAAGTGGAAGACACTCGCGGCGAGCACCGCGTCCGCGCCCGCGCCGATCGCGGGCGGAAAGTGAGCCACCTCACCGGCGCCCCCGCTGGCCACCACCGGCACGTCCACCACCGCCCGCACCGCGGCGATCAGCTCCAGGTCGAAGCCGGCCTTGGTGCCGTCGGCGTCCATCGAGTTGAGCAGGATCTCCCCCGCGCCCAACTCGGCCCCCCGCTGCGCCCACCGGACCGCGTCGATGCCGGTGCCCCGCCGGCCGCCGTGCGTGGTGACCTCGAAGCCACTGGGTGTGCCGCCGCCGGGCGACCGACGCACGTCGAGGGAGAGCACCAGCACCTGCCGGCCGAACCGGTCGGCTATCTCGGCGATCAACTCCGGCCGGGCGATGGCGGCGGTGTTCACGCCGACCTTGTCCGCGCCGGCGCGCAGCAGCGTGTCCACATCGGCGACCTGGCGGACACCGCCACCGACGGTCAGCGGGATGAACACCGACTCGGCGGTGCGGCGCACCACGTCGAGCATGGTGCCCCGGTCGCTGGAGGAGGCGGTGACGTCGAGGAAGGTCAGCTCGTCGGCGCCGGCCCGGTCGTACGCGGCCGCCAACTCCACCGGGTCGCCGGCATCGCGCAGGTCGAGGAAGTTGACACCCTTGACCACCCGCCCGGCGTCCACGTCGAGACAGGGGATCACCCGTACCGCCACCGTCATGCCGCGAGCCTATCGCCCGCACGCGCGGCGACGACCGACCGGTGCGGCCGGTCACCGCCGCGCGTCGGATCGGGATTCACACCTTGACGAGCATCTTGCCCAGGTTCTCGCCGCGCAGCAGGCCGAGGAACGCCGCCGGGGTGTTCTCGATGCCGTCGACGATCGTCTCGTCGTAGGACAGCGCGCCGTCGCGCAGCCAGCCGGCGACGTCGCGGACGAAAGCCCCCCGCATGTCGTTGTGATCGTTGACCAGGAAGCCGCGCAGGGTGAGCCGCTTGCCGATGACGAGTGCCAGGTTGCGCGGCGCGGCGGGCGGCTCGGTGTCGTTGTACTGGGCGATCATGCCGCAGATGGCGGCCCGGCCGTGCAGGTTCATGGCCGAGATCGCCGCCTCCAGGTGGTCGCCGCCGACGTTGTCGAAGTAGACGTCGACGCCGTCCGGGGCGGCGCCGCGCAGCGACTCGCGGACCCCGTCGTGGTAGTCGAAGGCCGCGTCGAAGCCCAGCGCCCGCAGCCGTTCCACCTTGGCCGGCGAGCCGGCGCTGCCGATGACCCGGCCCGCGCCCTTGAGCTTGGCGATCTGGCCGACCAGGCTGCCGACCGCGCCGGCCGCGGCGGAGACGAAGACCGTCTCGCCGGGCTTCATGGCGGCGACCCCCAGCAGCCCGGCGTACGCGGTCAGCCCGGTCATGCCGAGCACGCTCAGGTACGCGCTGACCGGCGCGACGCTCGGGTCGACCGGCCGGGCGGCGGTGGCGTCGAGCAGCGCGTACTCCCGCCAGCCGAGCCCGTGCAGGACTGTGGTCCCGACGGCGGTGCCCGCCGCCTCGCTGGCCACCACCTCGCCGATCGCGGCGCCGTCGAGCGGCGCGTCGAGCGCGAACGGCGCGACGTAGGACTTGACGTCGTTCATCCGTCCCCGCATGTACGGGTCGACGGACAGGTACTGGTTGCGGACCACGATCTCGCCCGGTCCGGGCGTCGGGATGTCGGTGTCGACGATCCGGAAGGTGTCCTCGGTGGGCCAGCCCTCGGGGCGGCTGGCCAGGTGGATCTCACGATTGCCGGTCACGTGGTTCGTCCTCTCGTCCGCGGGTGGGGGCCTGGAGCCGCGCCGTCACGCGGCCAGGGTCTCGCGGACGGTCAGCGCGACGTCGATGTTGCCGCGGGTGGCGTTGGAGTACGGGCAGACCTCGTGGGCCTGCTCGACGATCTGCTCGGCGGTCTCGCGGGGAACGGCGGGCAGGTCGACGACGAGCCGCACGGTGAGCCCGAAACCGCCGCTGCCGTTCGGGCCGATGCCCACCTCCGCGGTGACCACGGAGCCGCTCACGTCGGCCTTGGCCCGGCGGCCCACCAGCCGCAGCGCGCTGTGGAAGCAGGCCGCGTAGCCGGCGGCGAAGAGCTGCTCGGGGTTGGCGGCCCCACCGGCGCCGTCCATCTCCTTCGGCACGGCCAGGTCGAGCGCCAGGGTGCCGTCGGAGGTCTCGACGTGGCCGTCGCGGCCGTCGCCGCTGGCGGTCGCGGACGCGGTGTAGAGAACCTGCATGAGAGTCACTGCTCCTTCTGTCGGTGGATGGTCTCGGTGACCCGGGTGAGGGTGTCGCGCAGCGCGACCAGCTCGCCGAGGCCCAGCCCGGTGGCCTGCGCGATGCGCAGCGGGACGTCGCAGACCCGCTCGCGCAGCGCCCGGCCCTGCTCGGTGAGGCCGACCTCGACCCGCCGCTCGTCGCGGGCCGACCGCCGCCGGGCCACCAGACCCGCCCCCTCCAGCCGCTTGAGCAGCGGGGAGAGCGTGCCGGAGTCCAGCCGCAGCTCGGCGCCCAACTCGGACACCGTGGGGGCGTCGTCGGGGCGCTCCCAGAGCACCAGCAGCACCAGGTACTGCGGGTAGGTCAGCCCGACCTCGTCGAGGATCGGCCGGTAGACGTCGGTGAGGGCGCGCGACGCGGCGTAGAGCGCGAAGCACACCTGCCGGCGCAGCACCAGGTCATCGGTCACCGCAGAACCGTAGCCCACAATTAGATTGTGCACAACTTATCGGACCGGAGGGGGCACGGCGCGCACCGCCGAGCCGACCTCAGCGATCGCCGAGGTACGCCTCCAACTCCACCTCGACCAGATGCTCCGGGTCCAGCAGACCGGCCACCACCACGAGCGTCGCCGCCGGCCGAACCACGCCGAAGACCACGTTGTGCGCCCGGCCCACCTCGTCGGCGTGCCGCCGGCCGGTCACGTACATCCTGGTCCGGACCACGTCACCCGGCTCCGCACCCACCTCGGCCAGCGCGTCCAACCCGATCCGCAGCGCCTGCGCGGTCTGCGCGGCGGCATCACCGACGTGCACCACCCGGCCGTCCACCGTCGAGGTGCAGCCGGACGTGAAGGCCCGATCGCCGGCCCGGACCACCCGCGAGTAGCCGTAGATCCGCTCCCACGGGCCACCCGAGGAGAGCCGGGTGACCGTCACACCTCGGCCAGGGTCCGCAGCGCCTCGGCCACCGTGAAAGCGCCCGCGTAGAGCGCCTTACCGGCGATCACGCCCTCCACCCCGATCGGCTCCAGGGTCGCCAACGCCCGCAGGTCGTCGAGCGTGGACACCCCACCGGAAGCGATCACCGGCCGGTCGGTGCGGGCACACACCTCGCGCAACAGGTCCAGGTTCGGACCGCGCATCGTGCCGTCCTTGGTGATGTCGGTGACCACGTACCGGCTCGCACCCGCCTTGTCCAGCCGCTCCAGCACCTCGTAGAGGTCGCCGCCGTCACGGGTCCAGCCCCGCGCGGAGAGGGTGTGACCACGCACGTCCAGCCCGATGGCCACCCGGTCGCCGTACTCCGCGACCACCCGGTCACACCAGACCGGGTCCTCCAGGGCCGCGGTGCCGATGTTCACCCGGGCCGCCCCGGTGCCCAGCGCCGCGCGCAGCGACTCGTCGTCACGGATGCCCCCGGACAACTCCACCTTCACGTCCAACTGCCGCACCACCTCCGCGAGCAGGTGCGCGTTGGTGCCCCGACCGAACGCCGCGTCCAGGTCGACCAGGTGGATCCACTCGGCGCCGTCCTGCTGCCAGGCCAGCGCCGCGTCCAGCGGCTCGCCGTAGATGCTCTCGCTTCCGACGGCGCCCTGCACGAGCCGGACGGCCCGGCCGTCGGCGACATCCACGGCGGGTAACAGGGTGAGGCTCAACGTCTTCTCCTCGATCAGGTACGGCGGTCCAGGGCGATCACGACGATCGCCGGAAGTACGAGCAGCAAGAGCACGATCAGCGCGACGCGCAGCGCCAGGTTGTCGACGAACGTCCAGATCAGAATCAACGCCGCACCGGTGAGCAGCACGATAGCGGCCCGCTCACCGCGGGTGTGCCGAGCCAGCCGCCCGGTTCGACCCCGTCGCACGCGCGGCGTCAACCGGCGGACCAGAGCGCGACGGCGCTGCCGGCGAGCGACTCGACGCTGCCGGACCGCCCGCTCCCGGGCCTGCTCCGCCTCCCGCTCCGCCCGTCGGCGAGCCCGTTCCCGGCTCACCGCGACGCCCGTCGGCCGGGCACCGCGCGACGACGCTCAGTCACCGCTGGGCAGCGTGGCAAGCCAGTTGCGCAGCAGCGCGGCACCGGTCTCGGCGGACTTCTCCGGGTGGAACTGGGCCGCCGACAGCGAGCCCCGCTCCACGGCGGCGACGAAATCCGTGTCGTGGTGGGCGGTGGTCACCGTGGCACCGGCAGTGGCCAGGGCCGCCGGGTCGCCCATCGCGTACGAGTGGACGAAATAGAACCGGCTCTCCTCCGACAGGCCACCGAACAGCACCGACTCCCGGGGCGCCCGGACCGTGTTCCAGCCCATGTGCGGCAGCCGGGTGGCGGCCAGCCGGGTCACCCCGCCCGGCAGCAGCCCGAGCCCCTTGGTCACCACACCGTGCTCGTCACCGTGCTCGAAGAGCACCTGCATGCCCACACAGATGCCGAGCACCGGACGACCGGCGGCCACCCGCTCGGCGATCACCGGGCCGGCGCCGAGCGCCTCGATCCCGGCCATGCACGCGGCGTACGCGCCCACCCCCGGCACCACCAGGCCGTCGGCGGCGGCCGCGGCGGCCAGGTCGTCGGTCACCCGGACGTCCGCGCCGGCGGCGGCAAGCGCCCGCTCCGCCGAGCGCAGGTTGCCCGAGCCGTAGTCGAGCACCACCACGGCGCTCACGCGTCGCCCCCCGGCAACAGCCGGAGCACCCCGGCGACCGTGGCGAGCGCCGCGAGCACGGCGGTGACAAACACCGCCGCCTTCGGCGCGCCCT
The DNA here is from genome assembly GCF_049841595.1 of Micromonospora sp. DT228. Classification (NCBI taxonomy): domain Bacteria; kingdom Bacillati; phylum Actinomycetota; class Actinomycetes; order Micromonosporales; family Micromonosporaceae; genus Micromonospora; species Micromonospora sp. DT228. The sequence continues at coordinate 216,959 of NZ_JBNCKO010000006.1, forward strand.
GGCGGTACAGCGACCAGGCGCCGCCGACAAGCACCCCGGCCAGGATCAACAGCAGCGTCGGCAACGCAGCGCCCATCAGAGCGCGCCCTTCGTGCTCGGGATCGCGCCCGCCGCACGGGGATCGATCGCGGTGGCCTCACGCAACGCCCGGGAAACGGCCTTGAACTGGGCCTCCACCACGTGGTGCGCATCCGGGTGGCCGCCCGGCCGGGCCGCCCGCAGCACGTCGACGTGCAACGTGACCCGGGCCGCCTGACCGAAGGACTCCCAGATGTGCCGGGTCATGCTCGTCGCGTAGACCGGCCCGATGTACGGGGCCAACGCCGGCTCGTCGTGCACGACGTACGGCCGGCCGGACAGGTCCACCGCGGCCCGGACCAGCACCTCGTCCATCGGCACCGTCGCCGAGCCGTACCGCCGGATGCCGGCCTTGTCGCCCAGCGCCTGGTCGAACGCGGCGCCCAGGGCCAGGGCGGTGTCCTCGATCGTGTGGTGCGCGTCGATCTCCAGGTCGCCCACCGTGCGGACGGTCAGGTCGAAGCCGCCGTGCCGGGCGATCTGGTTCAGCATGTGGTCGTAGAAGCCGACCCCGGTGCTGATCTCGGCGGTGCCGTTACCGTCGAGGTCGATCTCGACGAGAACCTTTGTCTCCTTGGTGATCCGCTCCACCCGGGCGGTCCGGCTCATTGCGCTGTCTCCATTGCAGAAAGGAAGGCATCGGTCTCGGCCGAGGTGCCCGCGGTCACCCGCAGCCAGCCGGGCAGGCCCACGTCGCGGACCAGCACCCCCTGCGCCAGCAGGGCGCGCCAGACGGTGGTCTGGTCGCCGCCCACCTCGAAGAGCACGAAATTGGCGTCGCTGTCGGCGACCCGCAACCCGCGCTCGCGCAGCGTCGCCACGATCCGGTCCCGCTGCACCATGATCGCGCTCACCGTACCGAGCAGGGTGTCGCGGTGGGTCACCGCCGCACGGGCGGCAGCCTGGGTGAGCGTGGACAGATGATACGGCAGTCGGACGAGCTGCACCGCCTGCACCACCGCCGGGTCGGCGGCCAGGTAACCCAGCCGCCCGCCGGCGAAGCCGAACGCCTTGCTCATCGTCCTGGTGACCACCAACCGGGGGTGGCCGGGCAGCACCGCGAGGGCGCTGACCGTCCCGGGGCGGGCGAACTCGGCGTACGCCTCGTCCACGACCACCATGCCGGGCGCGACGTCGAGCACCGCCGCGATCACCGCCGGGTCCAGTGCCGTGCCGGTGGGGTTGTTCGGAGAGCAGAGGAAGACCACGTCGGGTCGGTGCTCGCGGACCTGGGCGACCGCCTCCCCGACGGTCAGACCGAAGTCGACGCCACGCCGCGCGGGCACCCACCGGGTGCCGGTGCCGAGGGCCAGCAGCGGGTGCATCGAGTACGCCGGGACGAAGCCGAGCGCGCTGCGCCCCGGCCCGCCGAACGCCTGCAGGAGCTGCTGCTGGATCTCGTTGGAACCGTTGGCCGCCCACACCTGCTCGACGGTGAGCCCGTGCCCGAGATATTCGGCCAGGTCGGCGCGGAGCGCCACCGCGTCCCGGTCCGGATAGCGGTTCAACTCCCGCAGCTCGGCCGCGAGCGCCTTGCTGATCGCCTCGACCACCGGCTCCGGCACCGGGTGGGAATTCTCGTTGGTGTTGAGCCGCACCGGCACGTCCAGCTGCGGCGCGCCGTACGGCGACAGCCCGCGCAGGTCGTCGCGGATCGGCAGGTCCGCGAGGCCGGTTCGCTCGCTGCGCTCGCTCACGCCGGCTCCCCGCTCCGCGAGGAGCCGGCGTGCGGCACCAGGCGACTGAGCCAGCTGGTTCGCTCGCTGCGCTCGCTCACGCTGGCGCTCCCGGGAAACGGGCCTGGACCGCCTGGCCGTGCGCGGGCAGGTCCTCGACTCCGGCCAGGGTGACCACGTGTGGGGCCACCTCACGCAGAGCGGCCTCGGTGTATTCGATCAGGTGCACGCCGCGCAGGAACGACTGCACCGACAACCCGGAGGAGTGCCGGGCGCAGCCGCCGGTGGGCAGCACGTGGTTGGACCCGGCGCAGTAGTCGCCGAGCGACACCGGCGACCAGGCGCCCACGAAGATCGCCCCCGCGTTGCGGACCCGCAGCGCCCACTCCCGGGCGTCGACCGTCTGGATCTCCAGGTGCTCGGCCGCGTACGCGTCGACCACCCGCAACCCCGCCTCCAGGTCGTCGACCAGGACCACGCCGCTCTGCTCACCGGTCAACGCCGTGGTGACCCGCTCGGCGTGCTTGGTCGCCGGCACCTGCCGGGCCAACTCCCGCTCGACCGACTCGACGAGCGTCATCGACGGGGTGACGAGCACGCTCGCGGCGAGCGGGTCGTGCTCGGCCTGACTGATCAGGTCGGCGGCGACGTGCGCCGGATCGGCCGTGTCGTCGGCCAGGATGGCGATCTCGGTCGGCCCGGCCTCGGCGTCGATGCCGACCACACCGCGCAGCAACCGCTTGGCGGCGGTCACCCAGATGTTGCCGGGGCCGGTGATCAGGTCGACCGGGTCGCACCGCAGCTCACCCAACGGGTCGACCGCCGCGCCGTACGCCAGCATCGCCACCGCCTGGGCCCCGCCCACGGCGTACACCTCGTCGACGCCGAGCAACGCGCATGCGGCGAGCACCCGGGCGTCCGGCAGACCGCCGTTGTCCTTCTGCGGCGGGCTGGCCACCACCAGCGACCGCACACCGGCCGCCTGCGCCGGCACGACGTTCATCACCACTGTCGACGGGTACATCGCCAGGCCGCCGGGCACGTAGAGACCGACCCGGTCGACCGGCAGCCAGCGCTCGGTGACCGTGCCGCCGGGCACCACCTGCGTGGTGTGGTCGGTGCGCCGCTGGTCGTCGTGCACCCTGCGGGCTCGGGCGATCGACTCCAGCAGCGCGGCGCGCACGGCCGGGTCGAGCACCCCCTCGGCCTCGGCGATCGCCTCGACCGGCACCCGCAGCACCTCCGGGGAGATGCCGTCGAACCGCTCGCTGGCCTCCCGGATCGCCGGGTAGCCATGCTCGCGGACCGCCTCTACCAGCGGGCGGATCCGCTCGACGGCAACCGAGACGTCGAGCTGGGCACGGGGCAGCAGGCGGCGCGGGTCACCGAGACCGTCGCGCAGGTCGATCCGATTCAGCACCCTTGCGAGTCTAGGCGGCCCGCGCGGAGCGCACCCGAGCCGCCCGACCGCCGGGACGGTGAGCCGGGCCACGCCCCCGGGGGCGAGATTGGTTAGGCTCGACCATGTGACCGCACGGCTGCCGGTGTTCCCGCTCGCAACAGTGCTCTTTCCCGGGTTGGTGCTGCCGCTGCACATCTTCGAGGAGCGCTACCGGGCGCTGGTGCGGCACCTGGTCGACCTGCCCGAGGGTGCTCCGCGTGAGTTCGGCGTGGTGGCCATCCAGGCCGGCTGGGAGGTCGCGCCCGCCGGTCCCGGCGCCCGCTCCACGCCGAGCGGCGGTGACGTCACCCTGCACGAGGTGGGCTGCACCGCCGAGCTGCGCCAGGTGACCGAGCTGGCCGATGGCGGCTTCGACATCGTCACGGTCGGCCGGCGTCGCTTCCGGATCGCCGAGGTCGACGACAGCGCCGCGCCCTACCTGACCGCCGACGTGGAGTGGTTGCCCGACCCGGCCGGGCCGGACGAGGTGGCCGAGCTGCTGGCCGCCCGGGTGATCGCGGTGTTCCGGCAATACCTGGGCCTGATCCGCTCCGATCCGGAGGAGATCTCCGAGCAACTGCCGGAGGACCCGACGGTGCTCTCCCACCTGGTGGCGGCGACCGCGGCACTCACCGTCGACGACCGCCAGCGGCTGCTGGCCATCGACGACACCGCCGCCCGGCTCCGCGCCGAGCTGCGGCTGCTCAACCGCGAGGCGGCTCTGCTTCGTCAGGTGCGGGCGGTGCCGGTGCCGCTGTCGGAGTTGGCGTCCCCGCCGACACCCAACTGAACCCCGCCGGGTCCGGCTCCGGGCGCAGCCCCGGCCACCGCGACCAGCCGGCCAGCAGGGTGTACAGGATCGCGGCGCCGAACGCCGGCAGCAGCAGGTTTCCGTGCGGCACCGGCAGCACGCCGAGCACCCAGTCGACCCCACCGGCCCGCAGGTCGGCCGGCTTGGTGAAGGCCTGCCCGGCCGGGGCGGTGGCCAGCAGCCGGTCGAAGGTGGCCAGGCCGACCCGCCGACCCACCTGCCAGGCCACCGGTGCGGCGACCAACGCGCCGAGCACCGCGGCGAGCAGCCCCACCGGGCCGCGCCGCCGCCGCAGCACGAACCACAGGGCGAGCGCGACCAGCAGCCCGAAGCCGAGCCCGAGCAGGCTGAACCACCCGTCGGCGGCGATCGGCTGCTCCGGTTGCGGGTCGGCGTAGATCGCCCCCTCGACGGTCTTGACCACCGGGGTGTCCGGCGCGAGCGCGGCCCAGAGCAGGCCGAACGGCACACCCAGCACGGCGAGCGCGAGCACCGTGCCCAGCACCGTCACCACGGCGCGCAGCGGACGGCGCGGCTCGTCGAAGCTCAGCTCCAGAGAGCTCTGGTACGCCCCCGAAGAGGCACCGACGGACGGCGGCTCACTCGCGGCCGGCTGCTCACCCACGGACGGCGGCTCGGCGGACGGCGGCGCACCGACGGGCGGCGGCTCGGCGGCCGACGGTGTCGTGCCCGACGCTCGGGGCGGCGTGGACTGGTCGGGCTCGTCGACGGGCCACTCACGGTCGGGGTTGTCCGGGCTCACCCGATGATCCTCTCAGGCCCGGTGTGGGCCGGGGCCCCGGTGGCGGCAGACCAGCTCACCGGGCGAACGGCTCCACCATCATCGCCGCCGCACGCAGCCACGCCTGCCGGGTCTCCGGCTGGAGCTGGTGGTACTCGATCGACGACCCGGTCTCCAGCGCCGGGTCGTACGGCACCACCGCCACCCCCCGGGTACGGGTGGCGAAGTGCCGCTCCAGGTCGTCCTGCAGGGGCGAGCGGCCCGAGGTCGGGCAGGAGATGAGGGTGATCGCGTTGTCCGCCAGCTCGCCCATGCCCTCCTCGTGCAGCAGGTCGAGCATCCAGTCGGCGCTGAACGCCGCGTCCTCGCGGGGCACGGTGGTCACCACCAGCTGATCCGCGGCCTGCATCACGGTGCGCCAGTTGGGGCTCTCCACGTTGTTGCCGGTGTCCACGCAGACCACGTCGTGGGTGCGCCGCAGCAACTCCAACACCCGGCGGACGGTGAACTGGTCCAGACGCTGGGCGAAGCGCGGGCTCTCCTCGCCGGCCAGCACGTCGTACGAGCCGTCGGAGGCGTGCCGCAGGTAGTCGTCGAGCCGACCCAGCAGTGTCGAGTCCTCCAGGATCTCGATGTGGGCCAGGTCGCTGACCAGGTGTCGGATCGTCCGGGCGTGCCGGGCGCTGCCGGCGCGCAGTCCGAGGGTGCCGCGCAGCTCGTTGTCGTCCCAGGCCAGTACGCCCTTCCCGCGCACGCTGCCGACGGTGGCCGCGGCGAGCACGGTGGCGGTGGTCTTGTGCACCCCGCCCTTGGGGTTGGCGAAGGCGAACACCCGGGGCGTGCCCAGGTCGCGGCGGAGCACTCCGTTGGCCCGCTCCTGCTCCGGGTCGGCGCCCTGCGAGCGCCACTCGACCCGGCCCGGGTAGGCGCGTTCGGAGACCGCCGCGCCGACGGACGGGGTGGTCGGAGGCACGACCGGCGGGGCGGGCGGAGGCGCGACAGGTGGGGGTGGCGGCGCGGCCACCGGGTAGCCGGTCTCCGGCTGGTAGCCGGTCTCCAACAGCGCGTACCGCGACTCCACCGGCGGGTCGCCCTGCTGGTAGCCGTTGTCCAGCAGCGCGTAGCGGGACTGGGCGGCCTCGGGGGCGCGGGGCGGCGGCTCGGGCTCGGCCCGGTACGCCGGTTCCGCCTGGTAGCCGGGCTCGGCCCGGTACGCCGGCTCGGCCTGGTAGCCCGGCTCCGCGCGATAGCCCGGCTCCGGCTCCGCGCGATAGCCCGGCTCCGCCCGGTAACCCGGCTCGGCCCGGTACGCCGGATCCGCGCGGTAGTCCGGCTCGGCGCGATAGCCCGGTTCCGCACGATAGGTCGGCTCGGCCCGGTAGTCCGGCTCGGCGCGATAGGTCGGCTCGGCCCGGTAGTCGGGCTCCACGCGATAGGTCGGCTCGGCGCGGTACGCCGGCTCCGACCGGTACGCGGGCTCGGAGCGGTACGCCGGCTCCGACCGGTAGTCCGGCTCGGCGCCGTAGGCGGGATCCGCCCGGTACGTCGGCTCGGCCCGATAGGCGGGGTCGACGCGGTAGGTCGCCTCGGCCCGGTAGGCGGGGTCCGCGCCGTACGACGACTCCGCCGGATGCCCGACGGCGGGCGCCCTCCCGGCGTGCCCGTTCGGGGCCGCACGTCGCGGCAGCGGGTCCGGCGGCGCCTCGTCGGCCCGCCGCTCCGGCTCGGTCTGCTCCGCGCCGCGACCGCCCAGCCGGGCGCGGTCCAACAACGCACGCCACCGCGGCGCTGGTTCGGCCGGCCGGCCCCAGCCGGTCTCACTGCCCTCCACGGCCCGCCCTCCCAGCACCATCGATCTTCGTCTGACAGGCTACGAAGCAAACCCTATTCGGACCACACCTCAGAACGCACACCAGCCGACGCAGATCACGACGGCGTGGGCGTCGGCGACTCGACGGCGTCGGTGACGTCCGGCGAGGTGGTGACGCTCGGCGGGGGCGGCTCGGTGGGCTCCGGCGAGGACAGCGCGGGTAACGGAATCGTCACGACGGGTGCGGGTTCCGACGATTCGCCCACCGACGCCGAGGGCGCCGGGGTGCGCGAGGCCGGCTCCGACCGCTGGGCCGGCGTCGGCTTCGGACTCGATCCGGTGTCGGCGGGCGGGCGCACCACGTCACGCTGCTCCGGCAGGGGCGGCGTGAAGACCGTGCGGTCCAGCCGGTATACCTCCGGGGCGGGGTCGACCGCCCGCACGTCCGGTCGGGCCGCCATGCCGCGCAACACCCCCGGCGCCGCTCGTACCACCGCGGCGTAGACGCAGGCGCAGCCGGTGCGGTACGCGGCCGCCTCGGCCGTCGCCACCTCGGCGCCGCTGGCGTAGAGCGCTCGCAACTCCCGCTCGCTCGCGCCGTCGCCGTCGACAGCGGTGGCCCTCGCCCGGTAGTCCGCGGCCTCGGTCTCCTTGCGGGCCGCCACCTCGTCCATACCGGCGACCACGTCGTCCGGCACCCGCAGCGCGGGAATCTTGACGATCTCGGTCTGCCGCCCCGGCAGCGGGACCCGCCCGAAGACCGTCGAGACCGGAACGTCGCCGAGCACCGTCGCCAGACGCTGCGGCGGCAGGTACGCGACGAGTGTGACGAGCGCGTAGGTCCCGTCCTCGGCGGCCGGGGGAGACTCGGCGAGCGCGGCCAGGTCGGCGGCGGCGGACCGCAGGTAGCCGGGCACGGAGTCGCCGTCGGAGACTCCCACCCGGGTCACCTCGCCCACCGTCCGGTCGCCGAGCGGGGTCTCGTCTGCGGCCCAGAGCGCGGTGCCCAGCACCGCCGCCGCGGACAGCGCGGCCGCCCAGGTGAGCACCCCGGACCGGGTCGGCCGGTCACCCAACCGGGTCACGGCCCGGGTCAGCGGCGGCAGCAACCGTTGGTCCAACTGCCGCAGCAGGTTGCCGGCGCGCACGGGCGGGATCCCCTCGTCGGATCGGTGTCGGGCGGTCGCCGCTCAGTCACGCAGGATCTGGAGCGCGCGGTCCAGATCGTCAGGGTAGTCGCTGACGAACCGGACCTCGTCCCCCGTTCGGGGGTGCAGGAAGCTCAGTTCGCGGGCGTGCAACCACTGTCGGGCCAGGCCGAGACGGGCCGAGAGGGTGGGGTCGGCACCGTAGGTCAGGTCACCCACGCACGGGTGCCGCATGGTCGAGAAGTGCACCCGGATCTGGTGGGTCCGGCCGGTCTCCAGTCGGACGTCGACAAGGCTGGCCGCCGGGAACGCCTCCAGGGTGTCGTAGTGGGTGATGCTCGGCTTGCCGCCGGAGACCACCGCCCAGCGGTAGTCGTGGGTGGGGTGCCTGTCGATCGGCGCGTCGACGGTGCCGCGCAGCGGGTCCAGGTGACCCTGCACCACCGCGTGGTAGCCCTTGTCCACCTCGCGGTACTTGAAGGCCCGCTTCAACGCCGTGTACGCGTGTTCGCTCTTGGCCACCGCCATGATCCCGGTGGTGCCGACGTCGAGCCGGTGCACCACGCCCTGCCGCTCGGCGGCGCCGCTCGTGGAGATGCGGTGCCCGATCGCGGCGAGGGCGCCGATCACCGTCGGACCGGTCCACCCGGGGCTGGGGTGCGCGGCCACCCCCACCGGCTTGTCGACCACCACGATGTCGTCGTCGGCGTAGACCACCCGCAGGCCGGGCACCGCCTGCGGCACCACGGTCGGCGGCGCGACCGGGGCGGGCAGCGTGACCTCCAGCCAGGAGCCGGCCTTGACCTTGTGCGAGTTGGCACGGGAGGCGCCGTCGACAAGCGCGTCCCCGGCGTCGACAAGGGCCGCGGCGGCGGTGCGGGAGAGCCCGAAGAGCCGGGACACCGCCTGGTCCAGTCGCATGCCGTCGAGGCCGTCCGGGACCGGGAGGGAACGCTGGTCGCCGCCTGCGGCGAACGCGGAGGTCATGCCCGCTCCCGCTGGTCCGCGCCCTGGGTGGCGTCCGTCTCGACCGGGGCGCCGTCGCGCCCGGCCCGTCGACCGTCCCGCTGCCGGCCGGTCAACTCCAACAGCATGGCCAGCAGCACACCGCAGACCAGCGAACTGTCGGCCAGGTTGAACACCGGCCAGACCTGGCCGTACGGGTCGAAGAGGCTGATCATGTCGACCACGTGCCCGTGGAAGGGCGCGGGGGCCCGGAAGATCCGATCGACGAGGTTGCCGAGCGCGCCGCCCAGCACCAGGCCGAGGCAGATCGCCCACGGCAGCGAGCGCAGGCGCAGGGCCATCCAGACGATCCAGCCGACCACACCGATGGTGATCAGCGGGAAGATCCAGGTGTGGTCCGCGCCGATGCTCCAGGCGGCACCGCTGTTGCGGGTCAGGCTCAGGTAGACGGACCCGCCGAGCAGCCGGACCGGCTCCCGGTCGGTCAACGCGGCAAGCGCGAGGTGCTTGGTGACCAGGTCGGCCAGCAGGGCCACCAGGGCGACTCCGGCGAGAGTCGCCACGGCCCGGGGGCGGCGTTTGTCGCCGCCCGGGTCGGTGCGGCCGGGTTCGGCGGACGGTGCTGCGGTCATGCGCTCCCCATCGACAGTCTTGGCGGTGATCGCTCACCGTCTCGTCGCCGCCGGGGAGCGGACCTCAGCGCCGCTCCTCCAGCTGCTTGCACGTCACACACTGGGTGGCCGACGGGAAGGCGGCGAGGCGCTCGACCGGGATCGGGTTGCCGCACCGCTCGCACCAGCCGTAACCACCCTCGTCGAGACGCTCCAGAGCGCGCTCGACCTGCGTGATCCGTTCCAGAATGCTGTTGGCGAGAGAGATCTCCTGCTCCCGCTCGAGCGTCTTGGTGCCCGTGTCGGCCTGGTCGTCCCCGGCCGAGTCGGTCAGCCGATCGCGCTGCAGCTCGGTGATCTCACTCAGCGTCTGATCGTACTCGGCGCGAAGCTCGTCCCGCCGCGCCGCCAGCGCCGCCCGGATCTTCTCGGTCTCCGCGGTGCTGCGGGTGGCCTTGGCCACCGGCTTGCGCCCGGCGGTCCTGGTGTCGGCTGGCTTCGCCATGGGTCGCTCCCTCGGCCGCGGCGCCGCGTTGTCCGCGGCACCTGGTCAGGGGGCGTCGACCACGACGTCCCCTAGATGTACGAAAAGGGGCGCACGGCGACGATGGCCGCGCACTCCGGAGGTTGGCAAGAATACGGAACGTACAGGCGTCCGACAACGTGCCGCACCGTCGCACCGCTTAACTACCCCTAGCCCTGCCTAACTAGGGCAAAGGGAACGCTAGCAGGTCAACCGACCGCCTCATCCCCGTACTCGCCAAACCATCGGGCCAGCCGGCCCCGCCGACTGACCGCCCGCAGCCGCCGTTCGGCCGCGTCGCGCACCCCGGCCGTCGCCACGATCAGCAGACTGTCGCCGGTCTTCAACCGGGTGCCCGGGCTGGGCACGAAACCCACCCCGTCCCGCAGCACCAGGGTGACCGACGCGCCCAGCGGAAGACGCAACTCGTCGACGTGCACGCCCGCCAACCGTGAGCCCGGCGGCACCTCCAACTGCAGCAGGTCCGCCCGCATCCGCTCCAGCGGCGCGGTCTCCAGATGGATCTCGGTGGCCTCCGCCGGCGCGGTCACCCGCAACCGGCGGGCGAACGGCCCCAGCGTGCTGGTCTGCACCAACGTGAAGATCACCACCAGCACGAAGACCACGTCGAAGAGGCGCTCCGCGCCGGGCACCCGCTCGGAGAGCGGAATTGTCGCCAGCACGATCGGCACCGCCCCGCGCAGCCCGGCCCAGGACAGGAACGCCTGTTCCCGGAGGCCGACCCGGAACGGCAGCGCCGAGACGGCCACCGACAGCGGACGGGCCAGCAGCACCAGGGCCAGCCCCGCGACCACCGCCGGCACCACCGCCGCGTCCAGCCGGCCCGGCGAGGCCAGCAACCCGAGCAACACGAACAACCCGATCTGGGCGAGCCACGCCAGCCCGTCGGCGAAGCCGAGGATCGCCCGCCGGTGCGACAGCCGGGCATTGCCCAGGAGCACCCCGGCCACGTAGACGGCGAGGAACCCCGAGGCGTGCAGCACCGCCCCCGCGGCGTACGCCAGCACGGTGATGCCCACCGCGGCGATCGGGTAGAGCCCGGCCGAGGGCAGCGCGGCCCGGCGCAGCGCCCAGATGCCGGCGACGCCCGCGCCCACGCCCACCGCCGCTCCGACGCCCAGCTCGTAGCAGACCAGCAGGACCTCGTACCACCACGGGTGCGACCAGCCCTGGTGCGACAGCAGCACCACGAGCAGCACCACCGGGGCGTCGTTCATGCCCGACTCGGCCTCCAGCGTCGCCACCAGGCGGGGCGGCAGCCGCAGCCGGCGCAGGGTGGCGAAGACGGCCGCCGCGTCGGTGGACGAGAGCACCGCGCCGTACAGCAGCGCCAACCGCCAGTCCAGCCCCAGCAACAGGTGCACGGCGACGCCGACCACCACGATGCTCACCACCACGCCGACAGTGGAGAGCGCGGACGCCAGCCCGAGCACCGGTCGCAGCGTGGACCACCGGGCGGTCAGACCGCCCTCCGCGATGATCACGATAAGCGCGCAGAAGCCGAGGGTACGGGTCAACTCGACGTCGTCGAAGCGGATGCCCAGGCCACCCTCGCCGATCGCCACGCCCAGCGCCAGATAGACCAGGAGGCTGGGCACACCCAGCCGGGTGGAGAGCCGCACCGCGCCGACGGCGACGAGCAGCACGGCCGCCCCCAGCAGCAGCGCGATGTCAAAGCCGGGCGTCACGGCTGCCCGGCCTGGGCGTTCCTCACTCGGCGGATCCGTCGCGCAGGAGGCGCAGCGCCGCGGACAGCTCCGGGCTGGGCCGATCGACGAGGAAGAGCTTGTCCCGGCTGGCCGCGCCGGCGCGCAGGGCGACCTCGGCTCGCCGGACACCCAGGGCAGCGGCGAGGGCCCGGCGAGCCGCCTCGGTCGCCCGACCGTCGACTGCCGGTTCGTGGACCGCGATCACGAGGGCGGGCCCGTGCGGGCCGTCGAAGCGGCCGCCCACCCGGGCGGACGAGGCGCCGGGCTTCACGCGTACCGCCACGGTGAGCGTGTCCTGCGCGGGCACCGGGGGCCGCTTCAGATCGGCCGGGCGTCGGCGAGCAGGGCGGTGGCCGGCGCACAGGTCGCGCACGGGGTGAAACCGAGCTCGGCGGCCTCGGCGACCGGCAGCGTCTCGGGCACCCGGCCGACGAGATGCGGGCAACTGGCGAGGTGGTAGCGGGGGTGGCCGTCCACCACCTCGACGTCGTCGGTCAGTCGCGCCACCCGGGCGGCCTCGGCGGGAGTGACCCGCTGCTCGGCGGGCTCGTCGGCGGCCGAGGCGCTGCGGCTCGGACCGTCGTCGGTCGACGGCGCGGGGCTGACCGGGCGGACCGGCGGGGACGTGTCGTCGGCCGGCGTCCCGAACGGCGGCCACTCGCCGAACGGGGGCGCGTCGTCGACCCGCGCGTCGAAGCCCGGCACGTCGTCGGCCTGCCCATCGAAGCCCGGCGCTTCGTCGACCCGCCCGTCGAACGGGGGCGCGTCGTCGAGCGGCGCGTCAGCGGGTGCCTCGTGGTCGACCGGCGGCGCGGGTGGTTGCCGCCACCCGGTGCCGCCGGTACCGACCGTCGTGGGCACATGCTGGACCGGCACCTCCGGCTCGACCAGCGGCGGCCCGTACGCGACACCCGGCGTGGCCTGGCTGGCCGTGCGGGATGCGTCGGGTTGCCACCGGCCGGTCCGGCCGGGATCCGCCGTCGCACGGTTGGCGGCTGCCTGACGGGCACCCACCACCAACGCCACGGCGGCCAGCAGACTGGCCGCGATAGAGATGATCAACATGAAGCTGGAGCCACCGGCCAGGCCGAGCACCAGGAGCACCACCGCGACGAGGATGAGCAGAAGACTTGCGACTATCACGGCTCACCCCCGCCGCGTCGTACCGTCCAGACAAGGCCGGCGACCGTCACCATTGGCGGAGAACGATCGCCGGCCGGCGCTCAGCGTCCGGCTTCGAGGGCGCCGGAACGCCCACTGCCGTACGAACCGGCGAGGCCCGCAGCGGCCAGCCCGTTGCCGCCGGCGACCCGGCCTGCCTCGGAGCGGGTCATCTCGGCTTCCAGGCCCTGGCCACGACCGTCGAGGTCACGAAGCTGGCTCTCCAGGTAGGCCTTGAGCCGGGTGCGGTACTCGCGCTCGAACTGCTTGAGCTCCTCGATGTGCTTCTGCAGGGCCGTGCGCTTGGCGTCCAGGCCGCCCATGGCCTCCTGGTGCCGCTGGCGGGCGTCCCGCTCCAGGGCGTCGGCCTTCGCGCGAGCCTCGCGGGTCACCTCCTCGGCCTTGCCACGAGCCTCGGACAGCAGCTGGTCGGCCTCGCGACGCGCGTCGGACACGTGGTCGTCGGCGGTGCGCTGGGCCATCATCAGCACGCGCAGGGCCTGCTGCTCACCGTCACCGGTGACGCCGCCGGCCGGGCCGCCGGTCGCGCGGACCTGCTCCAGCTCGGCCTGCATCGCGCGGGCAGCCTGCTCGGCCGCCGACTTGTCGCGCTGCACCCGGTCCAGTTGGGCCTTGACGTCGTTGAGCTCCGCCGCCAGTCGGGCGTCGCCGCCGGGGCCTGCGGGGGCACCGCCACGGCCGCCGCGCTCCACCTGGGCGCGCAGCTCGTTGTTTTCCTCGATGAGACGGGCGAGCTCGCGCTCGACCTCGTCCAGGAAGGCGTCGACCTCCTCCTCGTCATACCCCCGCTTGCCGATCGGCGGCTTTTTGAAGGCGACGTTGTGGACGTCGGCCGGGGTCAGCGGCATCGAAACTCCTCGGGTCAGTTGCGGCCGCGAAAGCGCGTCGGTCATCAGGCAGATGCCCTGATCGACGGCCCTAACACGAACTCCATCAGCACGAACAGGATAACCAGGAGCACAAGGGAGGCCAGGTCGATGCTCACGGTACCAATTCGCAGCGGAGGGATCACACGCCTCAACGCGTTGAGAGGGGGATCAGTGACGCTCCACACGGATTCCAATCCTGCCGATGCGCCACGGCCCGGTTGCCAGCGTCGGCCGTACTGCAGGACGGCGCTCAACACGAACCGGGACAGAAGCAAGAGCAGGAAGACATAAAGGATCAGGTACAGCACTTGCAGTAAGATCGACAACACGGTCAGCGACGTCCCTCGGGTCGGGCGGGGGTCAACTCAAACTGAAAAAGCCGCCCTCAGCGATCTTGGCCTTGTCCTCAGCGGTGACCTGGACGTTAGCCGGTGAGAGCAGGAACACCCGATTGGTCACGCGCTCGATCGTACCGCGCAGGCCGAACGCCAGCCCGGCCGCGAAGTCAACCAGACGGCGGGCATCCGCCTCATCCATTTCGGTGAGATTGATGATCACCGGGACGCCGTCGCGGAAGTGCTCACCGATGGTGCGCGCCTCCCGGTACGTGGTCGGGTGCAGCGTGGTGATCTGGTATCGCTGCTCCTCCTCGGGCAGCGCCCGCTCCCGCGACGTGACCTGCGGCGCGAGGGCCAGATTGTCCCGGGTGTGGTACGTCAGCGCGCCGGACGTCTCGCCCGCCGACGACCTGGTGATCGACCGTACGCTGGACCGCTCGACCCGCTCCGGGCGCTCGCTGTCACCACGCTCGGACTCGCTCAACCGCCCGCTCGTCCGCTCGGAGAGTCGACCCCGCTCACTGGCGCGCGACCGGGGAGCCGGCGGCTCCTCGGCGTCGTCCTCGTCCTCGTCGGCGAACTCCTCGGCGTACCGGCTCTGCCGGTACCGCGAGTCGCGGTAGCCACCCTTGTCGTAGCCACCGTCGTCGTAGGCCCGCTCGTCGTCTTCTTCGACCAGACCGAGCCAGACCCCCGCCTTGCGCAGTGCACCCATCCCGCGCCCTTCCGTCCGCCATGCGGCACGCGCCCCCGTGCCATGTCGCCCGTCGCGAGTGGACAACCATGCCCATCGGACCGGAACCGCAATCCCCCAAGCACGCGATTCGCGTCGCGCGCACGACCCCGACCAGGAGACGCCGCCCCTGAAACAACACTGATGTAATTTGCTTGTCTCGCGGTCAGGCTACCGCAGCGTGGGACGCATTCCGAGCAACGCGCTACCGACGCGGACATGTGTCGCGCCGTATCGGATCGCGATGTCGAAATCTCCGCTCATACCCGCGGACAGTCCGGTGGCTCCCGGGTGGACCGTCCGAAACGCACTGGCGACCTCCGCGAGGCGGGCGAAGGCCCGGTCCGGCTCCCACCCCAGCGGAGCGACCGCCATCAGACCGACCAGACGCATCCCCGGCGCGTCGGCGATCGCCTCGGCCACCGGTTCCAGCCCGGCGCCCGGATCGGCCGAACCGGGCAGCGCTCCGCCCCGGGCCGCGTCGCCGTCGATGCTCACCTGGACCATGGCGTCCAGCGGCACCTCCCGGTCGGCCGTCGCGGCCGCCAACGCCCGGGCCAACCGGACGCTGTCCACGGAGTGCACCGCGTCGGCGTAGCGAACCACCGAGCGGGCCTTGTTGCGCTGCAGTTGGCCGATGAAGTGCCACCGTGGACGTACCCCGGCGGCGGCCACCTCGGCGGCCTTACCGGCCGCCTCCTGGTCGCGGTTCTCTCCCATGTCGGTCACCCCGAGCCCGGCCAACGCCACCACGTCGCTGGCCGGGTAGGTCTTCGTCACGGCGATCATCGTGACCTCGGCGCGGTCCCGACCGACAGACGCGCAGGCGTCGGCGATGCGGGACCGGATCTGGGCCAGGCCGGCCGCCAGTTCGGCGTGCCGGTCCGGTCGTACCGTGGCTGAGCTGTCGGTCATCGGCGGTGCTCAGGACCCGTTCTTGAGGAAGTCGGGGACGTCCACGTCGTCGAAGAGCACGCGACGCGGCGACTGGGCCGGTGCCGGGTTGCTGATCGGCGCCGGCACCGGGGTGCTCTGCGGCGCCGGCTGGTTGGTGTTGGTCTTGCGGGTCGGCTCGGCCGCCTTGTACGCCGGGGTGCCGCCGTCGAAGCCCGCCGCGATGACCGTCACCCGCACCTCGTCGCCGAGCGCGTCGTCGATGACCGCGCCGAAGATGATGTTGGCGTCCGGGTGGGCCGCGTCGGTGACCAGCTGGGCCGCATCGTTGATCTCGAACAGGCCCAGGTCGGAACCGCCAGCGATGGAGAGCAGCACGCCTCGCGCGCCGTCCATGCTCTGCTCCAGCAGCGGGCTGGAGATGGCCGCCTCGGCCGCCTCGACCGCGCGGTTCTCCCCGCGGGCGCTGCCGATGCCCATCAACGCGCTGCCGGCGCCGCTCATCACGCTCTTGACGTCGGCGAAGTCCAGGTTGATCAGACCCGGGGTGGTGATCAGGTCGGTGATGCCCTGCACACCGGAGAGCAGCACCTGGTCCGCCGTGCGGAACGCGTCCATCATGCTGATGTTGCGGTCGCCCAGGGCCAGCAGCCGGTCGTTCGGGATCACGATGAGCGTGTCGCACTGGTTGCGCAGCTCGTCTATCCCCGTCTCGGCCTGCACCTGGCGGCGCTTGCCCTCGAAGGAGAACGGCCGGGTCACCACGCCGATGGTCAGCGCGCCGAGCTTGCGGGCGATGTTGGCCACCACGGGCGCGCCGCCGGTGCCGGTGCCGCCGCCCTCGCCGCAGGTCACGAAGACCATGTCGGCGCCCTTGAGCACCTCCTCGATCTCGTCGCGGTGGTCCTCGGCGGCGTTCTTGCCGACGTCGGGGTTGGCGCCGGCGCCCAGGCCGCGGGTCAGCTCCCGGCCCACGTCGAGCTTGACGTCGGCGTCGCTCATCAGCAGCGCCTGGGCATCCGTGTTGATCGCGATGAACTCGACGCCCTTGAGCCCAACCTCGATCATCCGGTTGACGGCGTTGACCCCGCCGCCCCCGATGCCGACGACCTTGATGACCGCCAGGTAGTTGTGCGGAGGTGTCATCTCCGGTCCTTTCCTTCGAGATTGGCGTCGGCCGACCGGTTACGGCGTGGCCAGACCAGCGGCCGACGACAGCTGTCACCAGCGAGGCTCAGAGGTGAACCCTCACCCTCTACTAGAGGCTTACAGTTATGTCAACCACTGTTCCTCTTCGGGGCAACGTAAGCGCCACCGCGCGATGAGCCAAGGACCCGACCGGCGTGTCGCCGAGCCGAGCGCGACGGGTCACCTCCGTGGGCGCTCCCCGGTCAGCGAAAGGTCACCACATCGGGCGCGCTCACGTCGATCCGGTTGGCGTCCTCACCCAGCAGGGCAGTGGCCACCCGGGCCTTGTCGGTCCCCCGGGTCGCGTCGCCCCAGACCACCGTCCGGTCCCCCCGCAACCGCAGGCTGATCCGGGCCAACCCCTCGACCTTCAGGTCCACCAACTGCGCGCGGAGCTGCGGGGTCAGCGCGGCGAGGACCTCCAGCGCGGCCCGGGTGCCCGGGTCGTCGGCGGCCGGCTGGCCCACCGTCACCTGCGGCAGATCGGCGGGGCGCCGGTCCACCGTCCGGAACGCGACACCGCTCCGGTCGATCAGGGCGAACGCCGTCCCCTGCGGCACCACCGCCACCGGAGTCCGCTCGGTCACCCGCACCACGAGCACGTCGGGCCAGTCCCGGGAGACCGTGGCCCGCTCCACCGCCGGCAGCGCACCGACCCGGCGGGCGGCGGCGGCCAGGTCCACCCGGGCCAGCGGCACCCCGTCCGGCACGCGGACCGCGTCGTGCACCTGGACCGGGGTGACCAGCCCGGCACCCTCCACCCGCACCTCCCGGACCCCGAACAACCCGGTGCCGAGCACCGTCCAGGCGACCAGCCCGGCCAACGCGAGCACCCCGGCCGCCACCGCCCACGGCAGCGCCGCCCGCATGCGTCGCTGCCGGGCACGAGCCATGAACCGGCGAGTCGAGGGCGGTACCGCGTCGCGACCCGCCCGCACGAGCTGCCACCGCCGCGCCGGGCCACGGCGTGGGGCGCCACCGTCGGCGGCGCTGGTCCGCCCCCGGGCCGGGCCGGGACTCATCCGGCCAGGGGCGCCGCGCCGCCGGGCGCGGCGGTGCCACCGAGAGCCGCTCCGTCGCCGCCGGCCGTGGTCCCACCCCGCACCGAGTCGGTGGTCTCCGGGGACGTGGCCGCCGGGTCGACGGTCGCGGTCGGTGCCGGGCCGTCCCTGCGCTCACCCAGGGCCGCCAGCAACTCGTCACCCATCAGCGAGATCGGCGGAGCGCCCATGGTGACCACCACGTCCCCGGAACGGGCCCGGCGAGCCACCTCGACCGGCGCCTGCTCCCACGACTCCACGAAGATCTTGCGGTCGGCGGGCAGGTCCACCGCCGCGATCAGCGCCGCCGAACCCTCGCCGGGCTGCCGCAGCTCACCCGGCCCGAAGACCTCCAGCAGCACCACCTCGTCGGCGATGGCCAGCGCCTCGGCGATCTCCGCCTGGTTGTCGCGGGTGCGGTACAGCCGGTAGGGCTGGAAGACGACGACCAACCGTCCGTCCCCGGCCACCTCGCGCAGCGTCTGCATCGCGAGGGTCATCGAGGTCGGGTGGTAGGCGTACTCGTCGTAGACCAGCACCCCGTCCGCGACACCCTTGCGCTCGAAGCGCCGTCGCACGCCGGGGAAGACCGCGAGCGCGGTCTCGGCCGCCTCCAGCGGCAGTTCCAGCAGGTACGCGGCCAGCACGGCGGCGGCGCTGTTCAGCCCCATGTGCCGCCCCGGCACCGGCAGGCGGAACTCGCCGAGCGACCGGCCGTCGATCACGGCCAGGTAGCGAACCCCGCGCGCCGAGGAGACGATCTCGGTCAACCGCAGGTCGGCGTCGGCGGCCTCGCCGTAGGTGAACACCCGCCGCCCCTCGGCGCGCAGGCTCTCGGCCAGCCGCCGACCGCCCGGGTCGTCGGCGCAGGTGATGATGAACCCGTCCGGGTCGGTGAGGCGGGCGAACTCCACGAACGCCGCCTCCAGCGTCGCGTAGTCGCCGTAGGTGTTCAGGTGGTCGGCCTCGACGTTCGTGATGATCGAGACGTACGGGCGGTAGATGAGGAACGAGCGGTCGCTCTCGTCCGCCTCGACCACGAAGTGCTCGCCGGTGCCGTGGTGGGCGCCCGAGCCGACCTCGGAGATCTCCCCGCCGATCACGAAGGACGGGTCCACACCGGCCTGCTGGAGCACCATCGTCACCATCGAGGTGGTGGTGGTCTTGCCGTGCGTGCCGGCGACCGCCACCGCCCGACGGCCGGTCATCGCCGCGGCCAGGGCCTCCGAGCGGTGCAGCACCCGCAGGCCGCGCCGACGCGCCTCGACCAGCTCCAGGTGGTCCTGCGGAATGGCCGACGAGTAGACGACGGTGTCCACGCCGTCGAGGTTGCTCGCCTCGTGGCTGAGGTGGATGGTGCCGCCGAGCGCCCGCAGCCCCTCCAGCGAGGGCCACTCCCGCAGGTCGCTGCCGGACACCCGGATGCCCCGGGTGAGCAGCAGCCGGGCCACGCCGAGCATGCCCACCCCACCCACCCCGATCAGGTGGACGGCCCCCAGGTCCTCAGCGGTGAGCGTGCCGGCCGGGGTGAACTGTGCCGTCATCGGGCCACCGCCGCGATGACGAAGGAGCGCAACGCCTCGTCACCGTCGCGCCGCCCGTACGCCGCCGCCGCGGCGCCCATCGCGTACAACCGCTGTGGGTCGCGGATGAGGGGGATGACAGTGCGTTCCAACCAGTCAGGTGTCAGCTCCGCGTCATCGACGAGCAGCCCACCGCCGGCCTCCACCACGGGCAGCGCGTTGCGCCGCTGTTCCTGGTTGCTGTGCGGGTACGGCACGTAGATCGTGGGCTGCCCGATCGCGGCCACCTCGGCGACTGTCATCGCCCCGCCCCGGGCCAGCATCAGGTCGGCGGCGGCGTAACCCAGCTCCATCTCGGACAGGTAGGGCAACGTCACGTACGGCACCGGCAGGTCGGTGGGGATCGGCACCGGCTCGTTGCGCGCGCCCATCACGTGCAGCACCTGCACGCCGTTGCGGGCCAACTCCTTGGCCGCCCCGGAGACCGCCAGGTTGATCGAGCGGGCGCCCGACGAGCCGCCGGAGACGAAGAGCACCGGCAGGTCCGGGCGGAGCCCGAAGTGGGCGCGGGCGGCGTTGCGCAGCGCGTACCGGTCCAGGCCCGCGATGGTGCGGCGCAGCGGCACCCCGACGATCGTGGCGTCGCGCAGCGACTCGGCCTGGCTCGGCTGGTGCGGGAAGCCGACGGCGATGTTCTTGGTGAACTTCATGCCCAGTCGGTTGGCCACGCCCGGTGGCACGTTCACCTCGTGGATCACCATGGGCAACTCCCGGCGCCAGGCGGCGAGGTAGGCCGGCACCGAGACGTACCCACCGAAGCCGACGACCACGTCGGCCTTGACCTCGTCGATCACCTTGCCCGCGGCGCGCGCCGCGGTCCACATCCGGCCCGGGGTACGCACCAGGTTCATGTTGACCGACCGGGGCAGTTGGTACGCCGGGATCTGCCGCAGGTCGTAGCCCTGCGGCGGAATCAGGTCATTTTCCATGCCCTTGGGTGTGCCGAGGCAGGTGATCCG
The DNA here is from genome assembly GCF_049841595.1 of Micromonospora sp. DT228. Taxonomy (NCBI): domain Bacteria; kingdom Bacillati; phylum Actinomycetota; class Actinomycetes; order Micromonosporales; family Micromonosporaceae; genus Micromonospora; species Micromonospora sp. DT228. The sequence goes on from NZ_JBNCKO010000006.1 coordinate 237,281, forward strand.
GACGCCCGGGTCGTGTCGGCGCAGGCAGTCGGCGAAGGCGAGCAGCGGGTAGATGTGCCCCCCGGTGCCACCTCCCGCGAGCACCACCGAACGCAGCGGACCCATCAGCGTCTCCTCTCGCTCGCCGTACCCCCGCGGCTGCGGTCCTGGCGGACCCCGCGCGGCGCGGCCTGGTCGTCGTGGCGCCGCTCGCGGGACCGGGGCACGGACCCTCGGTCGGCGGGCGGCGTCGCCGGTCGGCGGCGCCGGCCGGGTAGCGGCGGCAACGGGGCCCAGAGTAGTCGGACCCACCGGGCCGGCGGACGGGCATGCAGTGCTCTGGCCGCATCGGGTTCGGCGCGGGCGAAGGACGCCAGCATGCCGATCGCGGCCAACGTCACGACCAGGGCACTTCCGCCGTCGGAGATGAACGGCAGCGGCAGGCCGGTGATCGGCAGCAGCCCGACCACCCCACCGATGTTGATGACGGCCTGGCTGACCAGCCAGGTGGTCACGGCGGCGGCGGCGAGCCGGCGGAACGGATCGTCGACCCGTCGGGCGATCCGCAACCCGGTGTACGCGAGGACCGCGAACAGGCTGAGGATGACGACGCACCCGATCACGCCCAGCTCCTCGGCGATGATCGCGAAGATGAAGTCGTTGTGCGCCTCGGGCAGCCAGTCCCACTTCAGGCTGCCCTTGCCCAGCCCGACACCGAACCAGCCACCGTGCTCGATGGCCAGCCGCCCCTGGTAGAACTGGAGGCAGTCGTTGAGTTTGCAGGTCTCCGGGTCCGGCGGATTGAAGAACATGTCCAGCCGGGCCAGGCGGTAGTTGTCCGCGCCCTTTTCGCCGGAGCCGGCGCCCAGCGAGGCCACCGCAATGAGCAGCCCGACGCCGAGCAGACCGACCACCGTCAGGGCGCCGAAGACCCGCATCCGCACACCGGCGGCCCAGAGCAGGCCGACCACCAGGGCCAGCAGGCAGAGCATGGTGCCCGTGTCGTTGTAACCGACCAGGACGAAGAGCAGGCCCAGCACCGGGAAGAGCGGGGTGGCCAACTCCCGCCACCAGCCCAGCGCGGCGCCCTTGCGGGCGATGACATGCGAGCCCCAGAGCACGAGCGCGAACTTGGCCAGCTCGGAGGGCTGCACCTGGATCCCGCCGATGAACAGCCAGTTCAGCGTTGCCTCGACCGGGCCGAACACGACAGTCTTCTGACGGGTGAGCCGGCCGTAGGCCACCAGCAGGTTGAGCACCAGCAGCAGCGCGATCGAGGTGAACAGCAGCGGCCGGCCCAGCGACCGGTAGGTGCTGGCGGGCAGGCGCTGGCAGGCCCAGAACGCCCCGATGCCGATCACCGCGAAGATGGCCTGCTTGGTCACCGACGCCGAGGCGTTGCCGTCCTCGGCGAAGTCCTTCACGCTTGTCGCCGAGAAGACCATGGTCAGCCCGATCAGCAGCAGCAGGCCGGCGCTGGACAACAGCAGGTAGTAGGACGCCAGCGGCCGGTCCAGCAGGCCGCGCAGCGCGGCCAGCCCGCCGGCCGCGTCCCACCCGCGCAGCGGCACGGGCGTCGCCGGTTCCGTCGCGCGCGGTGTCGCATTCGGTTCCGGGCCGCGCGTGTCGTCCGGCGGCGCGCCGGCCGCCGCGGTACGCGTCGCGCCCGGTGACCGTCGCGGCCGGCCGGCTGTCCTGTCGTCGGTGCCTGGATCCTCCCCCACCCCGACATCATCACCGCTGAACGCGCCCGAGCGGCCCACAACGACACACCGGGCGTGTCGTCCCGCGGATCAGGTCATGTTGGCGAGGAACTCGCTGTAGAACAGGCCCAGGGCGATGGCCACGCCGATGCCGGCGATGATCCAGAAACGCACCACGATGTTCACCTCACTCCAGCCGGCCAGCTCGAAGTGGTGCTGGAGTGGCGACATTCGGAACACCCGTTTGCCAGTGGTCTTGAAGGAGATGATCTGGATCACCACGGACATCGTGATGATCACGAAGAGCCCACCGATGATCGGCAGCAGCAGGATGGTGCGGGTCGACATCGCCATGCCGGCGATCAGACCGCCCAGCCCCAACGCGCCGGTGTCACCCATGAAGATCCGCGCCGGGGACGTGTTCCACCAGAGGAAGCCCACACAGGCCCCGGCCGCCGCCCCGGCGATGAGCGCGATCTCCAACGGGTCGCGGACCTCGTAGCAGTACGGCTGCTTGTAGTTCGGGTCGGCGCACCAGTGCCGGTACTGCCAGAACGCGATGAGCGCGTACGAGGCCAGCACCATCACCGACGCGCCGGTGGCCAGACCGTCCAGACCGTCGGTGAGGTTCACGCCGTTCGTCGCGGCCATCACCACGAAGATGAAGATGATCACCGCGCCGACCTTGCTGACCTCCAGGAAGTCGATGTCCCGGATGAAGCTCAGCGTCGTGCTGCCCACCGTCTCGGTGTTCGTCGCCACGCCCGAACCGTCGGTCATCGTGCTCGGGAACCACAGCGCGATCACCCCGAAGACCGCACCGACCAGGATCTGCCCGAGCAACTTGCCGCGCTTGTTCAGACCGGCGCTGTTGCGCTTGCGCACCTTGAGGAAGTCGTCGAGGAAACCGACCGCGCCGGAGAAGACCATCAGCCCCAGCAGCACCAGCGCGGTGATGGTCGGCTCCACCTGGGCGATCTGCTTGTCCGGCAGGGTGGTCAGGGCCAGGTGCCCGGCCACGTACGCGATCACCGTGGCCAGGATGAAGACCACGCCACCCATCGTGGGCGTGCCCTTCTTGCCCTGGTGCATGGCGGGGCCGTCGGACCGGATCGGCTGACCGGCCTTGAGCTTGGTGAACACCTTGATCGCGAGGGGGGTGCCGAAGAGCGAGACGATGAAGGCCACCCCGATGGCGACGATGACCGCCCTCATCGGGTCGACTCCCCACCGGTGTCGGCGCGCAGGGCGTCGGCCACCTCCCAGGTCCGGTACCGGGAGCCCTTGACCAGGACGACATCGCCCGGTCGTAGCTCGCCCCGCAGCACCTCGACGGCCGCCGCCTGATCGGTGAGCAGCACCGACTCTCCTCCCCAGTTCGCTACCGCTGTCGCGCCTTCGTGGATCGGCGCGGCCGGCTCGCCCACCACGAGCAGCCGGTCGACGCCCAGCTCGGCCGCGAGTCGGCCGACCTCGGCGTGGCCGTCGTACTCGAACGGACCCAGCTCGGCCATGTAACCAAGCACCGCGACGGTACGCCGTCCCTGGCCGATGCTGGCCAGCGCCCGCACCGCCACCGCCATCGAGGCCGGGTTGGCGTTGTACGAGTCATCGATGACTGTCACCCCGTCGGGGCGGTCGAAGACATCCATCCGGCGGGTCGACACCAGCCCCAACTCGCCGAGGGCCGTCGCCAGCTCCGTCAGCGGCAGGCCCAGCTCCCGGGCCACCGCCGCCGCGGCGAGGGTGTTGCCGACCTGGTGCCGGCCGGCCAGCCCGAGCCGCACCGGCGCACGCCCCTCCGGGGTGACCAGTGTGTACGACGGGTGTCCCCGCTCGTCGAGCGTGACGTCCTCGGCGCGCACGTCGGCGTCCGACGCCTCGCCGTAGCGGACCACCCGGGCCCGCGTCCGGCTCGCCATCGCGTCCACCCGCGGGTCGTCGGCGTTCAGCACGGCCAGCCCGTCCGGCGGCAGGGCCTCGACCAGCTCGCCCTTCGCCTGCGCGATGGCCTCCTGCGAGCCGAACTCGCCGATGTGCGACGTGCCGACGTTGAGCACCACGGAGATCCGGGGCGGCACCAGCTCACACAGGTAACGGACGTGCCCGATCCCGCGTGCGCCCTTCTCCATCACCAGGTAGCGGGTGGCCGGCCCGGCCTGCAACGCGGTGTACGGGTGCCCCAGCTCGTTGTTGAACGACCCGGGCGGCGCCACCGTGGCCCCGAGCCGGGTGGTGAGCTGACCGATCAGATCCTTCGTGGTGGTCTTGCCCGACGAGCCGGTCACGCCGATCACGGTCAACCCGGGCAGCCGGTCCACCGCGGCGCGGGCCAGCCGGCCCATCGCGGTCAGGGCGTCGTCGACGAGCACCATCGGCACCCCGGGCACCTCGCGGCTGCCGAGCACCGCCACCGCCCCGGCCTGGACCGCCGTCACCGCGTAGTCGTGCCCGTCGACCTTCTCGCCCGGAAAGGCCACGAAGAGCGAACCGGGCCCCACCTTGCGCGAGTCGAACTCCACCGAACCGGTCACGGTGGCGGCCGGATCGGCGCCCACCAGCCGCCCGTCGACCGCCGCGGCGACCTCGGCCAGGCTCAGCGCGATCATCGCCGACCCGCCAGGTCTCCGAAGCGGGCCCGCAGCGCGTCGGCCAGCTCGACGCTGTCGTCGAACGGAAACACCTCGCCCGCCACCTCCTGGCCGCGCTCGTGCCCCTTGCCGAGCAGCGCGATCACGTCGCCCGGCTCGGCCAGCCGAACCGCCTCGTCGATCGCGGCCCGCCGACCGGACACCTCGATGATCCGGGCGGCCGCGCCGGCCCGGTACGCCCCGGCGAGCACCTCGGCGCGGATCTCCGCCGGATCCTCGGTACGCGGGTTGTCGTCGGTCACCAGCACCACGTCGGCGCCCTCGGCGGCGGCCGCGCCCATCACCGGCCGCTTGCCCCGGTCCCGGTCCCCGCCGGCGCCGATCACACAGATCAACCGGCCGACGCTCAGCTCACGCAGCGCGGCCAGCACGGCCACGATCGCGTCCGACTTGTGCGCGTAGTCGACCACCCCACGCACCGGCCCGACGCTGTCGACCAGCTCCAACCGGCCGGGTACGCCACCGCAGGCGGCCACGCCGGCCGCCGCGGTCACCGGGTCCACCCCGGCGCCCACCAGCGCGGCGATGGCCAACAGCGCGTTTGCCACGTTGTGCCGGCCGGGCAGCGCCACCCCGGTGGACAGGACCACACCGTCCGGGCCGTGCGCGGTGAACCGCTGGGCGTACCCCTCGCCGCCCACGCCGTCGGCCCACCAGGTCGCGCCCCGGTCACCGGCCGCCGAGTAGGTGACGGTGGCCGGCTTGTGCAGCGGCTGCAACGCCGGGTCGTCGTGGTTGAGCACCTCGACCGCGCAGCGCCCGTCGAAGAGCTGGGCCTTCGCGGCGAAGTAGTCGTCGCTGTCGGTGTGGAAGTCCAGATGGTCGGAGCCGAAGTTGGTGTAGCCCCCCACCGCGAACCGGACACCGCCCACCCGGCCCATGGCCAGCGCGTGGCTGGAGACCTCCATGACCACGGCGGTGACCCCACGCTCGCGGGCCGTGGCCAGCATGGCGTGCAGGTCGGTCGCCTCGGGGGTGGTGCGCACGCTGTCGATCACCAGGTCACCGAGGCGGGTCTCCACGGTGCCGATCAGCCCGGTGGTGTGCCCGGCGGCCCGCAGCCCCGACTCGACCAGGTACGCGGTGGAGGTCTTGCCGGCGGTGCCGGTCACGCCGATCACGGTGAGCGCGGCGGTCGGGTCGCCGTAGACCGCCGAGGCCAGCTCGCCGAGGACCGCGCGGGGGTCGGGCACCACCAGGGCGGGCAGACCGCTCGCCGCCGCCAGCTCGGCGCCGGCCGGGTCGGTCAACAGGGCCACCGCGCCGGCCTGGGCAGCGCCGGCGGCGAACTCCGCGCCGTGTCGACGGGCACCGGGCAGCGCCGCGTACAGGTCGCCGGGGCGGACCTCCTGGCTGGCGTGGGTCGCCCCGGTGACGGTCACCGCGGCGTCGTCCGCCGGGAGGTCGACGGCGAGCCGGACGGCGAGGTCACCGAGCCGGACTCCGGTCACGGTACGTGGACGTGGATTGCCAGGCACGGCGTCAGACCCTACCCGGTCGTCCGGTTCCGGCCGTACAGCCGCCCCGGTGGTTCGTCGGCACCCACCGATGATGTCCCGCCACCGCTGCTCAGCGCGGATAGACCACGAACTTGGGTGCCGAACCTGTGGACGGCGGCACGCGATAGTGACGCAGGGTGAACTGCATCATGTCGCGAAACGCCGGATTGGCGATCGCCGCGCCCCCGTAGTTGGGCGCGTACACGAAGACGGCGATCACGTACCGGGGGTTCTCGGCGGGGGCCATGCCGATGAAGGAGGACACCTCGCCGGGCTGCTGCTTGCCGTCGACGAACCGCAGGCCGGTGCCGGTCTTGCCGGCGACCCGGTAACTGGGGACCGCGGCGGTGAGCCCGGTGGCGTGGTCGACCGTGGTGACCGCCTCCAGCATGCTGCGCAGGGCCGCCGCGTTCTGCGGGCTGAGCACCGACCGGGTCACCGGCGCGGGCGCCGCGGTGCGCTTGCCGTCCGGGCCGATCACCTCCTTGACCAGGTGCGGCTGCACGTAGGTGCCGTTGTTGGCGATCGCGGCGTACGCGGCGGCCATCTGCAACGGGGTGGCGTCGACGCTGTGCCCGATCGGCACCGACCCGGCCGACGATCCGCTCCACTCCTCGGCCGGCAGCAGTCGCCCGCCGGCCTCCCCCGGCATCCCCTCGCCGGTCGGCTTGCCCAGCCCGAACCGCTTCTGGTAGTCGATCAACCGGTCCCGGCCGAGCTTCTCGCCGACGGTGATGGCGCCGACGTTCGACGAGTAGGCGAGCATCCCGGGGATGCTCATCCGCTTGCCGCCGGCCGGGTGCGTGTCGGAGAACCAGGTGTCGCCCATCTTGATGCGGTTGGCGATGGGCAGGGTGGTGTCCGGGGTGATCACCCCCTCCTGCAGCGCCGCGCCGTAGGTGATCGCCTTGTGCACCGAACCGGGATCGACGATGAAGCTGGTGGCCGCGTCCTCCCGCTCGACCGGGGTGCTGTCCGTCGGCTTCGCCGCGCTGTAGGTGGGATTGCTGGCCTGGGCCAGCACCGCGCCGGAGGGGATCTCCATGATCACGGCCGCGCCGGTGCCGCCCCGCAGCTGGGCCATGCCCGCGCTGAGGATCTGCTGCGTCCGGTACTGCAGATCACGATCGATGGTGAGGCACAGCGAGCTGCCCGGCTTGGCGAGGGTGGTCTGGCTGTAGCCGCCCGGGATCGCCGCGGCGAGGTCACCGAGGCCGGCCTCGTAGCGCCGCTGGCCGTCCTGCCCGGCGAGCACGTCGTCGTAGCGAGCCTCCAGCCCTTCCAGCCCGACCATGTCCTGGCTGGTGAACCCGATCAGGTTGGCCGCCAGGTCACCCCCGGGCACCTCGCGACGCTCGTCGCGGTGCACCCCGATGCCGGGCAGTTCCAGAGCCTGCACCCGCTTGGCGGTCGCGATCTCCACCCCCCGGGCCAGGTAGGCGAACGTGGACTCCTTGCCGTTGTCCAGCTTGCGCGGCTTCATCAGCGCGACGAGCTTCGACGCCGGGATGGCGAGCAGCGGGGAGAGCGCCTTGGCGGTGGCGGCCGGGTCCTCGACCTTCGTGGGGTCGGCGAACACGTACCGCGCCTCGACGCTGCGCGCCAGCGGCTCACCCCGGTAGTCGTAGATCGCGCCCCGCGGCGCCGGCAGTTCGACGGTGCGGGTGCGGTCGACGACGCCACCGCCGGCGTACGCCGGGGCGTCGACGGTCTGGAGGAAGATCAGCCGGATCCCGATGGTCACGAACAACGTCAGGGCGAGGGCGGTGCCCAGCCGCAGCCGCAGCCGCGAGTCGGCGAGCTTCGGCGGGCGCGGTGGCTTGCGGGACGGCCGCCGGGCCGCCGGGCGCTCGGCGCGGCGTGGCGCGCGCGGTGTGGTCCGTCGGCGCGGCGGCGGCTCGTCGACGCCCGGCCCACGGGGGGTACGCGGCGCGACGGTGCGCACCACGCCGCCCCGCCCGGCGGCCGGGGCGTCGCGGCGACCGGCCCGGGCGGCGGCCCGGCCGCCGTCGAGCACCTGCAACGCCGGCCGGAACGGGTCGCCGGAACGGGTGCTGCGCGGGGTACGCCGTTGCTCGGCGCCCACACCGCGCGGCGGCGTGCCGCGCTCGTCGCGGACGGTCCGACCCCGTGGCGTGTACGCGCGGGCGCCGGAGATGCCCCCGATGCCCGGCTCGCCGGTGCGCGGCTCGGAGTCGGTGGGGCTGCCGTCACGCGAAGAACCGCGCCGGGACCCCGTGGGGTCCCGGCGCGGCTCGTCCGACCTTCGTGGCACCGGTCAGCCTCCCGCACCCTGGCTGGTCACCGACGGCTTACCGGTGGCCGGCTGCGGCACGCCGATGGTCTTGCCGTCCGGCAGCCGGATGTAGCCCGGCTCGCCGGCGTCCACCAGGCCCAGCCGCCGCGCCTCGGCGGTCAGGTTGCCCGGCGCCTCGTACTCGGCGATCTGCTTGTCCAACTGCTGCTTCTCCAGGTCCAGTCGAGCCTGCTGCTGCTGCAGCCGCTCCAACCGGAACGCGTTCTCATTGATCTTGGTGTTGACCGCCAGGATGCCCAGCACCCCACCGACCACAAGCACCACGATCAGCGCCGCGAACGGCGCACGCGGCACCGAGATCGGCGGCGGCGGCGCCACCCGCAGCCGCGGCGACCGGGCGCCGGTGGCCCCGGCGGCCTTCTCGACCGGCCGCAGCGCGGCGGCGCCCTCGGTCGGGAACTCGCGCGCCCCCCGGGCGCGAGTCTCCCCCTGCTGGTTCACTCGATCGATGCGTGGCGTACCGTTTCCGAGGCGCGGAGCCCGCTCCGCCGCGGTCCGGCCCCCCGACCGCGGTGCGCGCTGCCCGCCGCCGGTGACGTCCCGGCGGCCGCGCTTGTCAATGTTCATGTCCCTCCCCCTCAACGTCCGTCCCTCTGCCGTCCCGGTGCCCCTGACCCCCCACGGATCAGGCGGACCCCGTGCCCGGTTGGTGCATTCCCTTCACCCGTCGGCGAGACCGTTCGCGGTCGGTCCGCCCCTGCTCTGTCGCGTTCGGGTCGAGTCGCTCCGCGGCCCGCAGCCGCACCGAGGCGGCGCGCGGGTTCGCGGCGACCTCCGCCTCCCCGGGCAGTTCGGCGCCCCGGCTGAGCAGCCGGAACGTCGGACCCGACCCGGGAAGCTCGACCGGGAGGTCGACCGGGCCCTTACTGCGGACCCGGTCCGCGAGCGCCACCTTGGTGAGCCTGTCCTCCAGGGAGTGGTAGGACAGGACCACCATGCGACCGCCCACGGTCAGTGCGTCGAGCGCGGATGGCAGCGCTGACTCCAGCGCCGCCAGCTCTCTGTTTACCTCGATCCGTAAAGCCTGAAACGTTCTCTTTGCCGGGTGCCCACCCGTTCGTCGGGCTGGTGCCGGAATGGACTCCCGGACCAGCTCCGCCAACCGCGCGGACGAGGTGATCCGGCCGCGTTCCCGCTCCCGCAGGATCGCCGAGGCGATCCGGCCGGCGAACTTCTCCTCGCCGTAGACCCGCAGCACCCGGGCCAGGTCCGGATGCGTGTAGGTGTTGACCACCTCTTCGGCGGTCACCCCCCGGGTCTGGTCCATCCGCATGTCCAGTGGCGCGTCCTGGGCGTACGCGAACCCGCGGTCGGGCGCGTCCAACTGCAACGACGACACACCCAGGTCGAACAGGACGCCGTCGATGCCCGGATAGCCCAGCCGGTCCAACACCTCGGGCAACTCGTCGTAGACGGCGTGCTCCAGATGCACCCGATCGGCGAACCGGGCCAGCCGGACCCGCGCGTGAGCGAGCGCCTCGGTGTCCCGGTCGAGCCCGATCAGGACCGTCTCCGGGTGCGCCTCGAGCACCGCCTCGGCGTGCCCGGCCAGGCCGAGCGTCGCGTCGACGTGGACCGTCCGGCCGCCTCGACCCAGCGCGGGGGCCAGCAGCTCAAGACACCGCTCGAGCAGCACCGGCACGTGCGTGCCGCGCAACTCCCCCATGTTGACCCCCACTGGTTGAAACGTCCGTTCTCCTCGTGCGCCTGTCGTCGGACGGCGCTGCCGTCGTACCGCCAGATCCCCATCCGCTCCCGCCGGACACCGGACCGTCGCCCGATGACTGGATCGTGCGCCTGGCACCGGGGAAGGGGTGCCAGGAACTCGAAAGCGGCTGGAGATCTCGCAGTACGTCGGGCGCCGTTCCGCCCTACAGACCGCCGGGCAGCACCCCCTCCGAGATGTCGGCGAAGTCGTCCTCGCTGTCGGCGAGGTAGGTCTCCCAGGCTGCCTTGTCCCAGATCTCCACCCGCGTGCTCGCGCCGATCACCACCAGGTCGCGGTCCAGCGCGGCGTACGTCCGCAGGTGGGCCGGGATGGTTACCCGACCCTGCTTGTCCGGAACCTCGTCGTGCGCGCTGGCGAAGAAGACCCGACTGTAGGCCCGGGCCGCCTTGTGCGTCATCGGCTGCGCGCGCAACTGGTCCGCGATCCGCTGGAACTCAGGGGTCGGGAAGACGTAGAGGCAGCGCTCCTGCCCTTTGGTGACCACGACACCCCCCGCCAGCTCATCCCGAAACTTGGCCGGAAGGATCAACCGGCCCTTTTCGTCCAGGCGTGGAGTGTGGGTGCCGAGAAACACCGGCCCAACCCCCTCGCCCCTGAGCGGCGTTCGCGGCGCCGCTGACCCCCCGGGCCGGTGAGCCCTCCCGGCCTCACCATTGGTCCCCACTCTACTCCACTTCCCTCCACCTGCAACCAGATTCGCCCGCGTGGCGTGTCCGATCCGGCGACAAAACAGCACGTCACAAGGGGTGGAGCGGAGTGGAGGGCCGCGCCGGCCGGCCGGCGTGGTCCGCTTTCCGACATAGATCGACTCCGTCCGGTGGAGGTCCTCCCGGCCGCCCGCGCCGCCACCACGGCCGAACGGTTCACCGTCGGCGGCGATCTGGCGGGGCTGGCGGTCCGGTAACCTCGCTCGCGTGACGGACGCGAAAATGCCCCTACGGGCCAAGGTGGCCAGCTCCGTGTCACGGACCGCCGCGGCGCTCTCCCGGGCGGCCGGCCGTGGCGACGGTTCGGTGATCGGCGGGTGGATCGGCCTGAAGATCGACCCGGACCTGCTGGCCCACCTGTCGGCCGGGCGTGCGATCGCGCTCGTCTCCGGCACCAACGGCAAGACCACCACCACCCGGTTGACCTCCGCCGCGGTCGGCGTGCTCGGCCGGGTCGCCACCAACTCGTTCGGCGCCAACATGCCCAGCGGGCACACCTCGGCACTGGCCAAGGCCGGCAGCACCCCGTACGCGGTGCTGGAGGTGGACGAGCACTACCTCGCCCAGGTCCTCGAGGCGACCGAGCCGCACGTGGTCGCGCTGCTCAACCTCTCCCGCGACCAGCTCGACCGCGCCAAGGAGGTCGCCATGATGGCGCAGCTCTGGCGTGCGGCGCTGGTCCGGCACACGAATGTCCGGGTGGTGGCGAACGCCGACGACCCGCTTGTGGTCTGGGCGGCCACCCCGCCCGGCGATCCCGCCCAGGGCATCAACCCGCCGCACGTGACCTGGTTCAGTGCCGGTCAGCGCTGGCACGACGACTCCTGGGTCTGCCCGGAGTGCGGCTCCACCATCCAGCGCTCCGGCGAGCAGTGGTGGTGCACCGGCTGCCCGCTGCGCCGACCCGAGCCGCACTGGGTCGTCGAGGACGAGGGGGTGCTCGACCCCACCGGCGCCTGGCACAAGGTCTCCCTCCAACTGCCCGGCAAGGTCAACCTCGGCAACGCGGCGACCGCGCTGGCGGTGGCCGCCGAGTTCGGCGTCCGCCCGGTCGACGCGGTGTCCCGCCTCGGCATCGTCACCTCGGTGGCCGGTCGCTACGCGCAGGTCGACAAGGACGGGCGCAACATCCGGCTGCTGCTGGCGAAGAACCCGGCCAGCTGGCTGGAGGCGTTCGACATGGCCGACGACGCACCGACCCTGCTCTCCATAAACGCGCGCGACCCGGACGGCCTCGACACCTCCTGGCTCTACGACGTCGACTTCGCCCCGCTCCGCGGCCGGCAGGTGTTGATCACCGGTGACCGGGCATACGACCTGGCGGTCCGACTGGACGTCAACGACGTGCCGTTCCAGCACGTCCGCACGTTCGACGACGCACTCCGGTCGGTCCCGCCCGGGCGGCTGGAGGTCATCGCGAACTACACCGCGTTCCAGGACATCCGAGCGGAGTTGGACCGTGTCATCTGAGAGTCTGCGCATCGTCTGGATCTACCCCGACCTGCTCTCCACCTACGGAGACCGGGGCAACGCCCTGATCCTCGCCCGCCGGGCCCGTCAGCGCGGGATGCCTGTCGAGGTGCTGGAGGTCCGCTCCGACCAGCGGCTGCCCGCGACCGCCGACATCTACCTGGTCGGCGGCGGCGAGGACGGCCCGCAGGCGCTCGGCGCCCAGCGGCTCCTCGCCGACGGCGGCCTGCACCGCGCCGTCGCGCAGGGCTCGGTGGTGTTCGGGGTCTGTGCCGGCTACCAACTGCTCGGCGCCTCGTTCTTCGCCAAGGGCGTGCAGTGCCGCGGCCTGGAGCTGCTCGACCTGCAGTCGGACCGGGGCGAGAGCCGGGCCGTGGGCGAGCTGGCCGGCGAGATCGACCCCCGCCTGGGGCTGCCCCCGCTCACCGGTTTCGAGAACCACGGCGGCCGGACCCACCTCGGCCCGGAGGTCTCGCCGCTGGCCCGGGTCACCGCCGGGGTGGGCAACAACGGCGCCACCGAGGGCGCGTGGCGCGGCAAGCTGCTGGGCACCTACTCACACGGGCCGGCGCTGGCCCGCAACCCCGCCCTGGCCGACCTGCTGCTGCGCTGGGCCACCGGGGCTCACCAACTCCCGCCGTTGGACGACACCTGGTCGGACCGGCTCCGCAACGAGCGCCGCTCCGCGGTGGCCGTCGCCCGGGCATGATCCGTGCCGTCCGGCGGCTGCTCCGGCAGCCGTCGGCCGCCCGGTTCGCCCTGCTCGTGCTGCTGATCGGCGGCTGCGGGCTGCTGCTGCTCCTGGCGCCCCGACCCGATCCGGAGCAACTGCCGCTGCTGGCCGACCGACTGGGCGACCTCGCCCCGGTGGCGGCCGTCCTCGGCGGCGCGCTGCTGCTGGTCGCCCTGGTCCCCCGGACCTTCGTCACGCTCGCCGCGGGTGCGATCTTCGGCCCGTTGGAGGGCGCCGCGTACGCCCTCGGCGCCGCGCTGGTGGCCGCGGCGATCGGGTTCACGGTCGGCCGGCTGCTCGGCCGGGAGTTCGTGGCCGACAGGGTCCGTGGCCGCCTGGCCCGCCTCGACGGCTGGTTCGCCCGGCAGAGCGTGGTCGGTGTGGTCACCGTCCGACTGCTGCCGATCGCCGGCTTCGGGCTGGTCAGCTACGGCTACGGCACGACCGGCGCCCGGGTGCTGCCGTTCCTGGCCGGAAGCGTGATCGCCTCCGCGCCGACCGCCTTCGGCTACGCGGCGATCGGCGCGTCGGTCAGCTCACCCGGCCACATCAACTGGTACGCCGCCGCCCCGGCCAGCCTCGGCCTCATCGCCAGCGGGGTGCTGATCTACCGGTGGTGGCGTGCCGAGCGAGCCCGCCGCTCCATGCCGGTCTGACCGTGCCCGAGCCAACCGTCAGCCCGGCCGAGGAGCCCCTGTCCGGCGGGGGCGCCGTGGTCCAGGCGGCGCTGACCCTCTGATCCCCGCGATCTTGCAGTTCCTGTCCCGACATACCGCCCGCGAGAGGGCAAAACAGGGACCGAAAGTGCAAGATCGCGGGGGTGAGGGGCGAGGGGCGAGGGGTGAGTTACGCCACCACCGAGACCATTCGGCCCTTGACGACGATGACCTTGCGGGGTTCCTTGCCGGCCAGGCTCGCGGCCACCGCCTCCAGGGCCGCCGCGCGGACGACCTCCTCGGCGGCGTCGGCGGGCACCTCGATGCGGCCACGGACCTTGCCGTTGACCTGCACCGGATAGGTCACCGTGTCGGCCACCAGCAGCGCCGGGTCGGCGGTCGGGAAGTCCGCGTACGTCAGCGAGGTGTCGTGGCCCAGCTTGCGCCACAGCTCCTCGGCCAGGTGCGGGGCGAACGGCGCCACCATCAGCACCAGCGGCTCGGCCACCTCGCGCGGCGTCGCCGACAGCCCGGTCAGCCCGTTGGTCAGCTGGATCAGCTTGGCGATCGCGGTGTTGAACCGGATGCCGTCCATGTCGCCACGGACCCCGTCGATCACCCTGTGCAGCAGCCGGCGGGTCGCCTCGTCGGCCGGATCCTCGGTGATCCGCAGCGCGCCGGTCTGCTCGTCGACGACGGCCCGCCAGACCCGCTGCAGGAACCGGTACGAGCCGACCACCGCCCGGGTCTCCCAGGGTCGGGACACCTCCAGCGGGCCCATCGACATCTCGTACACCCGGAAGGTGTCGGCGCCGTACGCGGCGCACATGTCGTCGGGGGTCACCACGTTCTTCAGTGACTTGCCCATCTTGCCGTACTCGCGGTTGACCGCCAGGTCGCCCAGATAGTAGGCGCCGTCGCGCTCCATGACCTCCTCGGCCTGCACGTAGCTGCCGCGCGAGTCGGTGTACGCGTACGCCTGGATCATGCCCTGGTTGAACAGCTTGCGGAACGGCTCGAACGACGACACGTGGCCCAGGTCGAACAGCACCTTGTGCCAGAACCGCGCGTACAGCAGGTGCAGCACGGCGTGCTCGGCGCCGCCGACGTACAGGTCGGTGCCCCCGCAGTCACCCTCGCGCTGCGGGCCCATCCAGTAGCGCTCGTTCTCCGCGTCGACGAACCGCCCGCTGTTCGTCGGGTCCAGGTAGCGCAGCTCGTACCAGCAGGAGCCGGCCCACTGCGGCATCACGTTGGTTTCCCGGGTGTAGCGCTTCGGCCCGTCACCCAGGTCCAGCTCGACCTCGACCCAGTCGCGCCGGCGCGACAGCGGGGTCTCCGGGTTGCTGTTCGCGTCGTCGGCGGCGAACGTCTTCGGGGAGAAGTCGTCCACCTCCGGCAGCTCGACCGGCAGCATCTCCTCCGGCAGGGCGATGGCCGCGCCGGTCTCGTCGTAGACGATCGGGAACGGCTCACCCCAGTAACGCTGGCGGGAGAACAGCCAGTCGCGCAGCCGGTAGGTCACCGCGCCGGTGCCGTGCCCGTTCGCCTCCAGCCAGGCGATGATCGCCGCCTTGGCGTCGGCGACCCCCAGGCCGTTCAGGTCCAGGCCGCGTTCGGGCGCGGCGCTGTTGATCGCCGGGCCGTCCCCGGTGTACGCCTTGCCGTCGAAGCCCTCCGCCGGCTGCACGGTACGCACGATGGGCAGCTCGAAGACCTCCGCGAACGCCCAGTCGCGTTCGTCCTGCGCCGGCACCGCCATGATCGCGCCGGTGCCGTAGCCGGCCAGCACGTAGTCGGCGATGAAGATCGGGATCTGCGCGCCGGTGACCGGGTTGGTGGCGTACGCGCCGATGAAGACGCCTGTCTTCTCCTTGGTGTCGGACTGCCGCTCGACGTCGGTCTTGGCCGCCGCCGCCTTGCGGTACGCCTCGACGGCGGCCCGGGGGTTGGCGTGCCCGCCGGTCCAGGCGTCCCTCGCGTCGTCCGGCCACGCGTCCGGAGTCAGCGCGTCGACCAGCTCGTGCTCGGGCGCCAGCACCATGTAGGTGGCGCCGAAGACGGTGTCCGGGCGGGTCGTGAACACCCGCACCGGCGCCTGCTCGGTCGGGAAGTCGATGTGGGCGCCGGTGGAGCGGCCGATCCAGTTGCGCTGCATCAGCTTGATCGGCTCGGGCCAGTCCAGGGTGTCCAGGTCGTCCAGCAGCCGGTCACCGTACGCGGTGATCCGCATCTTCCACTGCTTCAGGTTGCGCTTGAAGACCGGGAAGTTGCCCCGGTCGGAGCGACCGTCGGCGGTGACCTCCTCGTTGGCCAGCACGGTGCCCAGCCCGGGGCACCAGTTGACCGGGGCCTCGGAGACGTACGCCAGGCGGTGGTCGTCGACGACCTGGCGGCGCTCGGCGACGCTCAGCTCGGCCCAGGCCCGGCCGTCCGGGGTGGGTCGGTTACCGCCCTCGAACTCGGCGATCAGCTCGGCGATCGGGCGGGCCCGGCCGGCGTCGCCGTCGTACCAGGAGTTGAAGATCTGCAGGAAGATCCACTGGGTCCAGCGGTAGAAGTCGGTGTCGATGGTGGCCACCGAGCGGCGCTCGTCGTGTGCCAGCCCCAGCCGGCGCAGCTGCGTCTTGTACCGCTCGATGTTCGCCACGGTGGTGGTCCGGGGGTGGGTGCCGGTCTGCACCGCGTACTGCTCGGCGGGCAGGCCGAACGCGTCGAAGCCCATCGCGTGCAGCACGTTGCGGCCGGCCATCCGCTGGTAGCGGGCGTAGCAGTCGGTGCCGATGTAGCCCAGCGGGTGGCCGACGTGCAGGCCGGCGCCGGACGGGTACGGGAACATGTCCAGCACGTACAGCTTCTCCGCGCCGGCGCGGGGGTGGGTCGGGTCGGCCAGCGGGCCGGTCGGGTTCGGTGCGTGGAAGGTGCCCTCGCGCGCCCAGGTGTCCTGCCAACGGATCTCGATCTCGTCGGCCAGGGCCGCGGTGTACCGGAACGGGGGAATGTCGCCCGCCGGTGCGGCTGCCTCACTCATCGTCTCTCCTCGCTTCGCTTCGCTTCGTCTCGGCGGCGCCGGGCCGGGCCGGCGGCGGGCACAAAAATGCCCCTCGCACAGGAGGGGCCGCCGTGCTGTCGCGCCTTCAGCGCATCAGCACGGCCCGGTAAGAAGCAGGAAGACTCCGGCCATGTTCGGCAGTGTACCGCGTCGGCGGCCCGCCCCGCCGGCCGCAGGGGTACGCCGGGCCGGGTCCCCCGAGGTGGCGAATATCGGGGCGTAACCGACGGACTACCTGCGGGGGTCGGCGATAACGACAAACATGGTTAGCCTGAGAGGCTAGTGAGAATCCTGCGGCAAACGAGGCTCGACGTCGCGAACCCAACGGCGGGTCCAGGTGCTCTCTACAGAGCTGCCGTGACGGCGACGAGGAGGAGGCCCGTGACACAACAGACCTGGGACGAGGTTGGCGGCCTACTGCCGCACGACGAGTTCCGCGCCGCCAGCGAGGCCATCGTGGCCAACATCGAGCAGGTCATCGAGGGTAAGACCGCCACCGTGCGGCTCGCCCTGGCCGTGTTGCTCGCCGAGGGTCACCTCCTGATCGAAGACGTTCCCGGTGTCGGCAAGACCAAGCTGGCCAAGGCGCTCGCGCGGTCCATCGACTGCACGGTACGACGGATCCAGTTCACCCCCGACCTGCTGCCCAGCGACGTCACCGGGGTCAGCGTCTACAACCAGGAGACGCACGACTTCGAGTTCCGCCCGGGTGCCGTCTTCGCCAACCTGGTGGTCGGCGACGAGATCAACCGGGCCTCGCCGAAGACCCAGTCGGCGCTGCTGGAGTGCATGGAGGAGCGTCAGGTCACCGTCGACGGGGTGACGTACCAGCTCCAGACCCCGTTCATGGTCATCGCCACCCAGAACCCGATCGAGATGGAGGGGACCTACCCGCTGCCCGAGGCGCAGCGCGACAGGTTCACCGCCCGCATCGCGATGGGCTACCCGGACGCCAACGCCGAGCTGGCCATGCTCGACGGCCACGGTGCCACCGACCCGCTGAACGAGCTGCGCGCGGTCTCCGACGCGGACATCGTCCGGCAGCTCATCGCCACCGTCCGGCAGGTGCACGTCGCGGACGCGGTCAAGCAGTACGCGATCGACCTGGTCACCGCCACCCGCGAGGCCCCCGACCTGCGGCTCGGCGCCTCCCCCCGAGCCACCCTGCAGCTACTGCGCACCGCCCGCGCGGTCGCCGCCCTGGAGGGCCGCGACTACGTCCTCCCCGACGACCTGCAGGCCCTGGCGGTGCCGGTGCTCGCCCACCGGATCATCCCGACCGCCGACGCGCAGCTCGCCCGGCGCACCACCGACGCGATCGTCTCGGAGCTGGTGCACCGCCTGCCGCTGCCGCACGACCGGCAGCGCAACCAGTACGACACCCGGCCCGCTTCCGGCAACGGCCGCGCGCCCTACGAGCCGCGGAGGCCATGACGTGCGTGCCGGGCTGCGCGGGCTGACCACCCGCGGGCGCTCCTTCCTCGCCGCCGCGGTCGCGGCGGCGCTCTCGTCCGGCATCCTCGGCGAGAAGGACCTGCTCCGGGTGGCGGTGCTGTTGGCCGTCCTGCCGTTGCTGGCCGCGGCCTACGTCGGGCGCAGCCGTTACAAGCTGGCCTGCAACCGGTCCCTGGACCCGCATCGGGTTCCGGTCGGCGCCAATTCCCGGGTGGTGCTGCGTCTGCAAAACCTGTCCCGGTTACCGACCGGCACCCTCCTGCTGGAGGACCGGTTGCCCTACGCGCTGGGCAGCCGGCCCCGGGTGGTGCTGGAGCGGCTCGGCGCGCACCAGGCCAGTTCCGTGGCGTACACCGTGCGGGCCGACGTGCGGGGCCGGTACGACGTGGGTCCGCTCGTGGTCCGGATAACCGACCCGTTCGGCCTCTGCGAGCTCACCCGGTCCTTCCCCAGCACCGACCACCTGACGGTCATCCCGCAGGTCGCTCCGCTGCCGTCGGTCCGGCTCCCCGGGGAGTACGCGGGCAGCGGCGACAGCCGGGCCCGGTCGGTGGCGGTGCACGGCGAGGACGACGCGGCGACCCGGGAGTACCGGCGCGGCGACGACCTGCGCCGGGTGCACTGGAAGTCCACCGCGCGCACCGGCGAGCTGATGGTGCGCCGCGAGGAGCAGCCGTGGGAGAGCCGCGCGACAGTCGTCCTGGACACCCGGGCGTACGGCCACCGCGGCGAGGGGCCGACCGCCAGTTTCGAGTGGGCCGTCTCCGCCGCCGCGAGCGTCGCCGTCCACCTCCGCCAGGCCGGCTACAAGCTGCGCCTGGTCAGTGGCTCGGGCGTCGACGTGGACGCGTCGGAGGCCGGCGGTGACGGTGCGTTGCTCGACCATCTCGCGGAGGTGCGCCTGGATCAGCGCGCCGACGTGGCAGGTCTCGTGCAGCGGGTCCGCCAGCGCGCCGACGGCGGGTTGATCATCGGGCTGTTCGGCACGGTGAGCGTGGCCGAGGCCGAGCTGCTGGCCGGGCTCCGGGGCAACGGCGCCACCTGCATCGGTTTCCTCCTGAACAGCTCCACCTGGCTCAGCCTGCCGGAGAAGGCCCGGGCCGAGGCCGAACACGCGCACGCTGCCGCCGTCCTCGCCATGTTGCAGAGTGGCTGGCGCGTCGTCGGCGTCGACCACGGCGCCCGACTGCCGGCGCTGTGGCCGCAGACCGGCCGGGGCTCCCAGGGCTTCGCCCTACGCGCGGCGCTGGCGGAGACGGTCGCCGGCGGCGTGCGATGAACGGAAGGGTCCCCTCATGATCGCCAGTCGGAACATCGGCCTGGTGGCGGCCACGGCCACGCTGCTGGCCGCCGCGCCGCTGTCGGCCATCTTCCAGAGCTGGACGTGGCTCGTCCAGTCGGTCATCACGGTCGCCGTGGTGGCCGGGGCGGCCGCGCTGACCAGGCTCGTCCGGGCACCACTGTGGGGTCAGGTGCTGGGCATGCTGGCCGGGTTGGTCCTCGCCCTGACCTGGCTGTTCCCCAGTAACCAGGAACTGCTCGCCGTCCTGCCCACGCCGAGCACGTTCGCGCACTTCAACGACCTGCTCAGCGGCTCCATGCAGGACATGCGCTCGTACGGAGTCGAGGTCCCGGACACCGACCCGCTGCTGTTCATCGCCGTGCTCGGCGTCGGCGCGGTCGCCGTACTCGTGGATGTCCTCGCGGTGGGGCTGCGCCGGCCCGCGCTGGCGGGGCTGCCGATGCTCGCCATCTACTCGGTGCCGGTCGCCGTCTATGTGAACAGCGTCCCCGCGACGCCGTTCGTGGTGGGCGCCGCCGGTTACCTCTGGCTGCTGGTCACCGACAACGTCGACCGGGTCCGCAGGTTCGGGCGCCGGTTCACCGGCGACGGCCGCGACGTCGACGTGTGGGAGGCCTCGCCGCTGGCGTCGGCCGGCCGTCGGCTCGCGGTGATCGGGGTGGTGCTGGCCGTGGCGCTGCCGTTGGCGGTGCCCGGCATGAGCGGCGGGCTCCTCGACTCCCTCAGTCGAGGTCCGGGCAACGGCAGCGGCAACGGGCCCGGTTCGGGCGGCACGTCGGGTCGGATCGACCTGTTCGCCTCGCTCGCCGGTCAGCTCAACCAGTCCCAGGTGGCCGAGCTGGTCAAGGTCACCACTTCCGAACCCGACCCGTTCTACCTGCGCTACGCGGTCGCCGACGAGCTGCGCCCGACCGGTTTCCAGGCACGCAACCCGGCCGGCCGAGCGGTCAACCGGGACCTGCCCAACCCGGCCGAGCGGGTCCGCCCCGGTGTGCAGCACACCACCTACCGGGCGACCGTCGAGGTCACCAAGAGCCTGAGCATGTCGCTCATGCCGGTGTACGCCGAGCCGATCCGCGCCGAGGACCTCAGCGGCAACTGGCTCTACGACCCCAACCAGCAGGTCGTCTTCTCCAACCGGGAAAACTCCCGGGGCCGGAAGTACTCCTTCGACTACGTCCGCTCGACCTACACGCCGACGACGCTGCGGGCCACCCAATCGCTGCCGACCGACCACCCGTTACGCCGGCAGATGACCGCCACCCCGGGGCCGGTGCCCGAGGTGGAGGAGCTGGTCAAGGGACTGATCCAGGACAAGCGCACCGACTACGACCGGGTGTTGGCGATCTACAAGCACTTCTCGGCGGACAACGGGTTCAGCTACCGGTTGAGCACCGAGAGCGGCAGCAGCGGCCAGGACATCGTCAACTTCCTCACCAACAAGGTCGGCTACTGCCAGCAGTACGCCGCCGCGATGGCCTGGCTGGTCCGTTCGGCGGGCATCCCGGCGCGGGTGGCGTTCGGGTTCACCAACGGCAGCAAGCGCGACGGTGACACGTTCACGCTGACGAACCTCAACCTGCACGCCTGGACCGAGGTCTACTTCGACGGGGTCGGCTGGGTGCCGTTCGACGCCACCCCGACGTACGGGGTGCCGGGGTCCACCCGCTCGGCCTGGGCACCGGACACGGACGCGCCGGAACCGACCACACCGGGCACCGGCGTCACGGACACCCCGACGGGCCCCGAGGCGTCGGCCGGTCCGGCCGGGCCGGACAGCGCCGACCGGGACGTCGACGACGGGCTGTCCCTGGGCGGTACCACGCCGGCCGAGCAGCCACCGGTCTGGCCGTGGTGGACGGCGGGCCTGCTGGCCCTGCTGGCACTGCTCGCCATTCCCGCGCTGCGGCGGCTGGCGCTGCGCCGCCGACGGGGTGGCCAGCCGGCGAGCGCCGCGGTGGCCCCCACGGCGGCCGTCGGCGACGGTGTCGATCCGGCGGCGCGGGTGGTGGTGGTCGGCGTGGACGCCGACCGGGCCCGCGCTGACGCACACGCCGCCTGGGCGGAACTGCTCGACACCATGGTGGACTTCCGGGTCCCGGTCGACCTGACCGAGACGCCCCGGGCGACCGCGGACCGGCTGGTCCGGGACACCCTCGGCGACGACACGGCCGCGACCGGGTCGGCGCGGCTGCTCGGACAGGCGGAGGAACGGGCCCGTTACGCACGGGACCCGCTCACCGGTGAGCGGTTGCCGCCGGCGCTACGCGAGGTCCGCGGGGCGCTCGCCGCACGGGCCGACCGCCGCACCCGCCTGGTCGCCGCCGTGTTGCCGCCGTCGGTGCTGCTGCGGTGGCGGACCTCCATGGCGGACGCGTCCGGCCGGATGGTGGCGCTGACCGGGCGAGCCCGGTACCGGTTGCTGCGCTGGAACCCTCGACGGCTGTTGGCGGACCGAGCGGCCCGCTGACCTGGCCGGCTGAGCAACGCCCGTTCGGAGCCGGGGTGGCGGTCCACCAACCGCCACCCCGCCCGAGCCCACCTCGCCCCGCTCCGCCCGATCCGCGCCGCCGCGCCGCGCCGCTCGAACCGCCACCCCGCCGGACACAGCCCGGCCCACCCCGCCGCTCGATCCGACGGGCGGCCCCGCCCGAGCCGACAGTCCGCCCCGCCCGGCGGCCAGGCCCGCCACATCAGGCGTGCCGCCGCCTCCGGGTCCCTCACCGCATCCGGGTCCCCGCCGACTCCTTGATCAGGTGATGAAAAGTAGGGCTCAGAGGCTCGCCAGACCTACTTTTCATCACCTGATCAAGGCCAGGCAGATCCCGACGCTTGAGCAAGGCCAGGCAGGTCCCGACGCTTGAGCAAGGCCAGGCAGGTCCCGACGCTTGGGCAAGCCACGCGGGTTCTGACGCACGAGCGGGGCGCTGCACTTGAGCAAGGCCAGGCGGGTTCGAGGCACGCGCGAGGCGCTGCGGGCAGCGGTGGAGGAGGGCGCGCGGATATGACGGAGGTCGCCGGGGCTGTGCCCGGCGACCCGCTCGTCGCGGCGTTCGGCCCGCCTCAGCGGCGGGACCGACTCAGCGGTGCCCCTCCGGGCGCTGCCGCCACCTGTCCTCCATGCGGTCCAGGATCGACGACCGGCGACCGGACCGGCCACCGCGGGGACGACGACGACTTGTCGTGCCGCCCACCACGTGCAGGTCGGGTGACTGCGCTCGCCGGTGCGACTGCACCGCATACGCGGCCGAGGCCAGCATGACGACAAAGCCCGCCACCGCCAGCGGTGGAGTCTTGATCACCGCCCCGTAGACCAGTAGAGCCAGGCCAGCGATGATGACGCCGGCGGCGACGAGCAGGCGACGCCGCGCATGGAAGCGCGGATCGCTGGCGCGCACGGCCGAGGCGAATTTGGGGTCCTCGGCAAGCGACCGCTCGATCTGCTCGAACAGCCGCTGCTCGTGCTCCGAGAGCGGCACGGCACTCCTCCCCGGTCACGTTGGTCGGGCCCACTCGGGCCGACAGACCGTGGCAGCCATCCGGCTGCTTACCCGCAAGTCTACGAGGGGGCTCGCGCGTCGGAAAGCGGGACGACCTACGGGTGGGGTGGATTTTCCTTCCGGTGAGCGTCACGGTCGCCCATCAGACTGGCCGGACCTATGACGGACCGCCCGAATCGGGCAGCGGCGGCGTCGGCGGCAGCTTCCGCTTCCCGCCAACCGCGCTCGGGCGCGCCGAGGGTGAGCTGCCGGGGCGCGCCCCGTGCCGCGGCGAGCCCCTCCACCCGGACACCGACGAGCCGGATCCGCTCGCCCGGGTCGAGTGCGGTGTAGAGCGCCCAGACCGTGTCGAACATCTCGCGGGCGGTGTCGGTGGGCACGTCGAGGGTGCGGGAACGGCTGACGGTCCGGAAGTCGGCCAGCCGCACCTTGAGGGCGACGGTGCGCCCGACCTGCCCGGAGCCGCGTAACCGGACGCCGACCTTGGCGCTGAGCGCGAGCAACGCGCGGCGGATCTCCAGTGGGTCGGCCACGTCGACGTCGAAGGTCACCTCGGCGCCGATCGACTTGTCGACGTGCTCCGGGGTGACCCGGCGCGAGTCCCGTCCCCAGGCCAGCTCGTGCAGGTGGGTCGCCGACGCCGCGCCGACCGCCTTGCGGAGCATGCCCAGCGGGGCCTCGGCGAGGTCGCCGACGGTCGCCAGGCCCAGCCTGCGCAGCGACTCGGCGGCCCGCTCCCCCACCCCCCAGAGCGCGTCCACCGGCAGCGGGTGCAGGAAGTCGAGCACCTGCCCCGAGGGCACCACCAGCAGGCCGTCCGGCTTGGCCCGGGTGGAGCCGAGCTTGGCCACGAACTTGCTCGGCGCCACCCCTACCGAACAGGTGAGCGCCTGCTCCTCGGCGACCCGCCGGCGGATCAGCCGGGCGATGGCGGCCGGCGAGCCGAAGAGCCGGCGGGCGCCGCTCACGTCGAGGAACGCCTCGTCGAGGGAGAGCGGCTCGACGAGCGGGGTGACGTCCCGGAAGATCTGCATCACCGCCCGGGAGGCGGCCGTGTAGGCGCTGAACTCCGGTGGCAGGTAGACCGCGTGCGGGCAGCGCGCCCGAGCCTGGCTGGTCGGCATCGCGCTGCGGACGCCGTAGCGGCGGGCCTCGTAGCTGGCCGAGCTGACCACCCCGCGCGGCCCCACACCGCCGACGATGACCGGCCGGCCGCGCAGCTCCGGGCGGCGGCGCACCTCGACGGCGGCGAAGAAGGCGTCCATGTCGACGTGCAGGATCGGGCTGCCGGAGTCGTCGGCATCCGGCCCGAAGCGCGGATCCCCGCCCCGGGGCAACGACTGACTTCGGCCCATCCCGGCAGGTTAACCCGGAGGTACGACACCACCAGCCGCCGGCGGGCCGGACCGTACCCCGGTCAGCCGCGGACGACCAGCAGCGGGACGGTCAGCTCGGCGGCGGTGTCCGACCCGTGGTAAGCCACCAGCTTCGACGCCATCGGCCGCTCGGTGCGGCTGGCCATGACCGCGTAGGTGGCGTTGCAGGTCACCACCACGTCGCCGATCCGGGCGAGGTGTTCCTCGGGCACCGGCCCGAACCAGCCGGTGGCCACCACCTCGTCTCTGGTCTGCACCCGCGCGGCGTCGCCGAGCACCGTCGACCAGGTGGCCACCACGTCGTCGAGCGCGCCGGGCGCGACGTGCAGGTACCGCACCCGGGCCTCACCGGCGACCACCCGGATCCCGTCGCGCAGCCGGGGGTCGGTGTCCAGGTCGAAGCGGTGCGCGGCGGGAATGTCGAGCTGGCCGTGGTCGGCGGTCACCAGCAGCGCCGCGTCCGGTGGGAGCCCGTCGACAAGTCGGGCGACAAGCGCGTCCACCTCGGTGGCGGCGACCCGCCAGGGCGCCGAGTCGACGCCGCTGAGGTGGCCGTGCCGGTCCAGGTCGGCGTGGTAGCCGGAGACCAGCGTCGGCCCGACGCCTGCGGCCAGCGCGGCCAGCATGGCGGCGGCCACCGCGTCCCCGCCGGCGGCGCCCCGGAAGTCGCCACCCCGGTTGGCGGCCAGGGTCAGCCCGCTGCCGCCGAACTCCGGCCGACTCACCACAGTCGTCGTCACGCCGGCGGCGCGGGCGCGCTCCAACTGGGTGGTCACCGGCTGCCAGCTCAGCGGCGACGGATCTCCGGCCCAGTCGGTGTGGGTGAGCACCCGGTCGGTGCCGGGCACCCGCACGGTGAAGCCGAGCACCCCGTGCGCGCCGGGCGCCACGCCGGTGCCCAGCGACACCAGGCTGGTCGGGGTGGTGGACGGGAAACCGGCGAGGAGCGGCCGGCCCGCCGTCGCGGCGAGCCCGGCGAGCGTCGGCGCGTACGGGGCGGCGGTCGGCAGCTGGTACCAGCCGAGCCCGTCGACGAGCAGCACGGCGATCCGGCGTACCCCGGCCAGCGTGGGGGCCAGCCCGAGCGGGTCGGCCGCGCCGGGCACGCCCAGCACGGCGAGCGCGCTGGGCAGCACGTCGGCGAGACGGCCGCCGCCGTGGTCCGGCCCGAGGACCGCCAGCGGCGCCGGCGTGCCGTCCGCGGCGGCGATCATGCGGGGCGGCGGGCGAACAGGTGCAGTTGGGCGGCCAGATCCCGGTACGGCGGTTGGGCGGCCAACGCGCGTTCCAGCTCGACCACCGCGGCGGACTGCCCGTCGGCGACCGCGGCCGGCAGCAGGTCGGCCAGCACGCGTACCCCGTGGATCTCCTCGACGACCAGCCCGGCGGCGCCGAGCAGCGCGGCGGCGCCGGGGGCGTCGTAACGCCGGCGCAGCGTGTCGCGCGGCCCGGCGGTGCCGGCCGGATCGGCGGCCAGGGCGGTCGCCACGTCCAGGTGCCCGTTCATCGCCCGGCCCAGCACGGCGGCGGCCCGGCCGGCCACCAGGACACTTGCCGCGCCGCCGGGACGCAGCGCGGTGGCCAGCGCGGACACCACGGGCGTCGGGTCGTCGACCACCTCCAGCACGGCGTGGCAGAGCACCAGGTCGACGCCGGCCGGCTCGACCAGCCCGGCGAGAGCGTCACCGTCGCCCTGCACGGCGGCGATCCGGTCGGCCACCCCGGCCTCGGCGGCTCGACGGGTGAGCGCGGCCAGCGCGTCGGGGCTGGCGTCGACAACTGTGACCCGGTGCCCGGCGCGGGCCAGCGGGACGGCGAAACCGCCGGTGCCGCCGCCCACGTCGAGCACTGTCAGCTCGGCGTCGCCGCGCCGGTCCAGCTCGGCGCGGAGCACCGACCAGATCACGGCGGTACGGGGTGTCAGCGGCGGCCCGGCGAACCGGCCTCGGGTCTGCTCCACCCGGACGAGCCTAGTGGGTCAGGAGTCGGTGCCCTCGGCCTCGTCCTCGGCCCGGGACCGGCGCTCGTTGGCCACCGGCCCGTTTGTCACCTCGTACTCGCGGGGGTCGGCGAGGTGCGCCGGCACCCAGCCGGTGCCCAGCCGGGTCCGCCGGGCGTTGGCGATTCCACCGGTGTACGCGTGATTTCCCGTCATTGTCGTTCCCCCTCACGGATCACGGGCCGCTCTGCCCGCTCGGGACGAGTCTCCCGCTCGACGGCTCGGGAAACCGTAATGTGGATCACTGAATCAGCGGAAGTCACGGGAAGCGGGGCTGACCGGTGGCTCGATGGCGTCCAGTCGGTCGGCGACCAGGTTGGTCACCCCCTCGTGGCGCTGCAACCGCCCCCGGACCACGAGCGCGGCGCTGGTCCGGGCCACCCGCCGGTAGCGCTGCCAGAGCCCCGGCGAGCAGGTGACGTTGAGCATCCCCGTCTCGTCCTCCAGGTTGAGGAAGGTGACCCCGCCCGCGGTCGCCGGACGTTGCCGGTGGGTGACGATGCCGCCGACCCGGATCCGTTGCCCCGGCTCCACCCGGCCCAGCCGGGCGATCGGCACCGCGCCGAGCACGTCGAGCTGACCCCTGATGAACCGGGCCGGATGGCTCTCCGGGGACAGCCCGGTGGCCCACACGTCGGCGACCAGCCGGTCCACCGCCTCCATCCCGGGCAACGTGGGCGCCGCCGCGCCGGTCACCGTGCCGGGCAGCCGGCCCGGCCGGTCCTGGGCCGCCGCGCCGGCGGCCCAGAGCGCCTCCCGCCGGGTCAGCCCGAAACAGGCGAAGGCGTCCGCGGTGGCCAACGCCTCCAGCTGCGCCGCGGTGAGACCGACCCGCCGGGCCAGGTCCGGCATGTCCCGGTACGGCCCACCGACGTCCCGGTCCGCCACGATCCGCTCGGCCACGTCGGCGCCGAGGGTCCGTACGCTGGACAGGCCGAGCCGGACGGCCGGGCCGCCCAGCCCCCAGGCGTGTGGCGGCTCCCCCGGCCCGCTGCCCCACCTGGTGTCCGGGGTGGACTCCAGCACCGCCGCGGCACCGCTGGCGTTGATGTCCGGGCGACGGACCTCCACCCCGTGCCGGCGGGCGTCGTCGACGAGGGTCTGCGGGGAGTAGAAGCCCATCGGCTGGGCGTTGAGCAGCGCGGCCAGGAACGGTGCCGGGTGGTAGCGCTTGAGCCAGGAGCTGGCGTAGACCAGGTAGGCGAAGCTCATCGCGTGGCTCTCCGGGAAGCCGTAGCTGGCGAACGCGGTGAGCTTGCGGTAGACGTCGTCGGCCAGTTCGCCGGTGATGCCCCGCTCGGCCATCCCGGCGTAGAGCCGGTCGGCGATGCGGGTCATCCGCTCGACCGACCGTTTGGCGCCCATCGCCCGGCGCAACTGGTCGGCCTCGGCCGCGTCGAAGCCGGCCAGGTCGATGGCGAGCTGCATCAGCTGCTCCTGGAACAGCGGCACACCAAGGGTCTTCTCCAGGGCGTTGCGCATCAACGGGTGCGCGAACGTCACCGGCTCCTGGCCGTTCTTGCGCCGGATGAACGGGTGCACCGAACCGCCCTGGATCGGGCCGGGGCGGATCAGGGCCACCTCGACCACCAGGTCGTAGAACTCGCGGGGCTTGAGCCGGGGCAGGGTGGCCATCTGGGCGCGGCTCTCCACCTGGAACACCCCGACCGAGTCGGCCCGGCAGAGCATGTCGTAGACCTCCGGGTCGTCCAGGGTCATGTCACCCAGGTCGAGGCTCTCGCCGATCATGTCGTAGCCGTAGTGCAGGGCGGAGAGCATGCCGAGCCCGAGCAGGTCGAACTTGACCAGGCCGACCGCGGCGCAGTCGTCCTTGTCCCACTGGAGCACGCTGCGCCCGGGCATCCGCCCCCACTCCACCGGGCAGACCTCGATCACCGGCCGGTCGCAGATCACCATGCCGCCGGAGTGGATGCCCAGGTGCCGGGGGAACGTCTGCAACTCGTTGGCGTACTCCACCACCTGCTCGGGGATGTTCTCGACGTCGACCGTGGCGACCGACCCCCACCTGTCGATCTGCTTGCTCCAGGCGTCCTGCTGCCCGGGTGAGAAGCCGAACGCCTTGGCCACGTCCCGCACCGCCGACCGGGGCCGGTAGGAGATGACGTTGGCGACCTGGGCGGCGTGTTCCCGGCCGTAGCGGGTGTAGACGTGCTGGATCACCTCCTCCCGGCGGTCGGACTCGATGTCCACGTCGATGTCCGGTGGGCCGTCCCGCTCCGGGGCGAGGAAACGCTCGAAGAGCAACCGGTGCCGGACCGCGTCCACATTCGTGATCCGCAGCGCGTAGCAGACCGCCGAGTTGGCCGCCGACCCCCGGCCCTGGCAGTAGATGTCCTGGTCGCGGCAGAACGTGACGATGTCGTAGACCACCAGGAAGTAGCCGGGGAAGCCCAGCTCCTCGATCATGTTGAGCTCGTGGTCGAGCTGCGCGTACGCCGCCGGGTGCGCCCGCGGCGGCCCGTAGCGCTCGTGCGCGCCGTCGGCGGTCAGCTTGCGCAGCCAGCTCATCTCGGTGTGCCCCGGCGGCACCGGGTACGCCGGCAACTGCGGCGCGACCAGTTGCAGGTCGAAGGCCAACTCGGCGCCGAACTCGGCGGCCCGCGCCACCGCACCCGGGTACGCGGCGAACCGGGCCGCCATCTCCGCGCCACTGCGCAGGTGGGCGGTGGCCGCCGCGGGCAGCCAGCCGTCGATCTCGTCCAGGCTGCGGCGGGCCCGGACCGCGGCGACGGTGGTGGCCAGCCGACGCCGGCCGGGGCTGGCGTAGTGCACGTTGTTGCTGGCCACCGTCGGCAGCCCGACCGCGGCGGCCAGCTCGGCGAGCGCGTCGTTGCGGTCGGCGTCGACGGGATGACCGTGGTCGGTCAGCTCCACCGCGACCGTCTCCGCGCCGAAGAGCGCGGTCAACCGGTCCAACTCGCGGGCCGCCGCGTCCACGCCCTCGGTGAGCAGCGCACCCGGCACGTGCCCCTTGCGGCAGCCGGTCAACACCAGCACGTGGTCACGCAGTTCCTCGGCGACCTGCTCCAGCTCCCCGTAGACCGGGCGGCCCTTCTCCCCGCCGCGGAGCTGGGCGCGGGCGATGGTGGTGGCCAGCCGGGCGTACCCCTCGTGGCCGTGCGCGAGCACCAGCAGGTGCGCGCCGTGCGGGTCGGGTTCGCCGTTCTGCGGGCCGGGCAGTCCGAGGGACAGCTCCGCGCCGAAGATGGTCGGCAGGCCCAGCGTACGAGCCGCCTCGGCGAAGCGGACCACCCCGTAGAAGCCGTCGTGGTCGGTGACGGCGAGCGCGGTGAGCCCCAGCCGGGCCGCCTCCTCGGCCAGCTCCTCCGGGTGGCTGGCACCGTCGAGGAAGCTGAAGTTGGTGTGCGCGTGCAGCTCCGCGTAGGGCACCACGCCGTCCGGGCGGGTCAGCTCCGGTGGCTGGTACTGCTCGCGGCGGCGACTCCAGGCCGGGGAGTCGCCGCCGTCGGCGTCCACGGCGAGCGGGTCCACCACGTGCAGGTGCCGCTCCTCGCGCGACCGCCCGCCGCCGGAACCGCCCGACCTGCCGTCGGCCCGCCCGGAGAGCACCCGCTCCAACTCCGACCAGGGCATCTTCGGGTTGTGAAAGCTCATCGGGCGCCCGCCTCCGACCTGGGGAGCAGCGGCTCAGTCATAGATCGCCTCCACCAGCCACTGCCCGGCCTCGACGGCCAGCAGCAGGGCGGCGCCGTCGGCCAGGCTGACCTGGAACCGGGCCCGGCGGCGGGCCTCGACCGGCGCCCACCACCGCTCGTCCACCGGCCACGGCCCGGCCCAGCCCACGATCTCCGCCGGCCGGCCGGTGCCGACCACCAGCCGAGCCGGTGGGGCGCTCACCGCCAACCGCGCGCTGATCACCACCGGCTCGCCGGCGGCGTCGTGCACAGTCGCCGCGAGCGGACTGGGCAGCACCACCGCCGGCGCGGGCGCCGGCAGCCGGCCGGGCCACGGCGGGGCCCCGCCTCCACCCCGGCCGGTGGCCGGGTCGGCGCCGGCATCGGTCGGCGGGCCGGGACGGGCGGGGACGCGTTCGTCGCCCCACGGCACCAGTCGCACCTGGTCGGCCGGGGAGCGACCACCGCCGAGCACCGCGGTGACCACCGCCTCCGGGCCGAGGATGCCCTGCACGCGGCTCAACGCCCGGTGTGCCCGTTCCCGCTCCGCACCGGCCTCGCCCCACAGGCCGACCTGCAGACCGGCCTGGGCGATCACCCCGTCCGGGACCAGCCGCAACCGGATGATGCCGGCCGTCGGCCGGGCCGGTCGGGCGCCGGTACGGCCGTTGCTGCCGGAGAGCCAACCGTCGAGCTGCCAGCGCACCCGGTCGGCGATGGCCGTGGCGGTGAGCAGGCCATCGTGCCGCCACACCCGGTGCAGCTCCTGACCGTGCTCGGTGACCGCCTCGATGCCGAGCCGGGTGCAGGCCAGCCCGTGCCCGGCCAGCCCCTCGTGCAACTGCTCGGCCAACGCGCGGGCCGCGAACGCCGCCGCGTCGACCCGGTCGATCGGCTCGTCGTACCCGGCGGTCACCGTCAGGTCGGCAGGTGGCTGCCGGACGGCGAGCGGGCGGTGGTCGCGCCCGGCCGCGAGCCGGTGGGCCAACGCCCCGTCGAACCCGAACCGGGCCAACACGTCGCCGGCCGGCAGCGCGGCGAATTCGCCGAGGGTACGCACCCCCAGCCGGCGCAGCAGGTCGGCCAACGCCGACCGGCCGAGCGCCTCGACCGGCAACCCGGCCAGGAACTCCGGTGTCCCGCCCGGCGCCACCACCCGGCCGGCGCGGGCGGCCAACCCGGCCGCGAACACCCCGTCGGCGATGCCGACCTGACTCTCCACCAGGCACGACTGGGCGACCTGCTCGATGATCCGTTCGGCGGCCGCCTCCTCACCGCCGAGGTAACGGCCCGGCCCCCGGGCGGCCACCGCGCAGGCGCCCGGACGGACCACCTCCACGCCGGCGACCAACTCCTCCACCGCGGCGACCACCGGCTCGAACGCCCGGGCGTCCCGGCCCGGGTCGTATTCCACGACTGTGAGTTGCGGGCAACGACCCTGCGCCTCCCGCTTACGCAGACCTCGGCGGACCCCCTCGGCGCGGGCCCGCTCGGAGCAGGCGACCACCCGGTTGGCGTGCAGCACGGCGACCGGGCCGGTCGCCGGCACCCCGTCGACGATCTCGGCGGCGAGCACCGGCCAGTCCGGACACCACAACAGCAGGGTGCGGGGCGGAGAACCGGTCACCCCCGACCGACCAGGGCAAGCGGCGCGGCCGGTCGGCCCACGGTCGACGGGACCGTGCGGGGAATGACCCGGGTCAGTTCGTCGCCCGGGAGCCAGACCTTGATCTCCTTGGGTCGGGCGGCCGCCCCGCGCCCGCGCGCCGAGACGGTGACCTCCCGGCGGCGCAGCCGCCCCCGGCCCTGCCCGAGCCCTTCCCACACCCCACGGACCACCTGCAGTGTCACGTCCGCGCCGTCCCACCGGCCGTACGGGACCAGCACGCTGCCCCGCTGCCGGGCCCGGGCGGCCAACCGGGTGGCGACCGAGGCGGAGACCGTGGCCGGCACGGTGGTCACCACGACGTCCACCCCGTCGATCAGCGCGGCGATCACGGTGGCCCACTCCGGGCCGGGATTCGGCACCAGGGCCAACCGGTCCAGGGAGATGCCCAGCTCAGCGGCCGCACCCGCACCGAACGTCGGCACCCCGACCACCGCGCACCACGAGCCGGCCCGGGACGCCTCGGCGAGCAGGGCCAGCATCAGCGAGGTGCCGCCACTGCGCTGGGGCTGGCCGGCGGCGACCGCGATGGTGCTCCCCCGGCGCAGACCTCGATTGGGCAGCAGACCGGTCAGCTCGGGTGCCACCGGCAGCACACGGTGGCCACCGACCGGGTCGGGTGCGCTCGCCGGGCGCACCAGATCGGCAAGTGCGGCGGAACCGACCACCATGCGGCCCGCCATTGGACCAACCCCCCGTCGTTGCTGCTGTGGATCACATTCAGGACCGGCACGCCGTGCCACCGGCCGCCCGGCTCCCCCCGCGGGGCGGTCGGTGGCACGGCGGGATCAGGCGGCGAGGCCGTCCAGGGCCGGTTGGTGGGCCACGCCGAGCGCGGTCTCCACCACCGTGACGAACTGTTCGGCGGCGCGGAGCAGGTCGTCGGCCTCCCGGGCGCTGACCACCCGGGGGATGCCGGCCTCGGCGGCGGCGCGCTTGCTGGCTCCGGCGGCGAAGAATCGGGACCACTCGTCGAGCTCCGGAGCGACGGCGCAGAGGAGGACCCAGACGCTGGTGATCCGGTTGCGCCGACTCGGCGCGGGCCGGGCCCGGGCGGCGAGCAGGGCAGCCGCCGCGCGCAGCGCCGCCAGGTGGGCAGCCGCGTAGCGCAGGCCGTCGGGTCGGGTCTGGCCGGCCTCGACCAGCCCGCGCCGAGCCAACGTGAGGAGTTGGGCGGGGGTGCGGTGCGGCAGCACGTGCGCCGGCACCGTCGGTGCCTGAGCCGGGTTGGTCGGCATGGGTGTCTCCTCCACGTGGCCGGGTGTCGCCTCGGCGCGTTGGTGCCGCCGACGAGACGCCGAGGTCGGGTGGTGCGGAGGAAGACGCACCGGGTGTGGCCGGCCGGGTGTGGACGCTTCCCCACACCACACCCGGCCGGCGTACCGGCGGGTGCGTCGCCCGCTGCCCGGGGGTCGTGGGCGGCGGACGACGCTCCTGCCTGTCGGGACCAGGCTCGCGACTGCCCGGAAACCCAGGTGCGGCCCGCGGAGCCGCACCGGCCGGAGTTGGCGCCGCGAAACGCCGCACTCCGGCTGGTTGGAACGGGCGTTCGAGGCAATCGAACACTCGTTCTAACTGCTGCTGACAGTACACCTCCCCACCGACGAAAATGCAACGTGTGACGCGCCGGCCGTGCCGGCCGGCTGAACCGGCCCCCAGCGGACCGGGAAGAATGGCGGGATGCAGCCACACCCGAACGTACGGGCGGTGCAGGACGCGCTCACCGCCGCCGGCACGCTCGACGGCGCCGGTGAGCCCAGCACGATCCGCCTGCTGCCCGACGCGGTGCCCACCGCGGCAGCCGCCGCCGAGGCGCTCGACGTCGAGGTCGGCCAGATCGCCAACTCGTTGGTCTTCGACGCGGACGACGCGCCGCTGCTCGTGCTCACCTCCGGCGCGCACCGGGTGGACACCGCCGGCCTGGCCGCGTCGATCGGGGTCACCCGGCTGCGCCGGGCCAGCCCGGAGTTCGTCCGGGCGCACACCGGGCAGCCGATCGGCGGGGTCGCCCCGCTCGGACACCCGCACCCGCTGCGCACACTTGTGGACACGGCACTGGCGACGTACCCCGAGATCTGGGCGGCGGGCGGCGTACCGCAGGCGGTCTTCCCGACCACCTACGCCGAGTTGTTGCGGGTCACCTCCGGCAGCCCGGCCGAGGTGGCGTGAGCGAGCGGAGCGAGCGAACCGGCAAGCACAGCGGCGACGCGCTCGCGACGTCGCGAAGCGGCGGCGTGAGCGAGCGAAGTGAGCGAACCGGCAAGCACAGCGGCGTGACCACGGCTCCGGAGCTGGTCACCCTGCACGTCTGGCGGACCTCCTCCGGCGCGCTGCCCCGGGCGCTGGCCCGGATGGCGGTGGACCCGCGCCGGCTGCGGGCCCTCCCGGGCGTCCGGTTCGGCAAGCTGCTGGGCACCGGGACCGGCACCGGCTTCGGACCCGGCGACGCCGACCTGACCCGGTGGGCGGCGCTGACCGTCTGGGACTCCCCCGCCGCGGCGGCCGACTTCGACGACTCGCCGGTCGGCCGCGCCTGGGCCCGCATCGCCCGCGCCCAGGCCCGGATCGACATGCGTCCGCTGAGCAGCCGGGGCGAGTGGTCC
The DNA here is from genome assembly GCF_049841595.1 of Micromonospora sp. DT228. NCBI lineage: Bacteria > Bacillati > Actinomycetota > Actinomycetes > Micromonosporales > Micromonosporaceae > Micromonospora > Micromonospora sp. DT228. The sequence continues at coordinate 271,335 of NZ_JBNCKO010000006.1, forward strand.
GGCCGACGACCGTTCGGCGAGCCCACCGGCGGTCGGGTCACCGGCCCGGTGCTGGCGCTGACCCGGGCCCGGTTGCGGGTCCGCCGGGCGGCCACCTTCTGGCGGGCGATCCCTCCGGTGGCCGCCGCCCTGCGCGACGCGCCCGGCCTGCTGGCCCGGTTCGGGGTCGGGGAGGCACCGCTGGGTTGGCAGGGCACGGTGAGCGTGTGGCGCGACCCGACAGACCTGGTGGCGTTCGCGTACCGTCACCCGGAGCACCGGGCGGCGATCATGCGAACCCCCACCGAGGGCTGGTACGCCGAGGAACTGTTCGCCCGGTTCGAGGTGCGCGACGTGGTCGGCGACCGGACGGTGCTCGGGTGGGTCGCCGACGGTGGCCCCGAAACGGTGAAGGGTGGACGGGCATGAGGTTGGTGCGCTGGACGCCGGACGATCTCGTCCGGCGGCTGGACGACGTGGTGGCCGTCTACGGCGAGGCGATGGGATACCGCACCGACCTGCTGGAGGCCCGGCGCGGCTACATCGCCACCCACGTCCGCCGGCCGGGTTTCCGGGCGGTCGCCAGCCTGACCAGCGAGGGGCACCTCGCCGGCTTCGGCTACGGCTACCTGGGCGCCTCCGGTCAGTGGTGGCACGACCAGGTGCACCGGGCACTGGACGCCCCGACCCGCCAGCGCTGGCTCACCCACTGCTTCGAGGTGGTCGAGCTGCACGTCCGGCCACCGGCACAGGGGCACGGCCTGGGCACCGGCCAACTGCGTGCGCTGCTCGGCATGGCCGAGGGCGACACCGTGCTGTTGTCCACCCCGGAGGCCGACGAGCAGACCTCGCGGGCCTGGCGGTTGTACCGGCGCTTCGGCTTCGTCGACGTGCTGCGCAACTTCCACTTCCCCGGTGACGAACGACCGTTCGGCGTACTCGGTCGGGATCTGCCGCTCGAGCCACCGGCGTCATGACCCGGCGGATCTCCTGGACACTGCTCGCCGTCCTGGTGCTCGCCCAGATCTGCTACCCGCTCACCACCGGCGCCACCAGGGCCGGGCTCACCGTGGCCACCGTCGTGCTCGGGTGGCTGCTCTCGGTGGGCCACGCGCTGCTCAGCCGGGGCCCACGGGTCGCGGCGGCGCTGGTCGCGGTGGCCACCGGCGGTGGTTTCGCGATCGAGGCGATCGGGGTGGCCACCGGTGTGCCGTTCGGCAGCTACGACTACTCCGGCGAGTTGGGTCCCAAGCTGGCCGGAGTGCCGCTGATCATTCCGCTGGCCTGGACCTGGATGGCCTGGCCGGCCTGGCTGGCGGCGGTCCGGCTGACCGGCGGCAGCGCGTCACGGGCCAGCGGCAACGGCGCAACGGTCACCGGCGGCAGCGGCGCGACAGCCGGGCTGTGGGTACGGCGGATCGCGCTGGCCACCGTGGGGCTGGCCGCCTGGGACCTCTTCCTCGACCCGCAGATGGTGGCCGAGGGCTACTGGGTCTGGCGCGACGCCACCCCGGCCCTGCCCGGCCTGGCCGGCATCCCGGTCAGCAACTACCTGGGCTGGCTGCTCTTCGCGGTGCTGCTGATGAGCGCGCTGCGCCCGCTGGCCGGGCCGGCCGTCGAGCACACCAATCGGCGGGACCACCCGATGATCGCGCTCTACCTGTGGACGTACTTCTCCAGCATCCTGGCCCACGCCGTCTTCCTCGACCTGCCCGCCTCGGCGCTCTGGGGCGCCGCCGGCATGTCGGTGACCGCCGTACCCCTGGTGGTGACCCTCCTGCGTGCCCGCCGGGGCGGTGACCCCGGTCGGGAGGACCACCAGCCGCACCGCCCCGGCGTCGACGCGACCCGATGACCGTCCTGCTCGCCCTGCTGACCGCCGTCGCCGCGCTGACCGGGCACACCTGGCTCAACGCCGCCCGCTGGCTGCGTCGGCCCACCGACCGACCCGACGCCCTCGACGAGCCGGTCGCCGTGCTGCTGCCGCTGCGCGACGAGGCCGCCCGGGTCACGCCCTGCCTGCGCGCCCTGCTCGCCCAGCGCGGTGTGCCGGGGCTGCGCGTCGTGGTCCTCGACGACGGGTCCACCGACGGCACCGCCGACGTGGTCCGCGCGGTGGCCGGCGACGACCCCCGCGTCACGCTGCTCACCGGGGTCGCCCCGCCGCCGGGCTGGCTGGGCAAGCCGCACGCCTGCTGGCAACTGGCCACCCGGGCCGACCCGGACGCCACCGCGCTGGTCTTCGTCGACGCCGACGTGGTGCTCGCCCCGCACGCCGTCGCGGCGGCCGTCACCGAGCTGCGCGCCGCCCGCGTGACGCTGCTGTCGCCGTACCCCCGGATCGTGGTGGCGACGGCGGCCGACCGGCTGGTGCAGCCGCTGCTGCAGTGGCTCTGGTTGACGTTCCTGCCGCTGCGCGCGATGGAACGCTCGCGGCGGCCGTCGCTGGCCGCGGCGGGCGGGCAGTTCCTGGTGGTGGACCGGGCCGGCTACACCGCCGCCGGCGGGCACGCCGCGGTCGCCGACAAGATCCTGGAGGACGTCGAGCTGGCCCGGGCGGTCAAGCGGGCCGGTGGGCGGATCGCCCTGGCCGACGGCTCCCGGCTGGCCACCTGCCGGATGTACGACGACTGGCCGCAACTGCGCGACGGGTACTCGAAGTCGCTCTGGGCGTCGTTCGGGCACCCGGGCGCGGCGGCGGCAGTGGTGGCGGCGCTGCTGCTGCTCTACACCGCCCCGCCGCTCGTCGCGCTTGGGTTCGCCTCGACAGCTCCCCGGGTGTCAATGGTTGCGCTCATCGCATACCTGCTGGGTGTGGCCGGGCGGGTGCTCACCGCCCGCGCGACCGGAGGACGGTGGTGGCCCGACGCGCTCGCACACCCCGTGTCGGTCGTGGTCCTCGGTTGGTTGACCCTGCGGTCGTACCATCTGCGAAAGCGACGCCGCCTGACCTGGCGGGGCCGCCCGGTCAGCTAGGAGGGCGCGGCATGGCGCGGATCGTGGTCGTCGGCGCCGGGGTGGGTGGCCTCGCCACCGCCGCCCGGCTGGCCGCCACCGGGCACCAGGTGACCGTCTTCGAGGCCGCCGACACGGTCGGTGGCAAGCTCGGTAGGTACGCGCACGACTCCCCGGCCGGGTCGTTCCACTTCGACACCGGGCCGAGCCTGCTCACCCTGCCCCAGGTCTTCCACGACCTGTTCGAGGCGACCGGGGCGAAGCTCGACGAATACCTGGACCTGGTCCCGTTGGACCCGATCGTCCGGCACGTCTTTCCCGACGGTGGCCCGACCCTGGACTCGTGCGCCGACCCGGTGGAGTTCGCCACCCGGATCGGGGCCGCCCTCGGTGACCGGGCGGCGGCCGACTGGCAGCGGCTGTGGCGTCGCGCCGAACGGGTGTGGCGGGCCTCCGAGCGCGACATCCTGCGCCGTACCGTCGATTCCCCCCGCGATCTCGCGTCGCTGGCCTGGCGGCTCGGCGACCTGGCCGCCATCGCCCCGGGTCGCACCCTGCGCGGGCTGGGCCGCGGGCACCTGTCCGACCCGCGGCTGCGGATGCTGCTGGACCGGTACGCCACCTACACCGGCGCCGACCCGCGCCGGGCGCCGGCCGCGCTTGTCGCGGTCCCCTACGCCGAGTTGGCCTTCGGTGGCTGGTACCTGCGCGGTGGGCTGGGCACACTCGCCGACGCGCTGCTGACCCGCTGCCTGGACCTCGGCGTGGTCGTGCAGACCGACGCCACGGTCACCCGGATCGACGCCACCGGCGGCCGGGTGCACGGGGTACGCCTCGCCGGCGTCACCGCGCCGGTGCCCGCCGACGTGGTGGTGGCGAACGTGGACGCATTGACCGTCTACCGTGACCTGCTGCCGCACCCGGGTCGGCTGGCCGGGCTGACCGACCGCAGCCTCGCCGGTTTCGTGCTGCTGCTCGGCGTCTCCGGCAGCACCGGGCTGGCCCACCACACCGTCTTCTTCCCGGACGACTACGACGCGGAGTTCGACGCGGTCTTCGGAAACCCCGGGCGCGGCGTACGGGCCCGGCCGGCCGTCGACCCGACGGTGTTCGTCACCGTGGCCGACGACCCGATGGTCCGTCCGGCCGGACACGAGGCGTGGTTCGTGCTCGTCAACGCCCCCCGCCACGGCAGCGCGGCGGGCGCGGTCGACTGGCGACGCCCGGGGCTCGCCGACGCGTATGCCGACCGGATCCTGGAGGTGCTGGCGCGGCGCGGCGTGGACGTGCGCGACCGGCTGCTGTTCCGGGAGATCCGCACCCCCGCCGACCTGGGCGCGGCTACCGGCGCGCCGGGCGGCTCGATCTACGGCACCGCCGGCGGGCTGCTCCGGCCCGCCAACCGGGGGCCGGCGCACGGGCTGTGGCTGGTGGGCGGCTCCACCCACCCGGGCGGCGGATTGCCGATGGTGACCCTCTCCGCGCAGATCGTCGCCGACGAGATCGGCCCCGCCTGGTAGGACCGGTGGCGCGCCGTTCAGCCGACGTCGAGCAGGGCGCGGCGGATGCTGGAGAGCAGTTGCCCGAGGCCGAAGCCGGCCAGCAGCACCCACACCGCGGTCGCCATGGTGATGGTGCCGGCGGCCAGGTCCGCCTCGATCAGCCCGGCCAGCCCGGCGACCACCAGGCCGGCCAGCGCCACCGAGACCCGGGTGGGGCGTTCCCCGACGGTGACCGCGCCGATGTCGCGCATGCCGGCGGCGACCGCCCGGGCCCGGACGTACTCGTGCAGCCAGGACAGCGCGCCGCCCGCGACGACGAGCGCACCCGGCGCGCCGACCAGCCAGAACGCCAGCAGCCAGGCCACCTCACCGAGCCGGTCGGCGACCGAGTCGTAGACGTAGCCGAGCCGGGTGGTGCGGCCGGTGGCGACCGCCACCGCGCCGTCCACGCTGTCCGCCACGGCGGCGAGCAGCACGAACAACGCGCCCAGGAACGGCCCGTCACCCGGCCGGGTGACAAGCAACGGTACGCAGAAACAGAGCACCACCCCGGCCACGGTGACCGCGGTGGGGCTGACCCGCAGCCGCCCCAGCACGTACCCGACGTGGTAGGCGAACCGCAGCCAGGCGCGCACCACGGGCGCCGCGACCCGAGGGTCGAACCCGCCGTGCAACCGCGCCCACGCCGTGGCGTACTGGTCCCAGTTCAGTTGTGTGCCCACCACGGATCAACCGTCGTGCCGGGCATCAGGTGTCGCAGGCCGGACATTCACACCCGCGCGCCGGCCTTCAGGTTCTGCCAGACCTCGCGGGTCGCGGTGGACCGGTTGAGGGTGATGAAGTGGATGCCCGGCACGCCCTCGTCCAGCAGCCGGCGGCTCATCTCGCTGGCCTGCTCGACACCGAGCCGGCGGACGGCCTCCGGATCGTCGGCGACCCGCTCGAAGCGGGCCGCCAGCGCCGGCGGGAAGGGTGCGCCGGACAGTTGCACGGACCGCTCGATGGTGCCGATCTGGGTCACCGGCATCACCCCGGCCAGGATCGGGGTGTCGCAGCCGGCGGCGGCCACTCGGTCGCGCAGCCGCAGGTAGTCGTCGGCGTCGAAGAACATCTGCGTGATCGCGAACTCGGCGCCGGCCCGGCACTTGCGGACGAAGTGCGCGGTGTCGCTGGCCACGTCGGGTGAGCGGGGGTGCTTGTACGGGAAGGCCGCCACGCCCACGCTGAAGTCACCGGCGTCGCGGACCAGGCGGACCAGGTCCTCGGCGTAGTCGACACCCTCGGCGTGGCGGACCCACTCCCCGCCGGGGTTGCCCGGCGGGTCGCCGCGCACCGCCAGCACGTTGCGCACCCCCACCCCGGCGAGCCGGCCGATCACGTGCCGCAGCTCGGCCACGGAGTGGTTGACAGCGGTCAGGTGGGCCATCGGCAGCAGGGTCGTGTCGGTGGCGATCCGTTCGGTCACCGCCACGGTGGTGTCCCGGGTCGAACCGCCCGCACCGTAGGTGATCGACACGAACGACGGGCGCAGCGACTCCAGCTCGCGGATGGCCTGCCAGAGCAGCGTCTCCCCCGCCGGTGTCTTGGGCGGGAAGAACTCGAACGAGAAGGTCGGTTGGCGCTCGCGAATGAGCTCCCCGATCGCCGGCTGCGGATTGGGGAGTACCGAGGGAAGACCGAGCGCCACGACCCGACTCTAGCGGGCGACGCCACCACGGCCCAGGCGCTTTCCACCTCGCGGTCCCCTACCGCGCCGTTCGCCGGGTCCGGCGGGCGGAAGGCGTCGTACCCGGGGGGTAGGAATGGGTGGCGTGGGCGGGGCGGCGGGGGCGACGCCCGGGTCCCGCGCGGGGGTCAGCAACACGCGGTGACGCCGGTCCCGTCCGGTCGGGGCGGGTGGTCGTCACCGCGTCGACGCCCGCCAGGAGGACCCATGACCCCGCCCCGTTCGCCGCGCCCGGCGCAGCTCGGCCCGCTGCTGGCCCGGTACCGGCTGGCCCGTGGCTGGAGCCAGCAGCGCGCCGCCGCCGAGTTGTGCGCCGCCGCCGGGGTGCCGACGTTGAGCCGGCACGAGGTGTCCCGGTGGGAACGGCAGCGTCGTGTGCCGGGCGGGTTCTGGCTCGGCTGGCTCGCCGTCGTCCTGGACGTGCCGCTGGTGACGCTCACCGAGGCCGCCGCGGGCACCCGCCGGGCCGACGCGACGCGAGCCCCCGGAGCGGGCCGTACGGCGGGGGCCGGCACGCGACCGGCGGGGCGCACCGGTCCCGGTCGCGCCGACGGAACCAGGGCCTGTGTCAAAGTCCTCGGTCGAGCCGAGGCGGAGGCCAGGCGGCGGTCCGGCCAGGGGCTTTGACACAGGCCCCACGCGTGGCGGTACGGCGCGGGTTACGGCGACCCGCTAGCGTCGGTGCGTGACCCACGCTGCCCCCGTCTCTCCCGTCGACCGTGCTGGCCTACGGCAGCGGGTCGACAAAGCCCTCAGCGAGTTCCTGACCGGCCAGCGGGTTCGGCTCGCCGCCGTGGACGACGCCCTGGCCCCGGTGGCGGAGGCGATCGAGGCTTTCGTGCTCGGTGGTGGCAAGCGGCTCCGCCCGGCATTCGCGTACTGGGGGTTCCGGGGCGCGGGCGGGCTCGACAGCGACCAGGTGCTCACCGCCCTGGCCGCGCTGGAGTTCGTCCAGGCCAGCGCCCTGATCCATGACGACCTGATGGACCGCTCCGACACCCGACGCGGCGAGCCCGCGGTGCACCGGCGGTTCGCCGCACGGCATCGGGAGGCCGGCTGGGGCGGTGACCCGGACGGCTTCGGCGACGCCGCCGCCATCCTGCTCGGCGACCTGTGCCTGGTCTGGTCCGACGAGCTGCTGCACTCCGCGGGGCTGGACCTGTGGTCGTTGGCGCGGGCCCGACCGGTCTTCGACGAGATGCGCACCGAGGTCACCGTCGGGCAGTACCTCGACGTGCTGACGCAGGTCACCGGTGACACCTCGGTGGAACGGGCCAGCAAGGTCGCCCGGTACAAGTCGGCGAAATACACAGTCGAGCGGCCGCTGCTGCTCGGCGCCGCGCTGGCCGACGCGACCGCCGACGTACGGGCGGCCTACTCGGCGTACGGGCTGCCGCTGGGTGAGGCGTTCCAACTCCGCGACGACGTGCTGGGTGTCTTCGGTGACCCGGCGCTGACCGGCAAGCCGGCCGGGGACGACCTGCGCGAGGGCAAGCGCACCTACCTGGTGGCGGCAGCCGTGGAGACCACCGACGACGCCGGCCGCGAGCTGCTGCTCAGCCAACTCGGCGACCCTGGGCTGGACGAGCAGGGGGTGGCTCGGCTCCGCGAGCTGATCACCGCGAGCGGGGCGCTGGCCCGCACCGAGCAGCGGATCGTCACGCTCACCGACGCCGCGCTGGCGGCACTGACCGCTGCCGACCTCGACACCGAGGCCCGCCAAGCCCTGGTGGACCTAGCCATCGCCGCAACCCGCCGAGCCGACTAACCCACCCACCCTCGGCCCCCACCCCGGCCCGCCCACGGCGTTGATCATGAGGTTATTGCCAACGCGCTCGCGGCGTGTCGTGACAATAACCTCATGATCAACGGGGGGCAGGGGGGCCGGGGGGGCCGGGGGGGCCGGGGGGCCGGGGGGCCGGGGCCAGGGTGGGGCAGAGGGCTGGGGTGGGGGTTAGAAGCCTAGGGCTTGGGCTCTTCGTTTTACCTCGCGGGCCTGGTCGCCGGAGAGGGCGGTGGCCGGGGTGCCACCGGGGAGGATGTCGTCCGGCTCGTACAGCCAGCGCAGGGCGGCCTCGTCGTCGTAACCGTTGTCGGTGAGCAGGTTGAGCACGCCGGGCAGGTGCTTGAGCACGGTCTGGTTGGCGACCAGGTCCGCCGGGATGCGGCGGACGCCGTCGCGGCGAACCGCCAGCAACTCCCGGTCACGGATCATCTGGTGCACCTTGCTGATCGACACGTCGAGGCGCTCGGCGACGTCGGGCAGGGTCAGCCAGCCGGCCGGGTCGGCGGGTCCGGCGAGCTCCAGGCTGGGCACGGCCTGGTCGGGTACGGGTTCGGTCACCCGACCACCCTGCCACGCCACCGTCGCGACGGGCCACCGGCACCCCGGACGACCGCTCCTGTGGCACCGCTGACCTGCGGCTGAGGAATCGAGCAGCGCAACGGGACGGACCCGTTCGGCGTCCGGCTGTAGCATCCTGTTCATCCTTCACCCCCTGGACACATAGACTCCCTGCCGATGGACACTCAGGTCGCCGACACGTTGCTGGGCTCGCTGATCGACGGGCGCTACCGCATTCGCGGTCGCGTGGCCCGTGGTGGCATGGCGACCGTGTATACCGCCACCGACGAACGCCTCGAGCGCACCGTCGCTGTCAAGATCATCCACCCGACCCAGGCTCCCGAGGCCCGGGCCCGGATCACCAACTTCGTGGCGCGGTTCACCGACGAGGCGAAGACCATCGCCCGGCTGACCCACCCGAACGTGGTGGCGGTCTACGACCAGGGCACGCACGCCGGTCTGCCGTACCTGGTGATGGAGTACGTGCGCGGCCGCACGCTGCGCGACGTGCTGGCCGAGCGACGCCGGCTCAACCCGGACGAGGCGCTGGCCATCGCCGAGCAGATGCTCGCCGCGATCGCCGCCGCGCACCGCTCCGGGCTGGTGCACCGCGACGTCAAGCCGGAGAACGTGCTGGTCGCCGAGGCCCCGACCGGTGGTGTCGCCAATCTGGTCGACAGCGTCGTCAAGGTGGCCGACTTCGGGCTGGCCCGGGCGGTCGAGGCGAGCGCCGACGAGGACCAGGGCAACCAGCTGATGGCCACCGTGGCGTACGTCGCACCGGAGCTGGTCACCGAGGGTCGCGCCGATCCCCGCACCGACGTCTACTCGGCCGGCATCGTGCTGTTCGAGATGCTCGCCGGCCGGGTCCCGTACGACGGGGACCGCCCGGTGGATGTCGCCTGGCAGCACGTCGACCGGGACGTGCCGGCACCCTCGACGCTGGTGCCCGGTCTGCCGCCGGTCCTCGACGACCTGGTGCAGCGCGCCACTCGGCGTGATCCGGCCGCGCGGCCCGCCGACGCCGGCGCGCTGCTGGCCGAAGTGCAGGTCGCCAAGGATCGCCTGGGTGACGCCAACAGCCACACCGCCGTGCTCCGCCCGGTGAGCGACGAGCCGCTCTCCCAGCCGACCATGGTGGTCGCGGCGATCCGCCCGACCGACCGCCCGTCCTGGGCGCGGCTGCCCGAGGGGGCCAGCCAGGGGCCGGGTCGACGGCGGGCCGCTCCGGAACCCGCGGAGGGTCTGGGGTCCCGACTCGCGGCGCTGCGCGGCACGCTGCTGGCGAGCCCGCGCGGCCGGCTGGCCGTCGCGGCGGTGGTGGTGACGCTGGGCCTGGTGGCCGCGCTCGGAGGTTGGTGGTTCGGCGTCGGCCGCTACACGGACGCCCCGCAACTGGTGAGCCTGAGCAAGGCCGAGGCGCAGGCGCAGGCCGACCGCGCCGGGCTCACCCTGAAGTACGGTGAGCCGCGCTTCGACGAACAGGCCCCGAAGGACAGCGTGCTGGGGCAGAGCCCAGCGTCCGCTACCAAGATCGTCAAGGGTGGCACGATCACCCTGACCCTCTCCCTCGGCCCGGAACGCTTCCCCGTGCCGGACGTGATCGGCAAGGAGTTCGATCTCGCCGAGGCGGACCTGGTCAACGTGAAGCTGGTGGTGGCCAAGGGAGCCCCACGCTACGACGACAGCCTGCCGGCCGGGGTCGTGCTGGAAACCGCCCCCCCGGTGGGCACCGAGGTCAAACCCGGCGCGAAGATCACCCTCATTCTGAGCCGGGGCAGGGCGCCGGTGACGGTGCCGAACCTGGTCGGTAAGAACCTCAACGACGCTCGCGCCGCCCTGGCCCAGCTCAACCTGGTGCTCGTGGAGACCTACAAGGACTCCGACAAGCCCCGGGACGAGATCCTCGGGCAGAGCCCGGCCGACGGTGCCGGCGTGGAGAAGGGCACCCAGGTAAAGGTGGACGTCAGCAAGGGCCCGGCCGCGGTCGTCGTGCCCCGGGTGGTCGACCTACCGTGTCAGCAGGCCAAGCAGGTGTTGGAGAGCCAGGGCTTCCCGGTGACGGTCGCGGTCAACCCGAACGCCGTGGTCCGGATCCAGCTCCCGGGTGAGAATTCGCAGGTGCCGCCGGGCACCCCGGTCACCCTCACGTGCTTCTGATGCCGGCGGTCACCTCGCGTCCGGTGGGCGCGCACACGCCGACCTCGGGTGGGCTGGCCAAGGCCGCCCTACCGTACGCCGACGCGACCGGCGCCCGGGTGGTGCAGGTCTACGTCTCCAACTCACGGGGTTGGGCGCTGCCCGACGGCGACCCGGGCCAGGACGCCCTGTTCCGCGAGGGTTGCGCCGAGCGGGGCATTCCGGCGTTCATCCACGCCTCGCTGCTCGTCAACCTCGGCTCGCCCACCCCGGCCACGGTCGAGAAGTCGGCGCAGACCCTGGCCCACGCCCTTCGTCGGGGCGTGGCGATCGGCGCGCGGGCGGTCGTGTTCCACGCGGGCAGTTCGGTGGACGAGGGGTACGCCGAGACGGCGATGCGGCAGGTCCGCCGGGAGTTGCTGCCGCTGCTCGACTGGGCCGCCGACGTCGGCGGGCCGATGCTGCTTGTCGAGCCGAGCGCCGGCGGTGGCCGGTCCCTGGCCTCCCGGGTGGAGCAACTCGGGCCCTACCTGGACGCGGTGGACGGGCACCCCATGCTCGGGGTCTGCTTCGACACCTGCCACGCCTGGGCCGCCGGCCACGACCTGGCGGCCGAGGGCGGCATGACGGCGACCCTGGACACGCTGGTGGCCACTGTCGGCGCGGACCGGCTGCGGCTGGTTCACGCCAACGACTCGAAGGATCTGTGCGGCTCCACCCGGGACCGGCACGAGAACATCGGCAAGGGCACCATCGGCGAGCCCGCCTTCGCCGAGCTGATGGCCCACCCGGCCACCGCCGGCATCCCGATCGTGGTGGAAACCCCGAGCGAGAAGCAGCTCGGCCACGCCGCCGACATAACAACCCTCACCCGCCTAACTCGAAAATCGAACCGTGCGTAGACACGCGGCAGCATCCCGCGTCGCGAAGCGGGGGACTGTGGATCTAAGGGTGTTTCCGGCCAGACCCGCCAGGCGTTGTGCCTGGTGAGGAGGGTGCCGTGATGACCGCGACACAGAACGACGTGACTGGACGTAAGAAGCGGGCGGAGCCGTCGGCGGAGGCGAAGGCCGCCGTCGAACTGGTCCGGGCGGCCAAGGAACAGGGCCTGTCGCTGACCGGCCCGGAAGGGCTGCTCCGGCAGTTGACCAAGACTGTCCTGGAGACCGCGTTGAACGAGGAGATGACCGAGCACCTGGGCTATGCCAAACACGAACCCGACGGCGCCGGCTCGGGCAACATCCGCAACGGCACCAGGGCGAAGACGGTGCTGACCGACAGCACCGGGCCGGTGCAGATCGACGTTCCTCGGGACCGGGCGGGCACGTTCGAGCCCCAGATCGTCAAGAAGCGGCAACGACGCCTGTCCGGCGTCGACGAGGTCGTGTTGTCGCTGTATGCCAAGGGCTTGACCACCGGGGAGATCTCGGCGCACTTCACTGAGATCTACGGCGCTTCGGTCAGCAAGGAGACCATTTCTCGGATCACGGACAAGGTGATCGAGGAGATGACCGACTGGTCGCACCGGCCCCTGGATGAGATTTACGCGGCGGTGTTCATCGACGCGATCGTGGTGAAGGTGCGTGATGGGCAGGTCGCGAACCGGCCGTTCTACGCCGCGATCGGGGTGACCCTCGACGGGGAGAAGGACATCCTCGGGCTGTGGGCCGGCACCGGTGGTGAGGGCGCGAAGTTCTGGATGAGCGTGCTGACCGACCTGCGTAACCGGGGTGTGAAGGACGTGTTCTTCCTCGTCTGCGACGGCCTCAAAGGCCTTCCCGAGGTCGTGACGAACGTGTGGCCCCGCACGATCGTGCAGACCTGCATCATCCATCTGATCCGCAACACGTTCCGGCTCACCTCCCGCAAGTACTGGGACGCGCTGAAGCACGACATCAAACCGATCTACACCGCCGTCAACGCGGCCGCGGCCCGGGCCGCGTTCGACGACCTGGCCGAGAAATGGGGCGGCCGGTATCCGGCGGTGATCCGCCTGTGGGACAACGCCTGGGCCGAGTTCATCCCGTTCCTCGACTACGACGTAGAGATCCGCAAAGTCATCTGCTCCACCAACGCGATCGAATCGCTCAACGCCCGCTACCGGCGGGCGATCAAAGCCCGCGGCCACTTCCCCAACGAGCTGGCCGCGTTGAAATGTCTGTACCTGGTGACCCGGTCCCTGGACCCCACCGGAGCAGGCAGAACCCGATGGACGATGCGCTGGAAACCCGCGTTGAACGCCTTCGCCATCACCTTCAGCGACCGCTTCCCCGCCGCTGAAACCTACTAACCAAGATCGCCGGAAACACCCTTAGCGAGACAGCCCCTGTCTACGCACGGTTCGATTTTCGAGTTAGGACTGGTTGAGGATTCGGGGTAGGGCTGCGACCGCTCGGTCGATGTCCGCGTCGTCGAGGCCGAGGTGGGTGACCAGACGGGCGGTGCGGGGGCCGAGCACCGAGACGAGTACGCCCTCGGCCCGCGCGGCGGCGGCCAGGGCACGCGCGTCGAGTGCGTGCTTCGTCAGGTCGAGTGCGACCAGGTTGGTGCGGGCCGTGGTGGCCAGCACCCCGAACGGCGCGACGGTCTCGGCGAGCCGGGCCGCCCTCGCGTGATCGTCGGCCAGCCGGTCGATGTGGTGCGCGAGCGCGTACCGGCCGGCGGCGGCGAGGATGCCGGCCTGACGCATGCCGCCGCCCATCCGCTTACGGATCATCCGGGCCCGCTCGATCTTCTCCGCGCTGCCCACCACCAGCGAGCCGACCGGGGCGCCAAGCCCCTTGGACAGGCACACCGACAGCGTGTCGAAGAGCCGGCCGTACTCGATCAGGGGCACCCCGTCGGCGACGTGCGCGTGCCAGATCCGGGCGCCGTCGCAGTGCAACGCGACGGCCGCGTCGTCGGCGACGCCGCGCAGGTCCCGCAGGGTGGCCAGCGAAATCACCCCGCCACCGCCGCGGTTGTGGGTCTGTTCGACGGCAATCGCGCGGGTGGGGACGGCGAAGTAGCCGTCCGGCCGGATCATCGCGGCCACCCTCTCCGGGTCGATGTCCGCGCCGACCGCCGGCCAGGTCCGCGAGGAAATCCCGCCGTACGCGGCAGCGGCGCCGATCTCGTACGTGACCACGTGCGCGTCGGCGTCGCAGAGCAGTTCGTCGCCGGGCGACACCAGCAGTTGCAGGGCGATCTGGTTGGCCATCGACCCGCTCGGGGCGAACAGCGCCGCCTCGTGCCCGAACAGCGCGGCGACCTCGGCCTCCAGCGCGTTGACTGTGGGGTCCTCGCCGTAGACGTCGTCACCGACCTCGGCGGTGGCCATCGCCTCCCGCATCCCGGCCGTGGGCCGGGTCACCGTGTCGGAGCGCAGGTCCACGAACAGATCAGCCATGGTCATCCTTTTCGGCTGCCGACTGCGGGGCTCGCAAGCTCACTCCTCGCGTCAGCCATTGTTGTCCCTTCGGCTGCCGACTGCGGGGCTCGCAAGCTCGCTCCTCGCGTCAGCCACGGAGCATCTCCGCGACCAGGAACGCCAACTCCAACGACTGCTGGGTGTTGAGTCGGGGGTCGCAGGCGGTCTCGTACCGGTCGGGCAGGTCGAGGTCCTCGATGCCCTGGGCGCCGCCGAGGCACTCGGTGACGTCCTCGCCGGTCAGCTCGACGTGCAGGCCACCGGGGTGGGTGTCCAGCCCCCGGTGCACCTCGAAGTAGCCGAGCACCTCGTCGACGATCCGGTCGAAGTGCCGGGTCTTGTAGCCGTTCGACGACTCGTGCGTGTTGCCGTGCATCGGGTCGCACTGCCAGACCACCTTCGCGCCGGCGGCGGTGACCTTGGCGACGATCGGCGGCAGGGCGTCGCGTACCCGGTGGTTGCCCATCCGGCTGATCAGGGTGAGCCGGCCGGGGATGTTGTCCGGGTTGAGCTTCTCGCACAGCTCGATCGCCTCGTCCGGCGAGGTGGTCGGGCCGAGCTTGACGCCGATCGGGTTGGCGATCCGGGAGATGAAGTCGATGTGCGCGCCGCTGATCTGCCGGGTGCGCTCGCCGATCCAGAGGAAGTGCCCGGAGAGCCCGTACGCCCGGCGGTCGGAGACCCGGGTGAGCGCCCGGTCGTACTCCAGGGCCAGGGCCTCGTGGGAGCAGTAGAGCGTGACCGTCCGCAGCGCGTCGTCCTCGGTCATCCCGCAGGCCCGGATGAAGGCGATCGCCCGGTCGATCTCCCGGGCGATCGCCTCGTAGCGCTCCCCCGCCGGGGACGTCTTCACGAAGCCCTTGTTCCAGTCGTGCACGGCGTGCAGGTCGGCGAGCCCACCGGCGAGGTACGCCCGGAGCATGTTCATCGCCGCCGCCGAGTTGGCGTACGCCCGGATCATGCGCTGCGGGTCGGCGACCCGGGCGACCGGATCGGTCTCCAGCGAGTTGATCATGTCGCCGCGGTACGCGGGCAGACCCCGGGCGTCGGTGGGCAGTGAGCGGGGCTTGGTGTACTGCCCGGCGACCCGGGCGACCTTGACCACCGGCAGCGACGCGCCGTAGGTGAGCACGATCGCCATCTGGAGCAGGGTGCGGGCGTTGGCCAGCAGGTGGCTCTCGGTGTTGTCGACGAACGTCTCCGCGCAGTCACCGCCCTGGAGCAGGAACGCCTTGCCCTCGCAGACCAGGGCGAGCTTCTGCCGGAGCTGGTCCACCTCGTAGGGCGCGACGACCGAAGGCACGGTGTCGAGGACCTTGCAGACCGCCGCGACGGCCGCCGGGTCGGACCACGGCGGAACCTGCTCGCGGGGCAGCTCCCGCCATCGGTCCAGGCCGAGCGCGGCGTCCTCGGCGGAGTCGGCTGTCGGTCGACTGGTCTGCAGGCCCGGGCTGCTTACCGCGGGATGGCTCAGCTGATGCCACTCATGGCGCATGACAGAAAGCGTACGGCGACGGTCGGGGTGCGCGAGGGGCGAGGGGGACGGTTCCGGCAGATGGGAGATCAACCCGCCGGACGATGGTCAGGACGCGCGGGTCGGGACGACCCCGGTCGGCGTCGGCTTGGCGGCCTCGCCGCCCGGCGACTCCCCGGCGATGCACCAGTCGCTGCCCTGACGGGTCACCGTGAACACCAGCGGCCGGGCGACGGTGAGCTTGCCGGCGGTGACCGAGACCGAGACGCTTACCTCCTGGCCGAGCGGACCGGACCGGATGTCGGTGATGGCCGCCTCGGGCACCTGGAAATGATCGGCGAAGTCGCCGTTGGGGCCGGTGGCGGCCAGGTCGAAGCCGTCGTGCAGGGGGGCGCAGAGCTGGCTCCGGCCGGCGGCGACGTCCTTCGCGGTCATCGCGTCGAGGTACGCCTGCACGCGCTCCCGAGAGCGGGCGGCGGCCTCCTCGGCGGGGTTGGGCACGGGTGCGGCCGGCG
The DNA here is from genome assembly GCF_049841595.1 of Micromonospora sp. DT228. Classification (NCBI taxonomy): domain Bacteria; kingdom Bacillati; phylum Actinomycetota; class Actinomycetes; order Micromonosporales; family Micromonosporaceae; genus Micromonospora; species Micromonospora sp. DT228. Next base: position 287,378 of record NZ_JBNCKO010000006.1, read on the forward strand.
GCTTGTCCTTGTCGTCGTCGCCGATCCCGCAGCCGACCAGGGCGGCCGGCAGCAGCACCAGCCCGGCGGCGGTTGCCGCGAGCCTGCGGTGGGTCGGGCGCATGACCACCTCCTCGACGGTGAGATCGAGACCTGCCGCGCCGCGAGTCTGCCACATCTAGCTGCACCGACCCCAACGACGGCGACCCGGCCGACGCTTGGCGTCGGCCGGGCCGTCGTCGCACCGGTGGGGAGGAGCGGTGCGGGCTCCTCCCCACCGTGTCGGTGGTGCGCCGGCCCGCGACTCAGCCGAGACCGCCCTTGATGGCGCCGATGAGCTCGCCGTTGCTCGTGTCACCGGAGAGCTCCCAGAAGAACGCGCCACCGAGGCCCTGGTTGTTCGCGTACGTCATCTTGCCGTTGATGGTCGACGGGGTGTCGTAGCTCCACCAGTTGTTGCCGCACTTGGCGTACGCGGTGCCGGCGACCGTGCCGGTGGCCGGGCAGGTGTTCTTGAGGACCTTGTAGTCCTCGTTGCCCGCCTCGTAGGTGCCCGCTGCCGCGCCGGTGGCACTGCCGCCCGGAGCGGCCTGGGTGACGCCGGTCCAGCCCCGGCCATAGAAGCCGATGCCGAGCAGCAGCTTGTTGGCCGGCACGCCCTTGCTCTTGAGCTTCTGGATTGCCGCGTCCGAGTAGAAGCCGGCGGTCGGGATGCCGGTGTACGAGGTGAGCGGCGAGTGCGGCGCGGTGGGACCCTGGGCCGCGAACGCGCCGAAGTAGTCGTAGGTCATCGGCATCAGCCAGTTCAGGTTGCCGATGGCGCCGGCGTAGTCGGCGGCGTCGATCTTGCCGCCGTTGGTGCCGTCCGCCGTGATGGCGGCGGTGACCAGGGCGCTGGACCCAAACTTCGACCGCAACGCGCCGATCACGTTCTTGAACGCGTTCGGGCCGCTGCTGTCACAGGTCAGACCGCAGGCGTTCGGATATTCCCAGTCGACGTCGATGCCGTCGAAGACGTCCGCCCAGCGCGGGTCCTCGACCAGGTTGTAGCAGCTCTCGGCGAACGCGGCCGGGTTCTGTGCGGCCTGGGTGAAGCCGCCGGACCAGGTCCAGCCGCCGAACGACCAGATCACCTTGAGGTGCGGGTTCAGCTGCTTGAGCTTGCGGAGCTGGTTGAAGCTGCCGCGCAGCGGCTGGTCCCAGGTGTCGGCGACGCCGTCCACGCTGTCCGCCGCCGTGTATGCCTTCTCGTAGTCGGCGTAGCTGTCCCCGATGGCGCAGCGGCCGCCGGTGGTGTTGCCGAAGGCGTACAGGATGTGGGTCAGCTTGGCGGCGGAGCCGCTGGTCTGGATGTTCTTGACGTGATAGTTGCGCCCGTAGACGCCCCACTCGGCGAAGTAGCCGACGACCTTCTTGCCGCCCGGGTTCGGCGGGGTGGTGGTCGGTGGCGCCGTGGTGGGCGGCGCGGTGGTCGGTGGCGCGGTGGTCGGTGGCGCCGTGGTCGGTGCGCTCGTGGTCGGCGGGCTGGTCGGGGTGCCGCCGCCACAGGGCGCGCCGTTGACCGTGCAGTTCAGCGGCGCCTTGTAGGCGCCGCTGCCGTTGTAACCCCAGCTGAACGAGGCGCCCGGGGCGAGGCCGCCGGCCCAGCTCTTCTTGACCGCGACGTAGTGGTTGCCGCTGCTTGTCACGTCGGCGTCCCAGGCGCTGCTGATGGTGGTGCCCGACGGCAGGTCGAACTCGATGCGCCAGGTGGCGACGGAGGCACTCGACCCGTTGGTGACGGTCACCCTCGTCTCGTGACCGGTCCCCCAGTCCTGTGCTCTGGTGAACGTGGTGGTGACACTGCCGGCGCCGAACGCGGTGGTCATCGGCACCGCTGCGACGGTCACGGCGACCACGGCACCGGCCCAGAGGGCCCGGCGGAGCGATCTTTTCATGAGGCGTCTCCCGAACTGTTAGGAAACTTTCCAAAAGAGATGGTGAGACGGTACTCACGACGTCATCACTTCGTCAAGATGTGCATGTTTCGATTTGCGGTGACGGGTGGATCGCACCCGCTCCGCCCGCCTCCGGGCCACCACGCGGTCGGCGCGTAGCCTCGCGCCATGACCGTCTTCGACATCCCGATCGACGCCCTCAACGGCGGCCCCGCCGAGCTGGCCCGCTACCGCGGCAAGGCGCTGCTGGTCGTCAACGTGGCCTCCCGCTGCGGCCTCACCCCGCAGTACGCCGGCCTCCAGACGCTCGCCGACTCCTACGCCGAGCGCGGCCTCGTGGTGCTCGGCGTGCCGTGCAACCAGTTCGCCGGCCAGGAGCCGGGCAGCGCGGCCGAGATCAGCGACTTCTGCCAGGTCAACTACGGGGTGACCTTCCCGCTGACCGAGAAGGTCGACGTCAACGGCCCGAACCGGCACCCGCTCTACACCGTGCTTGTGGACACCCCGGACACCGACGGGCACACCGGGGACGTCCGGTGGAACTTCGAGAAGTTCCTGGTGGCCCCGGACGGCACTGTCGCCGCCCGCTTCGCCCCCGCGGTCACCCCCGACGACACCGACCTCCAGGCCGCAATCGAAAAGGCCCTCCCCGCCTGAGGGCCAAGCGGCCGGGCGCGCCTGGCTCCACCGCACCGCCTCGATCACGCTCGAACCTGGTTGTAGTGGCCCCCCACCTTTCGGATGCCACTAGATTCAGGATCCAAGGCCCGTTTCATAAGAACTGGCCGGCCGCCCTCATGAAACAGGCCTTAGCGCGATTTTGCCGGCTCAGCGGGCAACCGGAATTACCCACCGGACTGGTCGGGAATGCGTCGTGGGTGGACGGAGTTGGGAACCAACATGACAACTGTGGGACTGATCGGCAGCGGCAACATCGGCGGCACCCTGGCCCGGCTGGCCGTGGACGCCGGCTACGACGTGGTGCTGAGCAACTCGCGCGGCCCGGAGACGCTCAAGGACCTGGTCGACGAGCTGGGCGAGCACGCCAGCGCCGGCACGGCACAGGACGCGGCACAGGTCGGTGACCTGGTGGTGGTCACGGTGCCGCTGAAGGCGTACCGCGCGGTGCCCGTGGAGCCGCTGGCCGGCAAGGTCGTCATCGACACCAACAACTACTACCCGCAGCGCGACGGGACCTTCCCGGAGCTGGACTCGGGCGAGACCACGAGCAGCGAGTTGCTCCAGCGGCACCTGCCGGAGTCCCGGGTCGTCAAGGTCTTCAACAACATCTACTACAAGGGTCTGGCCGCGCTCGGCCGGCCGGCCGGCGCCGCCGACCGCAGCGCCCTCGCGATCGCCGGTGACGACGCCGCCGCGAAGGCCGAGGTGACGGCCTTCCTGGACCGGATCGGCTACGACGCGGTGGACGCCGGCCCGCTCGCCGAGGGGTGGCGCTACCAGCCGGACACCCCGGCGTACGGCACGCTCTACTCCGCCAGCCCCACCGACTGGGAGCACCCGGCACCGGGCGACGCGGAGAAGCTGCGCGCCGCCCTGGCCGCCGCGACCCGCTGAGCCACGCCGCCGCCCTCCCCCCGACCGTCTACCGGGTGGCCGTCCGGAGGGCGGCGGCGAGTTCCTCGTCGTAGCTGGCGATCGGCTGGCCGTCCGAGGCGTACGCGACCAGCCGGCCCTGCGCCATGCTCGCCGAGCGGAACGAGAACGTGCGGCTGCCCGGGTACGCCTCGAGCAGCGGGATGGCCCGGGGCGCCCCGCCGGGGGCCGAATAGTATTCCAGGCGGCTCACCTGCGGGGAGACCACGCCGTTGACCCGGACCTTCGTCTTCTCGGCGCGGGTGCCGAAGGTGACCGGCGCGCCGGTGCCGTAGGCGGCGCACTCGACCGGGCCACGGCAGACGAAGAAGTATCGCGGGTTGACCACGTCGTCGAGGGCGTACGCCTTGAAGGTGGGATCCGCCCCGGCGGGCAACGGCTGCACGGCGAAGAACGCGACCGCCACCGTGGCCGTGACACCCACCCGCAACCAGCCCCGCCCGCCGGCCGGCCGGCGCGACGTTCGGCGGGCGGCGACCGCGACACCGCCGAAGCCGACCAGACACAGCAGGCTCACCCCGATGGCGCGGGCGTTCTCGAAGAGGAACTGCACACCCGGCCGTGTCGACACCGGGCTGAGGACCGCGCCCAACGAGACGACCATGGCGGCGAGCAGCCCCACTCCGGCGGCCCGCTGGGTGACACCGGACGCGCCGATCAGCAGCATCGCGGCGAGCACCGGCCACACCTGGTGGTGGGTCCAGGACACCGGGGACGCGGCGATGGTGGCGCACCCGACGAGCACGGCCGCGTGCCCCGGGCGGCCCCGCGCCGCCAACTGTCGCGCCCGCAGCAGCGCCGCCGCGCACACGAGTGCCACCAGACCGGCCCAGAGCAGGGGCAACGCCGCCTCGTCGACGCCGACGCGCAGCAACATCCCGTGCAGGGACTGGTTGCCCAGCGAGGCGAGGTTGCCGATCCGTGAGGTCTGCCGCACGGCCTCGGTCCAGTACGTCACGCTCTCGGCGGGCAGCACCAGCGCGGCGAGACCCGCGCACGCCAGGAACGTCGCCACCGCGCGGGCGGCGTCGCGATAGCGGCCGGTGGCGAGGAAGTAGACCACGAACAGCAGCGGGGTCAGCTTGATCGCCGCGGCGACCCCGACCAGCATCCCGCGCAGCCGGGGCGGACCGACGCCCATCCCGTCGAGCAGGGCCAGCAGCACGATGAAGACGCTCACCTGACCGAAGCGCAGGTTGCTCTGCACCGGCACGGAGAGCATCAGCACGGTGGCGGCCACCGCCACGACAAGCGGTCGCCGGGACCGCCGGGTGTTCAGCGCGACGCCCACCGCCCCGGCGATGGCGACGACCGCCGCGCACGTCGCCACCAGCCAGATCCCCTGGAGTACGCCCTCCGGCACGGCGGTGACCGGACCCAGCACGAGCGCGGCGAACGGCGGGTAGGTGAACGGCCCGCCGTTGGCCGCCCGGAACTCGTACAGCGGGCGACCAGCGTGCAGGTCGGACAGTGCGCCGTAGTAGATGTGCAGGTCGGAGAGGCGGTCGTCGCGCCGCAGGACGAGCACGCAGGACACCAGCGCGACGACGACGAAGGCCGTCCACACCAGCGCCACGCGGCGATCTCGCATCGACCGAGAATAGGCCAGCGCGACGATGTGCGGCGGCCCGAAGGCCGGCGGCGGATGCGGGCGGCGCCACCTCTGCGGGCCGCCGGCCTGCGGCTGGTCCGGGTCGCCGAGGCGGGCCCGGGCGGAGTCCCGGACCTGTTCGGCCTCCTCGCCGTCCGGGAGCGGTAGCGAGAGTACCGACGCGGGCGAGGGTCGGGACGGCGACAGAAAACATCGCGTCGGCAACTTGCGCTGGAGTCCTGTAAACGGGACTCTGTTCTCTGGGTTGCCGCCCGCTCACCAACCGTGCTTCCGGAGGCGAGATGCACACGCTCCGTACCGCCACCCGCCGGCTGTTGGCCGGCTCCGGCGCGCTCCTGCTCAGCACCGCCCTGGCCACCACCGGCACGCCGACGCCGGCCACCGCCGCGACCGGCGCGGACACCGTCGGATACGTCCGGCTCGCCCACCTCTCCCCCGACACCCCGGCGGTGGACGTCTACCTGACCGCGCCGGGCGCCACGAAACCGCAGGTCTTCGAAGGGGTCGGCTACGGCGTGGTCTCCGACTACCTGGAACTGGCGCCGGGCCGGTACGCGGTGGCGATGCGGGAGGCCGGCGCTCCCGCCAGCGACCCCCCGGTGCTCACCACCGAGGTCGCGGTCACCAGCGGCGACGCGTACACGGTGGCCGGCGTCGGCCGACACGCGGACCTGGGTCTGCGGGTGCTCAACGACGACCTCAGCGCGCCCACGCAGGGCCGCGCCAAGGTGCGCGTCGTGCAGGCTTCCGTGCGTACCCCGGTGTTGGACGTGGCCGCCGCGAACGGTCCGATGATCGCCAACGACGTGCAGTTCGCCTCCACGACCGAGTACGAGCAGGTCGAGCCGGGCAGTTGGCGGCTGCGGCTGGCGGGCGCCGACGGGCCGAGCACCGACGCCGAGGTGCGGCTCACCGGCGGCGCGGTCTACTCGCTGCTGGTGCTCGACGCGAAGCAGGGCGGGCTCACCGCCGAGTTGCGCCGCGACGCCGAGGGCGGCGCCGTCGTCCCGGCCGGCGGGGTGGACACCGGCGCCGGGGGCACCACCGCTACCGGGTTCGGCGCGTACCCCCTGGTGGCCGGCGCTCTGGCCGCGCTCGCCGGCGCGGTGGCCCTGCTGCTCTGGCGTCGGCGGCGGCGCACCACCTGGTGAACGCCGGGCCGGACCCGTCGATCCGTCGGCACCGCGACCGCCGGCCACTGGCCGCGCTTGTCGCGGCCGGCGCGGCGGTCTGCCTCGCCGCCGGCACCGGTGTCGGGTTGGCCACCACCGCCTCGCCGCCACCGCCGGCGGCGAGCTGGCACCCCGGCTGCGGTGACGACTGCCCGTCGGTGGCCGCCACGCCCGCGCCGCGGGGTCCCGCACCCACCCGGGTACGCATACCGCGTATCGACGTCGACTCCGCGCTCACCGTGTTGGGCCTGGACCGCGTCGGCGCGCTGATTCCGCCCGCCGACTTCGACACCGCCGGCTGGTACGGCGGTGGCCCGGCGCCCGGCGACACCGGCCCGGCTGTGCTCGCCGGGCACCTGGACTCGCGACGCGGCCCGGCGGTGTTCGCTCGGCTCGGTGAGCTGCGGCCCGGCGACCGGGTCGAGGTGTGGCGTGGCGGGCAGCGGTTGGCGTTCCGGGTGACCGGGTCGCTGCGAACCCGTAAGGACAGCTTTCCGACCGACGTGGTCTACGGCCCGACGCCCGGAGCGGAGTTGCGGCTGGTCACCTGTGGGGGCGACTTCGACAGGCGGCGGGGGCACTACCGGGACAACGTGGTCGTCTTCGCGGTGACCGAGGCCGTCAGGCCGGCGCTGCCGGACTCCGCCGCGGGCTGACCGTACGCCCCGCCGCGCGGCCTGATCCCCGGCATGATGCCCACCCCGCGGCCTGATCCCCGGCATGACGCCCACCGCGCGGCCTGATCAACTCGGTTTCCCGGAGGTTGCGGTATCCGGCCCGCCCTGATGCCGCGACTTCCAAGACCCCGAGTGGATCAAGCGCTCAACCCGGCCCTCTGCGCGGTCAGCGCGGGCGGCGGGCACCAGCGCGGGCTCCGCGCGGTCAGCGCGGGCGGCGGGCGGGGTCAGAGCGGGCGGCGGCCGGCGAAGCCGCACTCGGCCCGGTGGTACCAGCGCACGTCGGAGTCGCCCTCCAACCAGCACCAGAGCACGGCGCGGCCGTCGCGCTCGCCGGGAAAGTCGAGCAGGACCGGGGCGATGCCCTTGACCTGGATGTCGTGCTGGTGCAGCTCGTCGACGACGGCGTGCAGTCGGGCTTCCAGCCCCTTGACCTCGGCCAGCCCACCGAGCGCGCTCACACCGTGGTCGGCCAGGTCGACGCGCAGCTCGGTCAGGTCGGCCCGGACCCGGATCAACTCGTCGATGCGCGGCTGCAGGGTGGCCACCAGGTGCCGGGCCTGGGCAAGTGTGAACACCGGGCCAGTATGCGGCACGCACGGCCCCGCGACGCACCCCAACGGCCACCCGGTTTGTGGCCGTCCCACGCAGAACGGCCAGCGGGTCAGTCGGCCTGGGCGGCCAGCTCCCGGGCACGATCCCGGGCGGCCTCCAGCGCGGCGAGCAGTGCCGCCCGTACGCCGTGCTTCTCCAACTCGCGGATCGCGGAGATGGTGGTGCCGGCCGGCGAGGTGACCGCCTCGCGCAGCTTGACCGGGTGCTCCCCGGAATCCCGCAGCATCACCGCGGAACCGATGGCGGTCTGCACGATGAGCTCGTGCGCCACCTGTCGGGGCAACCCGAGCAGGATTCCCGCGTCGATCATGGCCTCGACCAGCAGGTAGAAGTAGGCCGGCCCGGAGCCCGAGAGCGCCGTGACCGCGTCCTGCTGTGACTCGGGCACCCGGATCGTCTGACCGAGGGGCTTGAACATCTCCTCGGCGAGCGCCAGGTGCGCCCCGGTGGCGTGCGCGCCCGCCGAGATCGCCGTCATCGCCTCGTCGACGAGCGCCGGGGTGTTGGTCATCACCCGGACCACCGGGGTGCCCTCGGGCAGCCGGCGATTGAAGAAGCTGGTGGGCAGGCCGGCGCAGAGCGAGATGACGAGCTTGTCGGCCGGCACCTTGGGGCCGATCTCGTCGAGCAGCGCGGCGGCGTCCTGCGGCTTCACCGAGACCGCGAGCACCGCCGCCTCGTCCACCGCGGTCAGGTTGTCGACGACCCGTACGCCGTAGCGGGCGGTCAGTTCGTCGGCGCGGGCCGGCCGGCGGGCGGTGGCCAGCAGCCGGTCCACCGGCCATCCCGAGCGCAGTAGCCCGGAGAGCATCAGCTCGCCGATCTTGCCCGCGCCAATGACCGCGACCGTGTGCACCCCGGCGGACATGTCGGCCCGTACCCCCTCGCGTCTGGTCGTGGCACGGCGGACCCGCGGGCCCGCCGTGCCACCAACTGTCGATCAGCTACCGAAGAAGACCTCGGCCTCGACGTACCGCTCCAGCGGCACGGTCTTCAGCTCGCGGGTGGCCTCCGCGAGGGGCACCCGGACGATGTCGGTGCTCTGCATCGCGACCATCTTGCCCCAGTCGCCGTCGTTTACCGCGTCGATGGCCTGCAGGCCCAGGCGGGTGGCGAGCACCCGGTCGAAGGCGGTCGGGGTGCCACCGCGCTGGATGTGACCCAGCACCACGGTGCGGGCCTCCTTGCCGGTCTTGGCCTCCAGCTGCTCGGCGAGCCACTGGCCGATGCCGCCGAGGCGGACGTGGCCGAACGAGTCCAGCTCCTGGTTGGCGAGGACCATCTGGCCGTCCAGCGGCTGGGCGCCCTCGGCGACCACGACGATCGGGGCGTACTGGTGCTGGAAGCGCTTCTCGACGTAGCCGGCCACCTGGTCGACGTCGAACTGCCGCTCCGGCAGCAGGATCACGTTGGCGCCGCCGGCCAGGCCGGCGTGCAGGGCGATCCAGCCGGCGTGCCGGCCCATCACCTCGACGACCAGGGTGCGGTGGTGGCTCTCCGCGGTCGTGTGCAGGCGGTCGATGGCCTCCATCGCGATGTTGACAGCGGTGTCGAAGCCGAAGGTGTAGTCGGTGGCGCCGAGGTCGTTGTCGATCGTCTTCGGCACGCCGACGACCTGCACGCCCAGCTCGTAGAGCTTGGTGGCCACGCCGAGGGTGTCCTCGCCGCCGATCGCGATCAGCGCGTCGACACCCTGCTCGGCGAGGTTGTCCTTGATCCGCTCGACGCCGTTCTCGATCTTGAACGGGTTGGTCCGGGACGAGCCGAGGATGGTGCCGCCGCGGGGCAGGATGCCACGGACGTCCGCGATGCCGAGGGGCCGGGACAGACCCTCCAGCGGGCCCTTCCAACCGTCCCGGAAGCCCACGAACTCGTGACCGTAGGTGGCGACGCCCTTGCGGACCACCGCCCGGATGACCGCGTTGAGACCTGGGCAGTCGCCGCCGCCGGTGAGCACGCCGATACGCATGATCCGCTCATCCTCCTGGAGCATCAGGTAAAGCCCGAATTGCCCCAGGGTATGTGTCAGATCAGACCATCGGCGCCGTTGCCGGCCCGGGGCGGGCCGTCACTGCGCACTGTAGTCGGCCCGCCGGTGCGACGACAGCGCGCCCCGGGCCGGCGGGCCGACGAGCGCTGCTCAGAACGTCACCTCGTGGTTCTCGCCGGCCTCCGGCGGCCGCCCGGTGACGGCGGCCTTCGCGTAACCGAGCAGGTTGACCACGGCGCTGTTCGCCGAGTCCCAGTACTCGGCGGAGCTGGCGTGCACCTTGATCAGGGTGAGCCCCGGGGTGTCCAGCCCGTCGGGGAACCACGCCTTGAGCAGCGGGTTCCACAGCCGCTCGGCGCGGGCCCGGTCGAGCCCTTCGGTGGCGGTGCCGGAGATCGACACCCAGGCGTTGTGCCTCTGGTCGGAGAAGGCGACGTTTACCTCCGGATTCACCCGGAGCTGGCGGACCTTCGCCGACTCGGCGGAGGCGAAGAACCACAGCTCGCCGTCGAACTCGGCCTCCTGGAGCCCCATCGGCCGGCTCACCTGCCGACCGTCCAGGGCGGTCGTGGTGAGCATGCAGATCCGCGCGGCCCGGGCCAGCTCGGTGACCCGGGCTCGCGCCTCGGCGGCGCTGGTGGGCTGGTTGCTCATGGCACTCTCCCTCGGATCGGCTGGTCGAACCGATGCCCGGGACAGAACCGGTCAAACCTAGGACGGTACGACCGCCGCTCAGCGGAGCGTCATCGCCCGCCGGCCGTCATCGCCCGCCACCGGGCCAGGTTGTGCCGGGCATCGACCAGAGCGTCGTGCCGGGCCGCGTCCGCGTCCGGCAGGGTCGGCCGGCCGCTGTCGTCCCAGAGCTGCCGCAGCTCCTTGGTGTAACGGGGAATCTCCCGGGGCAGCGCCGGCATCGCACCCCAGAGCTGGGCGAGCACCACGTGGTCGTACGCGGCGTACCAGGCCCACAGCTCCAACTGCTCCCCCGGCCGGTCCCGGACGGGCTCGACCAGGAAGTCGAACAGGTCGTCGCGGATGCGCTCGCGCGACCGCCAGGCCCGGTCGGCCGGGGACGGCAGTTTGTCCAGCACGTTGCGCCGGACCCAGGGCACGGCACGGGAATCGTCGAACTCCGTGGAGACCGCGTAGAACTCGCGGCCGTACTCGTCGACGACACCTATCGAGACGAGGTCGACGGTGGTGCCGTCCTCGATGAACTCGCAGTCGTAGAAATAGCGGTAGACCATTCCGACCATCCTCGCCCACCGCCGCCCGGTCGCGCCCGGCGGGGCCGCCGCATCGCTGGTGACAGGCCGGATCGGCACTTCAACGAGGGTACGCGGCAGCTCGCGACGGTCACGGAAGTGCTTCGAGGGGTGTACAGCAAGCGACCGGACCGTCATGATCTGATGTGTACCGCTACCGGATGCCGAATCGGTGTCAGTTCACCTTGTCAGGGCCATCAGGTTCACCCGGTGAGCGAGTTTGTGGTCCATGACCGGGGAGGGGTTGGGCCGTGGAGATGCGCCTGCCGGAGCCGGGTGACGCGCTCACGGGTGTCGAGATGTTCGCTGGTTTGGAGCCCGAGGTGCGGCAGCGCGTCATCGCCGCCGCCGTTCCGCGCACCTACCGCAAGGGCCAGTTGCTCTTCGTGGAGAACGACCCGGGTGAGTCGCTCATCGTGTTGCGCCGCGGGGCGGTGGCCGTCTTCCGCACCGCACCCACAGGTGAGCGGGCCGTCCTGTCGGTGATCCGTCCCCCGGACGTGCTCGGCGAGGTCTCCCTGCTCGACGCGTCCACCCGGTCCGCCTCGGCCGAGGCCATCGAGGACTGCGCGGCGCTCGCGCTCTCGCGGGGCGCGTTCATGGAGCTGGTGCACTCCAACCCGCGCATCCTGGACGCGGTGATGCGCTCGCTGGGCGGGCTGATCCGCCGGCTGACCGAGCAGAACGCCGACCACGTCTTCCTCGACCTGCCGGGTCGGGTGGCCAAGACGCTTGTCCGGTTGGCCGGCGAGAGCCAGGCGCCGATGATCACGATCGAGCTCAACCAGAGTCAACTGGCCGAGATGGCGGGTGGCTCCCGGCAGAGCGTCAACCAGGCGATCGGTTCGTTCGCCAGCCGTGGCTGGCTGCGTACCGAGGGGCGCCGGATCGTGGTGACCGACGTGGCCGCGCTGCGCCGCCGCGCCGGCATGAACGACCGCTGACACCTCACCCGAGCAGCACGAAACGGCCGGGCAGCCCCGTGGGCGACCCGGCCGTTTCGGCGTCATCGGCGTGGGGTCACGCCCCGGAGCTGCCCGGCCCGGCCCACTTGTCCGGACCCTTGCCGTCGCCACCCGGGCCGTGGGTCTGCTCGCTGACGATGCCCTTGGCCTGGAGCGTGGCGAGCGTGGCGGCGTCGACGTCCACCGAGTCGCCCGCGGAGTGGCTGACCCCGTTGCCGTCGGTCCAGTCGCTCTCCAGCTTGACGTACACCATTGACCTGTCCCCCTCTGGTCCCTGATCGATATCTGCCGCCTGAATCTAGTCGGTCAGCACCCTCGGTGACTGTCCACAAACCAACAGGCCGGTACCTGACAGGGGCCGACGGGGGCGATACTTCTGGGCAGGGGACGCCATGGGCGTCGACCCGTTCACCTCTGGGGGATGTCATCGCCGCGCAGTGTGGACGCTGTGGCCGCACGGCCGCCGACGGGGACCGCTTCTGCGGCGGCTGCGGCGCCGAGCTGGGCGCCGTGTGCCCGCACTGCCTGCGCCCACTCGCGTCGGACGTCACGTTCTGCACGTCCTGCGGGTCGCCCCGGCCGGGCGCGGACCGACCGGCCGCCGTCACCCCGCAGGAGGACCGCCGCCGGGTGAGCGTGCTCTTCGTGGACCTGATCGACTTCACGCCGTACGTCGAGCGCACCGACCCGGAGCAGGTCCGGGGCATGCAGACCGGGTTCTTCTCCGCCGCCCGGCGGGTGGTCGGTCAGTACGGCGGGGTGGTGGAGAAATACATCGGAGACGCCGTGATGGCGCTCTTCGGCGCCCCGATCGCCACCGAGACCGACGCGCTGCGCTGCGTACGGGCCGGTCTGGAGCTGCAACGGGTGCTCACCCGGTTCGCGCCGACCGGCAGCACCGAGATGCGGTTCCGGGTCGGGGTGGCCACCGGCGAGGCGCTTGTCGACGTGGCCGCCGCGCGCGACGGCGGACAGGCCATCGTGGCCGGTGACGTGGTCAACACGGCCTCCCGGATGCAGTCGGTCGCGCCACCCGGTGGGGTGCTGATCTGCGGCACCACCCACGCGCTCACCAAGGACGCGATCCGCTACGAGGAGCAGCCCCCGGTCACCCTGCGCGGCAGGTCGTCGCCGACCGAGGTGTGGCTCGCCCTGTCCCCGCTGCGTCGCCAACCCACCGACCGGGAGCCGGACACCACGCCGCTCGTCGACCGGGAACACGAGCTGGGAATGCTCGTCAACGCCCTGCACCGGTCGCTGCGCGACAGGCGACCGCAGGTGGTCACCATCTTCGGCCGCGCCGGCATCGGCAAGAGCCGGCTGCTGCGCGAGCTCTACCGGCACACCGGTCGGCTGGTCGACGAGCCGCTGACCTGGCACACGGGGCGCTGCCCGCCGTTCGGGGAGAACGTCACCTTCGCCGCCCTCGCCGACATCGTGAAGTCCGAGGCCGGCATCCTCGACACCGACCCGGCGACAAGCGCCGCGCAACGGCTGACCGCCGCGGTGGGCGAGCTGATCGGCCCGGGTGAACGGGACCGGGTGGCGGACGCGCTGCGCCCGCTGGTCGGGCTGCCCGGCACGCCGCTGCCGGCCGAGGAGGCGGAGTCGGCGTGGCGTCGCTTCCTGCTGGCGCTTGCCGTCCGGCGTCCCACCGTGCTGGTCTTCGAGGACCTGCACTGGGCCGACGACGCGATGCTGCGCTTCGTGGAGCTGCTCGGGGCGGCGGCCCGTGACGTGCCGCTGCTGCTGCTCTGCACCGCCCGCCCGGAGCTCGTCGACCGGGACCCGAGCTGGGCCGGGTCGATCACCGGCTCGGTGACGATCACCCTGCCGCCACTGCGCGACACCGGCATCGCCGCCCTGTACGCGCACCTGTTCGGCCAGGCGGCGTTCTCCGCCGACATGCTGACCCCGTTGATCGAGGTGGCCGGCGGAAACCCGCTCTACGCCCACGAGTACGTCCGGATGCTGATCGAGCAGGGGGCGCTGCGCCAGTCGGGGCGGGGCTGGTCGCTGGACAAGCAGCTTGAGCTGACCATGCCGGAGAGCGTGCACGCGGTGATCGCCAACCGGGTGGACCTGCTGGACGCCAAGGACCGCGCGGTGCTGCTCGCCGCGTCGGTGGTCGGGGTGCAGTTCTGGCCCGGCGCGGTCGCCGCCGCGCTCGGGCAGCAGATCGAGTCGGTCGAGCGTTCGCTGCGCCGACTCGAACAGCGCGACTTCGTGCACGAGCAGGCCGCGTCGACGATGGCCGGGCAGGCGGAGTACCGGTTCCGCCACGTGCTCGTCCGTGACGTCTGCTACCAGCGGTTGCCGCGCACCGAGCGGGTGGCCCGGCACGAGCGGGCCGCCGACTGGCTCGACGCGCTGTCGCACTCCCGCGACACCGACCTGGCCGAGGTGCTCGCCCACCACCGCTGGGCGGCGCACGAGATCGCCCGCTCGCTGGAAATGCAGGTGCAGCGCTACGCCGGGCCGGCGCGGCAGGCGCTGCACCGGGCGGCCCGACGGGCGTACGCGCTGCACGGGTTGGACGCGGCGGCCAGCCACGCGGGCCGGGCACTCGGCCTGGCCGACGACAGCGACCCGGTGGGCCGGCTCCAGTTGGAGCTGCTGAGCACCGAGATCTCGTTCTACCGGGACGGCAACGCGTTCCTCTCCGGCGGCGGTCCGGAGCAGGTGCACACGCTCGCCGACCGGCTGCTGTCGCACGGCGACAACGCCTGCGCCGCCCGGGCGTGGACGCTGCTCGGCCAGGCTGCCTGGCTGCGGGCCGACCGCGGCGACGCGTTGGCCTGCCTGGACCGCGCGGTGCAGTTGTTCGAGCCACTACCGGACACCCCGCAGAAGGCGGACGCGTACGCCGAGATGGGCCGGCTGCACATGCTCAACTACGAGCGGGACCCGGCCGTGGCGGCGGCGGACACGGCGGCCGAGATCGCCGAGCGGTTGGGCCTGACCGAGACCCGCACCAACGCCCGGATCACCGCGGCCACCGCCCGCTACCAGTCCGGGGACCGGGTCGGCCTGGACGAGCTGCACGCGATCGTCGAGTTCGCCCGCGCCGGTCAACTGCTGGCGCTGCCCCGGGCCACCCAGAACCTCGCCTGGGCGATCCGCGAGGAGGGCGACTGGCTGCGGTCGAACGCCCTGCTCTCGGCCGCGCCGGCGCGGACCGCCAGCGGTCAGACCCTGACCACCAGCTACTCGGCGGAGGCGATGCGCGCCTGGTTCGACGGCGACTTCGGCCGGCTCCTCGCGGCGGCGGAGGCGTTCGTGGACACGCCCACCGGGAGCTGGGACATGCAGGTGCGCGGGTTGCGCTGCTGTCTGCTGGTGCTGCGCGACGACGAGGATCCGGACGACCTGACCGACGCGTTGGACACCGCGCGGCGCAGCGGGTTCCACCGGCTGCTCTGGACGATGCTGAGCATGGCCGCATTGTGTCGGGCGTTGCAGGGGCGGGACACCGAGGCGGCGGAGCTGATCGAGGAGCTGGATGGGTGCTGGACGGCCGTGCCGGCTCTGGCCAGCGGCGAGTGGATCGCCGCGGCCGCGTACGCCGCCGCCCTGAGCGGTCGCGACGCGGCGGTGCGGGTCCGCACGATGCTGGGCCGGGTCGGGCACCGCACGCCCTGGTCGGAGGCGGCGTTGCGGACCGTGACGGCGGCCCTGGCCGCGGCGGACGGCGACCACCGGCGCGCCGCCGAGCTGCACCTGGCCGCCGCCGAGACCTACGGGCGGATCCCGGACGTGAGCGACCGGGTGTTGGCGCTCGCGCTGGCGGCGGCGGAGCTGGCCCGCGCCGGCGACCCGGCGGGCGCACGGGCGACCCGCGCCGAGGTACGCACCTTCGCGCTGCGCAACGACGCCCCCGGCCTACTGGCTCTCGCGGGGCGACCGATCAGCCCGACCGGTCCCGCCGTGGCCTGCTGAGCGGCGACTCGCCATCCGGGACCACCAGGTCCATCCCGCCTCTCGGTCCTCGATCGTTCGTCGGTGCGCAGCGTGTCGGCCGCCCGAGTGCCAACGATCACCGAGATGGCGCTGGTCGCGCAAGAACGGACAAAGGACCCCGGTCGCGACCTGCGGCGGCAGCCGTGACTTTGGAAGACGCGACACAACGCACTCCCGGAACCATGCCCTGACGTGTCACGATTCAGAGCACGGCGTGCGGACGGGCGTCGAGGGCCGCGCCGCGAGGCGCTTAAGGGGGATGTCCGGGTGTCAGCGGGTGGTGCCCGCCGGGGACGGCGGGACAACGGGCTCGACGCGAACGAGTACGCCGTCGTCGGCGACGTCGATCCGCGCGTCGGCGAGCACCTGCTCGACGTGCTGGCCGCCGGCGGGATCGCCGCCTACCTTCAGCCCTCGGCCGACCTCAACCCGGTCACCCGCACCACCACCGTGCCGGCCCGTCCGGTCGACCGGCTCTACGTCGACCGCTCGCACCTGACCACCGCACGGGACTATCTGACCCAGCTCGCGGACGAGACCACCCCGGAGCAGCCGCCGGCGCGCGACGAACCGGACATCGACGCCGAGTGGGCGCGCATCGTGGCCGGCTTCCACACCACCTCGACGACTAACGAGCACCCGTGGCCGGCCGCGGAGGACGTGGACGAACGGGACGCCCGGGACGAGCCGACCGCAGGCCCGCTGGCCCGCGCGGGCACCGACGAGCCCGGTCCGACCGCCACCGACACCCGCCGGCTGCCCTCCGCCACCGACATCTCCGGGATCTCGGTGGGGCGCGGCACCCAACCGGACGAGCCGTCGCTGCTCGACGGGCTGGACACCTTCGGGGCCAACCTGCCCGACGACGAGGACGACGAGGGTTACCACCCGCCCCCGCCACCACCGCTGCCGCGGGTCAGCAAGTACGCGGTGGTCGGCGTGCTCGGTGTGGTCCTCGGTTTCGTGCTCTTCCTCTTCCCGTCGCTGATCCCGGTGGACCGCTCGGCGGTCACCCTGTTCGGGTTCACCGGCATCCTGGCCGGTTTCGTCACGCTGATCTGGCGGTTGCGCCCCGGCGACGAGGACGACGACGACCCGGACAACGGCGCTGTCGTCTGATCCTGGCCCGCATCCCGGGACGGCTCCGACCCGCCCGGGGCGTAACAGTGGTGTAACTTACTGTCAGTAGGAATACCGCTGTACGTCACTTCCCCCGCTGACTGACCGGTTTTTCCTTGCTCGTGGCGGTCAGTCCTCTGCTGATCGGAATGCCCGAGATGCGACAGAGTTCTCTCGTGGTTGTCGCCAACCGCCTCCCCATCGACGACAGTCAGGCGCCCGACGGGGCCTGCGAGTGGCGGCGCAGCCCGGGTGGGTTGGTGAGCGCGCTGCACCCACTGCTGCGACACACCCCGGCGACCTGGGTCGGTTGGGCCGGCGGCACCGGTCCGGCCCCCGCGCTACCGGACGTCGACGGCGTCCGGATGCACACCGTCGCGCTCAGCCCGGAAGATCTGCGCGACCACTACGAGGGGTTCGCCAACGCCACCCTCTGGCCGCTCTACCACGACGCCGTCGAGCAGCCGCAGCATCACCGTCGGTGGTGGGAGGCGTACCAGCGGGTCAACAAACGCTTCGCCGAGGCGACCGCCGAGGTCACCGAGCAGGGCGGGGTGGTCTGGATCCAGGACTACCACCTGCAACTGGTCCCCGGTCTGCTGCGCGCGCTCCGTCCGGACCTGCGCATCGGCTTCTTCCTACACGTGCCGTTCCCGCCGCCGGAACTCTTCATGCAGTTGCCGCGTCGGGCCGAGCTGCTGCGCGGGATGCTCGGCGCGGACCTGGTCGGCTTCCAGCGGGTGCAGGCGGCGCACAACTTCGCCCAACTGGTGACCAGGGTGCTGGATCTGCCGGCCACCGACCGGCGGATCGGCGTCGACGACCGGGTCGTCCGCATCGGCGCGTTCCCGGTCTCCATCGACACCGCCGAGATGGGCGCGCTCGCCGCCCGCCCCGACGTGGCCGCCCGCGCCCGCCGCCTACGTCAGGACCTCGGCGACCCCCGGCAGGTCATCCTCAGCGTGGACCGGATGGACTACACGAAGGGCATCGAGCAGCGCCTCAAGGCGTACAGCGAGTTGCTCGCCAGCGGCGACGTCAAGGTCCGCGACACGGTGTTGGTGCAGGTCGCGATGCCGAGCCGCGAACGCGTCGGCCAGTACCAGATCCTGCGTGAGCGGATCGAGCGCGAGGTGGGCCGGATCAACGGCGAGTTCGGCCGGGTCGGCGAGCCGGCGATCCACTACCTCACCCAGCCCTTCGACCGGGCCGAGTTGGCCGCGCTCTACCGGGTCGCCGACGTGATGGCGGTGACCCCACTGCGCGACGGGATGAACCTCGTCGCCAAGGAGTACGTGGCCGCCCGGGTGGACGACACGGGCGCCCTGCTGCTCAGCGAGTTCGCCGGCACCGCCGCCGAACTCTCCCAGGCGTACCTGGTCAATCCGCACGACCTGGAGGGGCTCAAGCAGGCCCTCTGCGCCGCGCTGCGGGCCAGCCCAGCCGACACCACGCAGCGGATGCGGGCGATGCGTGCCCACCTGGAGGAGCACGACATCCGGGCCTGGGCCCGCTCCTACCTGCACGCGCTTGACGAGCGCGGCGCCCTGGTCAGCCGCCTGACCAGCACCGACGCCGCCAACCCGGACGCCGACGCCGCCGCTCGCGTGCCGCGACCCGCCACCCCCACCGCCAGCTCGGCCACCCACCCGGCCAGCGGCTGACCAGCCCCGCCGGGACGGCCGGCCGCGCGACCCACCCCGCCGGGACGGCCGGCCGCGCGACCCACCCCGCCGGGACGTCCGCGCGGCGGCGAGCACCCGACCGGCGCGCGGAGCGCCCGGGTGCTCAGTGCCCCGTGGGCTCCTTCTCCAGCCAGTCCAGGATCGCGTCGATCGGCTCCGCCCACCGCGCGTCCAGCATCAGGTCGTGGCCCATTCCGGGAAAGAGCAGCGGGGCCGAATCGAAGCGGCGGGCCACCCGGGTCAACGTCGACGCCGGCACCACCCGGTCGTCCGGGCTGCCCAGCACCAGCACCGGTGGGGCGCCCACCGCCGGCTCGGCCTCCGGCTCGCCCAGCAGAGCCCACTGCGCCCGCCGGCCCGCCCGGCCGAGTCGTCCGACGTACCGCCGGGCCTCCTCGTCGGGCAACTCGCGGCTGAACAACTGCCCCCGGTTGAGCCGCAACGGCCCGCCGAACACCGCCGGCACCGTGCCCCCCGGGTTGCGGCGCAGCGCCGCACCCAGCACTCCCCAACCGCCGAAGACCGGCGCCACCAGCACCGCGGCCCGCGCCGGATAGCGGGCCAACGCGTGCGCCACCACCAGAGCCCCGGCGCCGTGCCCCACCAGCACCGCCTGGCGCGGCAGGCCCGCGGCCACCTGGACCACATCGTGCGCGTACGCGCGCAGCGTCGCCTCCGGCGCCGGCTCGCTGCCGCCGTGCCCGCGCAGGCTCACCGCGGACGCCGGGAAACCCCGCGCTGCCGCGTGCCCCAGCCAGTGCTCGGCGAACGCCCACGCGCCGTGCCCGAAACCGGGGACGAAGAGCAGCGGCGGACGTCCCTCCTCCAGCTCGGGAAGGGCACTGAGCACCTCCCGCCGGGCCGGTCGGACCGGACGCGACCACTCCCGGCCCCGCATGATCCGCAGCTCAGTCACTGGTCTGCCTCTCGTTCGCGACTACCGGGCCCGCTCACTTGCCCTCCAGGTCGACAAGGGCGCGCTGGACCGCGCGCAGATAGTCGGCGTGACCGACCTCGAACCAGTGCCGGCTGCTCTCCTTGACCTTCCCGGAGTATCGCTCCCCGGCCCGGGCACGCACCTGGGACGCGAACGCGGCGGCCCGCTCCGGTCGGTCCCGGCGGGCCCGCAGGAGGCGGGCGAAGAGCACCATCTGCCAGTGCGACAGGGTGAACAACCCGGAATCCGGCTGCACCAGGCCGGCGACCGCGAGCGTCGGGTGCCCGGGGGTGAACGCGTTGAGCCACAGCGTGGGCCGGCCCGCCCCGGCGCTGTCGGCGAACACCGACGCGTCCAGGAACTCGAAGCGCGGCAGGTAGCCGGTGGCGAAGACGACCACCTCGGGGTCGATCTCGCGGCCGTCGGCCAGTTCCACGGCGTACGGGTGGAACCGGGCGACGTCCGGCACCGGGCCGATCCCGCCGTGGCCCACGTAGTAGACGAGCTGGCTGTTCGCGATCGGGTGCGTCTCGTACACCCGGTGGTCGGGCTTGGGTAGGCCGAAGCGGGTCAGGTCGCCGACTGTCAACCGCAGCGTCCAGTGGTAGAGCCACTGCCGCACCCGCAGTGGCACGCGCAGCGCCAGCAGGCTGTCGTTCACCTGGTCGGCGGGCCGGCCGAGCACGTACTTCGGCGCGTACCAGTAGCCGCGCCGGGTGGAGTGCCAGCAGCGCGACGCCTGCTGGGCAGCCTCGACGGCGATGTCGCAGCCGGTGTTGCCGGCGCCGACCACAAGCACCCGCTTGCCGCGCAACTGCGCCGGGTCCTTGTAGGACGAGGCGTGCATGATCTCGCCCCGGAACTCCTCCAGGCCCTCGTAGCGGGGCAGCTTCGGCGACCAGTTGTGACCGTTGGCGATCACCACGGCGGCGTAGCGGGAGGTGCGCTCCGGGCCGTACCCGCCGGTGGAGCGGGTGGTCACGTCCCACCGGTCCACCTCGGCGGGTTGGACCCGGATCACCTCGGTGCCGAACCAGATGTGCGAGCGCAGGTCGAAGTGGTCGGCGTACCGCTCGAAGTAGGACAGCAGCTGACTGTGGTGCGGGTAGTCCGGCCAGGAGTCCGGCATCGGGAAGTCCGGGAACTGGGTGAACGGCTTCGACGAGATCAGGTGGGTGCTGGCGTACACCGGGCTGCGGTCGTGCCGCCAGTTCCAGGCGCCGCCGACGCCGGTCTCCCGTTCGTAGCAGTCCACGCCGAACCCGTGCTCGCGCAGGTTCTTGATGGCCGTCAGGCCGCTGGCCCCGGCCCCGATGACGCAGACCGTGTCGCCCCGGTCGGAGACCGGGCGACTCTCGCTGTTCGCCGTGGGCGAGGTCGCCTCCGGGTCGGGCCGGCCGTGGTCGGTGGAGGTGGACACCGGGACATCTCCTTTTGGTACGGCAGGCGTGCCGGTCGCCGCGAAATCCTCTCCACTACCGGGCCGGATGTCCAGTCCTGCGCCGGACGCGTCGACTGTCGCGCCGGTCGGGGGTCAGCCGGTGGCGGGCAGCAGCAGGTCGACGAGGACCGGGAAGTGGTCGCTGGCCCGGCGGGTCTGCGCGCTGTCCACGACGTCGTAGTCCACGACTGTGATCCGCGGGTCGACGAAGAGCGCGTCGATGCGTCGGCGCGGGTCGGCGCAGGAGTAGGTGAGCCGCTCGGCCCGGTCGGCGGCCACCGCGGCGTCGGTCAACCCCCGTGACACGGTGGCCCAGGCGGGCCCGTCCGGACCCTCGTTGAGGTCCGCCCCGGCCAGCACCGGGCTGGTCGCCGCGTCCAGGCCACGCTTGAACTCGGCGGCCTGGGAGGGTCGCTCGGTCGGGTCGGTGGACAGGTGCGAGCCGGCGAGGGTGAACCGGGCGTCGCCGACCCGGCAGTCGGCGTACGCGGCGCCGCGCAGGTGCCGGCCGGGGGTCAGCGGGAAACGTTGGCACCGGCTGCCCCGCACCTGCACCCGCAGGCTGGTCAGCAGCAGGTTGCCCAGCGCGGGCAGCCCACCGGCGGCCACCACCAGGCCGAACGACTCGGCCAGCGTGGCGGACTTCTGCCGCCACCGGAACCGGCGCGGCCCCTCCTGCACGATCACCACGTCCGGCCGCGCGGCCCGGACCACCGCCGCCAGCGCGGCGGTGTCGTCACGCTGGCTGTGGATGTTGTACGACACCACGCGCAGCGGCACACCCACCTCCGACCGCCTCAGATCCGGCGGGCCAGGTCGGCGGCGCCGATCACTCCGGCGCTGTTGCCCAGCTCGGCGGGGAGCACCTCGGCCACCGGCAGGCGACCGCGCTGGGCGAGCGCGTCGAGGTACGAGCGGCGCGTCGGGCCGAGCAGCAGGTCACCGGCGTCGATCACACCGCCGCCGACAACCAGGGTCTGCGGGTCCAGGATCTGCGCCATGTCGGCGAGGCTGGTGCCCAGCCATCGGCCGATCTGCGCGAACGCCTCGGCGGAGACGGGGTCGCCACCCTGCGCGGCGGCGGTCACCATCGGGCCGGTGATCGCCTCGGCCTCACCGCCGGCCAGGTCGAGCAGCGCGGTGGCCCGGTCGGGCTCCTGCCGGGCGCCGGCGCGGGCGAAGCGCACCAGGGCGCTGCCGCTGGCGTACTGCTCGATGCAGCCGAGCCGGCCGCAGCCGCACTGGTGCCCGTCCGGCACGGCCAGCATGTGGCCCAGTTCGGCGGCGACGCCGTGCGCGCCGCGCATCAGGTCGCCGCCCAGGACGATGCCGCCCCCCACGCCGGTGCCGATCGTAAACATGATCATGGAGTCGTCGGCGTCACGGGCCGCGCCGTAGCGGAACTCGGCCCAGGCGGCCACGTTCCCGTCGTTCTCCACGATCACGGGCAGGCCGACGGCCTCGCTGACGTACTCCCGCAGCGGTTCGTCCCGCCAGGCCAGGTTCGGAGCGAAGAGCACGGTCGAGCGGCTGGCGTCGATCCAGCCGGCCGCACCGATGCCGACAGCCTCGATCGTCCGCCCGGCCGCCAGCTCGCCGACCAGCTCGATGATGACGTCGCGGGTCTTGCCGACGTCATCGGCGGGGGTGTCCCGTCGGGTCTGCACGAGGACCGTGCCGGTGTCGTCCACGACACCGCCGGCCACCTTCGTGCCACCGACGTCGACTCCGATGGTCAGCGTCACCGCTGCCGCTCCCCTCTGCTGTCCGGCCCGTGTCCCGGCGGCATGCCGGTCCGGGTCGGGATGTCCCGCGCTCAGGCGCCGTCGCCCGGAGCTTGCGCCCCGGTGTCGTCCGGCACCCGCGAAGCGGGCACCGCGGGATGAGTGGTCGGTGCCGGTACGGTCGCCGGCCCGGCGTCGTCGACGGGCGGTACGGCGGCCGGGGCGAGTGGGTCCGCCGTCCGGGTGGCGACCGACCAGACATCCCGCTCCGGCGCCGGCTGAGAATCATGCCCGCTGCGGGTGGCATCGCGCCACACGTGTTCGTCGCCGGTCGCGCTGGACCGGTCGGCGGGGGCTGGCTCGGCGAGCACGTCGCCGGTGCTCGCGGCGGGTGCCGACGGTGGCGCGGGGGTCGACGCGGCGGTCGAACCGGAGGGGCTCGTCGGGGACGGTTGCGGCGGGGAGAACGCGCGGAGCAGGCTGGCGACACCCGCCGCGAGATCACCGGCGCCGGTCGCGAGGCGTTCGGCGAATTCCGGACTTGGGTCGCGTAACGCGGCGATGCCCCGACAGACCGGGCAGACGCAGCATTCGGCCGATCCGGTGGCGAAAGCACCGCCGGCGCCGGGACGTCCGCCCGGGTCGGCACTGTGACCGAGGACACCGGCCAGCACCCCGCCCAACGAGCCGAACGCGCCGCCCGCCGAGCCGGCGGAGGCCAGTCGCGCCCCCGCGAGCAGGGTGGCGACCAGCCGCTCCGCCTCTTCCCGGGCCGAACCCGGATCCGTTCCGCCCACCGTCGGCTCCTCTACCGTGCCACCGGACCCGTCACCGCGCCGCACCGGTTGCTTCTACCCGGCGCTTGAGCTGCTTCAACGCGGTGTCCATGATCATCTTCTCGGCCTTGCGCCGAAACATCCCGAGCATCCCCACCGACAGGTCGACCTCGAGCGTGTAGGTCACCGTCGTGCTGCCGTCCGGGTTACCCACCAGGTCGTACGAACCACGCTGGGACTTCTGCATCTTCGAGGGAGCGACCAGGTGCCACTCGATCCGGGAGAGGTCCTCGGCGTAGGAGTAGGCGAGCACGTACTCGTCGGCCATCACCCCGGCGTCGATGGTGAAGCGCACCTGGCTGGCGTAGCCGTCCTCGTACTCCTCCACGACCTCGGCGCGGCGGACCGCGTCGGTCCACTCCGGGTAGGCCGCGAAGTCACAGATGACCGCCGTCACCCGATCCGGTGCGGCGCCGATGATGATCGACTGGGTGGAGGAGTCCGCCATGGGGGGAGGCTACCCGGCAGGCCATGGCTACACGCCGCGCCGCCCCCGCGCGCCGCCCGGGGCCGGGACAGCGCCGGGCGGGCCCTAGGGCGTGTGTCAAAGCCCCTGGCCGGCCTGCGGCGGGCCCAGACGACGACCGGCCGCGTTGGAGATTGGTCCGGATACAACACCGGTATCCGGACCAATCTCCGCCTTGCCGGACCGCCGCCTGGACTCCGCCTCGGCTCGACCGAGGACTTTGACACACGCCCTAGCGGTGTGCCCGTGCTCACCGGGTAGGTTTCGACACAGCCACCGTCCGTCGGCGGCGCCCCGACCGGCCAGTGCGAGCACGAAGGAGTGCAGGTGCGCGAGTTCTCCGTCCCGCCGATCGTCACCGTTGGCGACGCGGCCAACCTCACCGATCCGGTCTGGGACAACGCCGAGGTCGCACCCGACGCCGTCCAGTTCGCCCGCCCCACCCCCGGCGCCACGGGCACCGTCACCACCTGGGCCGAGGTGACCTGCCGGCAGTTCCGCGACGAGGTGGCCGCCGTGGCCCGCGGACTGATCGCCGCCGGCATCGAACCCGGTGTCCGGGTCGGGCTGATGAGCCGCACCCGGTACGAGTGGACGCTGCTGGACTACGCCATCTGGACCATCGGAGCGGTCACCGTGCCGATCTACGAGACGTCCAGCGCCGAACAGGCCGCGTGGATCATCGAGGATTCCAACGCGGTCGCCATCGTGGTGGAGACCGACGCGCACGCCGCCCTGATCGCCGGCATCCGACACCGGCTGCCCGAGCTGGACCACGTCTGGCAGATCGACATCGGCGGGGTCGACCAGCTGGTCAGCAGCGGCGCCACGGTCGAGCTGGCCGAGGTCGAGCGGCGACGCAAGGCGGTCGGCGCCGACGACCTGGCCACCATCATCTACACGAGCGGCACCACCGGCCGCCCCAAGGGCTGCGTGCTCACCCACCGCAACATGTACGCCGACATCGCCAACGCGGTGCCGGTGCTGCCGAACCTGTTCCACGCCGGCGCGTCCACCCTGCTCTTCCTCCCGCTGGCGCACGCCTTCGCCCGGCTGATCCAGATCGGCGTCGTGCAGGCGAGGGCCACCATGGCCCACTGCGCCGACACCAAGGACCTGGTCGCCGAGTTGCAGGCGTTCCGGCCGACCTTCGTGCTCTCCGTACCCCGGGTGTTCGAGAAGGTCTACAACGCGGCCAAGCAGAAGGCCGAGGCCGACGGCAAGGGCAGCATCTTCGCCCGCGCCGAGCAGGTCGCCATCGCGTACAGCGAGGCTCTGGAGACCCCGGGCGGCCCCGGCCTGGCGCTGCGCGCCCAGCACGTGGTCTTCGACCGGCTGGTCTACGGCAAACTGCGTGCCGCCCTCGGTGGGCGGTGCCGCGACGCCATCTCCGGCGGCGCGCCGCTCGGCGCCCGGCTCGGTCACTTCTTCCGGGGCATCGGCGTGACGGTCCTGGAGGGCTACGGCCTGACCGAGACCTCCCCCGCCGCCGCGGCGAACCTGCCGACCGGCACCCGGATCGGCACCGTCGGCCGCCCACTGCCCGGTGTGACCGTGCGGATCGAGGACGACGGCGAGATCCTGATCTCCGGCGAGCTGGTCTTCCAGGGTTACTGGCACAACGAGGCGGCGACCGCCGAGACACTCAGCACCGACGGGTGGTTCCGTACCGGCGACCTGGGCCAGCTCGACGCCGACGGCTACCTGAGCATCACCGGGCGCAAGAAGGAGCTGATCGTCACCGCCAGCGGCAAGAACGTCGCCCCGGCGGTGCTGGAGGACCTGGTCCGGGCGCACCCGTTGATCAGCCAGTGTGTCGTCGTCGGCGACCGCAAGCCCTTCATCGCGGCGCTGGTCACCGTCGACGAGGAGGCGCTGCCGGCTTGGCTGGAAGGCGCCGGGCTGGCCGCCGACACCCCTGTCGAGCAGCTACGCGAGCACGAGGCCCTACGCAGGGAGATCCAGAGCGCCATCGACACCGCCAACCAGGCCGTCTCGAAGGCCGAGGCGATCAAGATGTTCCGGGTCCTGCCCCGCGACTTCACCGAGGCGACCGGCGAGCTGACCCCGTCGCTCAAGGTCAAACGCCAGGTCGTCCACAAGACGTACGCGGCGGACATCGCCGACATCTACCGAGGCTGACTACCATCCGTCACGTGCCCGTATCCACAGCCACCGCACCACACCCGCATCCCCTCGCCGCGGCCGCCCGCCTGGTGATGCTGGCGCTGGTCGCCGTCCTGACCCTCTTCGCCACCCGCGACGTCACCCAGCTCTGGTGGATCGCGCTCCTGGCGGTGGCCGGGCTGCCGTCCCTGCTGGCCCCGCAGCACCGGCTGATCGCGCCGCTGAGTCGGGTGGCCGAGGTGGTGGTGCTGGGCATGGCCGCGAGCCAGGTGGCCGCGGTGGCGTCGATCGGCACCGTCGCCGGGCTCGGCGCGTCGGCGGTGCTGCCCTACCTGGCCGTCCCGGTGACCGTCACCGCGCTGCGCCGTCGCTTCCGCGAAGGCGCCGCCCTGCTCGCGGTCACCGCCGCCACCCTGCTGGTCAGCGGTGCGCTCACCACCGTCGGCGGCGAGCTCCAGCTCGGCCAGCCGGGATACCTCGCGGTCTGCGCGCAGTGGCTGATCCTGGCGGCGCTGGGCCTCTACGCCGCCGGCACCCTGCACCGGGTGCTTGTGGTCCGCGGTGAGGGCAAACCCCAGCCGTACGCCGAGGCGACCCGGCTGCTGACCCAGCTACGGACGGTGGCCCGACAACTGCCCGGTGCCACCCTGGACCCGGGTGGCATCTCCGAGCACCTGCTGGAGGAACTGCGCACGGTGGCCACGGCGGACCGGGGTGCGGTGCTGTCGGCCAGCGGCGGAGGCCGGCTCGTGGTGCTCGCCCAGGCCGGCCTCGACCGGGTGGACTGGGAGACGACGCTGGACGCGGACTCGGCGATCGCCGACGCCTGGGCCAGCCAGCAGGCCACGACGGCAGCGCGCTCGCAGTCCCGCTCACACCGGGGCGCGGACGTGTCCGCGCTCATCGTTCCGCTGGTCGCCGGGGTGCGCACGATCGGGCTCGTGGTGCTGGAGGCGGACACCGCGCACGCGTACCCGCCGCCGGTGGTGTCCCGGGTGACCGCGCTGACCCGCCCGGCCGCGCTGCGGCTGGAGGCGGCGCTGCTCTTCGACGAGGTGCGCTCGCTGGCCACGAACGAGGAACGGCAGCGGCTGGCCCGGGAGATCCACGACGGGGTGGCGCAGGAGTTGGTGATGGTCGGCTACGGCATCGACAACGCCATGGCCACCGTCTTCGACAACGCCGACGAGACCGCCGAGGCCCTGCGTACGCTGCGCGGCGAGGTGACCCGGGTGATCACCGAGCTGCGGCTGAGCCTCTTCGAGCTGCGCAGTGAGGTGGACCGGCAGGGTGGGCTGGCCGCGGCCATCGCCGAGTACGCGCGCACCGTGGGCTCGTCCGGCGGGCTGCGGGTGCACCTCTCGCTCGACGAGTCCACCGCCCGGCTGCCGGCCGCCACCGAGGCCGAGTTGCTGCGCATCGCCCAGGAGGCGGTGACCAACGCGCGCAAGCACGCCGGCGCCTCGAATTTGTGGGTCACGTGCGAGGTCGACCCCCCGTACGCGCAAATAGAAGTGTCGGATGACGGTCAGGGGATGGCTGACCAGCGCCCCGACGGACGGTACGGTCTTGCGATCATGGCCGAGAGGGCGGAACGTATCCGGGGCCGGTTGGAGATCAGGCCGCGGCAACCCAGCGGCACAACCGTGGCCGTGGTTGTTGGCACCTCGTCCCGCCGAGATAACGTGCGCGACAGCGCAGCACCAGAAGGGGAGTAACCCGAGGATGACCACAAGTCCGACACCGGCCACCCGCACCAAGGTCCTCCTTGTTGACGATCATGACCTGATTCGTAAGGGCCTGCGCCACGCCTTCGAGCGCGACCGGCAGTTCGAGGTCGTCGGTGAGGCCGCCACCGCGGCAGAGGGGGTACGCCAGGCCGGCGCCCTCCAGCCGGACGTGGTGATCATGGATCTGCGGCTACCCGACGGCAGCGGCCTGGAGGCCACCCGCGCGCTGCGCAAGTCCAGCGCGTCGATGGGCATCGTGGTGCTGACCATGTACGCCGGCGACGACCAGCTCTTCGGTGCCCTGGAGGCGGGTGCGAGTGCCTTCGTGCCGAAGACCGCCCCGGCCGACGAGGTGGTGGCCGCCGCGCGGCACGCCGCCTCCTCCCCCAGCGCGTTCACCGCCGCCGACCTGGCCGAGGCGATGAAGCGCCGGCTCGCGCCGTCCGGCCCGCAGTTGTCCCCCCGCGAGGGGCAGGTGCTGCGGCTGCTCGCCGACGGGATGAGCGTGGCCGGCATCGCCAAGCAGCTGTTCGTCAGCGAGTCCACGGCCAAGACGCACATCTCGAAGCTCTACGAGAAGCTCGGCGCGGCAAACCGGGCCCAGGCGCTGATGACCGCTCTGCGGCTCGGCCTGCTCGAAGCACCGGACGCGCCGAAGTTCTGACCTGCCCCCGCTCGTACAGCGGGACCTCACGACCGACGGTCCGCGCCGGCTTCGGCCAGCGCGGACCGTCGCGCATCGACCGACGTCGGCGGACAACCTGACGCACGCTATGGTCTGGCGTGCGTGGCGGGTGCACAATACCCGCGCGGGCGACGACGCCCGCGTCGCGAACCGAGGGGTGAATCGCATGCAGCGGCCGGACTGGGCACCCGACACCATCGACATCGAGCGCCCGAGTGTCGCGCGGATGTACGACTACTACCTCGGTGGCTCGCACAACTTCGCCGCGGACCGTGCCGCGGCGCAGGCGATGGTCGCGGCGGTGCCGGAGGCGCCGCTGATGGCCCAGGCCAACCGGGCGTTCCTGCGCCGGGCCGTGCATCACCTCGCCGAGGCCGGGATACGCCAGTTCCTGGACATCGGCTCGGGCATCCCGACCGTCGGCAACGTGCACGAGATCGCCCAGCGGCTCGACCCGCGGTCCCGTGTGGTCTATGTGGACGTCGACCCGGTGGCGGTGGCGCACAGCCGCGAGATCCTCGCCGGCAACGAACGGGCGGTGGTGGTGCAGGAGGACCTGCGGCACCCGGAGGCGATCCTGGCCCACCCGGATGTCCGCAAGCTGCTCGACCTGAGCCAACCGGTGGCCGTGATGGTCGTGGCCGTCCTGCACTTCGTCTCGGACGACGACCGACCGGCCGAGCTGCTGCGGACGCTGCGCGACGCCCTGGCCCCCGGCAGCTATCTGGTGCTGTCCCAGGCCAGCGACGACGGGCGCAGCGACGACGAACGCGCCGAGGCGGAGCGGGTCTACCGGCGCACCGACAATCCCCTGTGGGTCCGTAGTCGGGCCGAGTTGACCGCGCTCTTCGACGGGTTCGAGCTGCTCGACCCCGGTGTGGTGTGGGTGCCCCAGTGGCGACCAGACACCCCGGAGAGCGCGGAGGACGCCGAGCGCGCGGTCTTCATGGGCGGCGTCGGGCGACTCGGTGGCTGAGTCGCCCGAGGCGGCCTCCCGTCCGGGCACGTTCGCCCGTGCCTGGGCGAAGGCGGTCACCGGCACCAGCTACCTGCCGATGACCCAGGCCCAACTGGAAGCCATGCTGGACCGGCTCACCGCGCAACTGGCCGGGGCGTTGCTCACGGAGCCGTTCGACCTGCGTGCCGGGCACCGGGTCGGCGCCGAGTTGGTCGCCGCGCACATCGCCTCGGCGGAGGGGCTGGGTCGTACCGTCGAGGTCATCCAGCTTCGGTTGGTGCGCGACCTCGGGTTGGTGGCCGAGGAGGTCGAAGATCGGATGGCCCGGCTGCTGGCCGCCGTGGCGACCGGCTACGCCCGCGCGCTGCGCGACCGCACCCTCGACGAGCAGGAGTCGATCCGCCGGGCCGCCATGCGGGCCCGGACGCAGGCCGAGCGGGCGCTGCGCGCCAGCGAGGCCCGGTTCCGGCACCAGGCCACCCACGACCCGCTCACCGGTCTGCCCAACCGGACGCTGTTCACCGAGCGGCTCACCGCGGCGCTCAACGAGCCCGGCCGGGGCGCGCAGCGGGTCGGGGTGTGCTTCCTCGACCTGGACCGCTTCAAGGTCGTCAACGACACCCTGGGGCACCAGGTCGGTGACCGGCTGCTGGTCACGGTGGCCGAACGGCTGTCCCACGCCATGGGTGAGCACCTGGTGGCCCGGCTCGGCGGGGACGAGTTCGTCATCCTGGTGCAATGCACCGGCGGCACCGACGACATGGTGGCGGTGGCCGAGACCGCGCTGGAAGCGGTCCGCACACCGGCGCTCGTCGACGGGCACGAGCTACAGATCTCGGCGAGCATCGGCATCGTCGAGCGGCAGGTGGCCGGGGCCAACCCCACCGACCTGATGCGGGCCGCGGACAGCACCCTGCACTGGGCGAAGTCCGCCGGCGGCGCGCGCTGGGCGCTCTACGACGCCGAGCGCAACCAACGCGAGCTGGCCCGGTACGCGCTGTCCGCGGCGATCCCCGCCGCGCTGGAGCGGGGTGAGTTCTACCTCGACTACCAGCCACTGACCTCACTGCGCGACGGCAGCCTGGTCGGCGTCGAGGCGCTGGTCCGCTGGCGCCACCCGGAGCTGGGGGTGCTGCGTCCGGACAGCTTCATCGGGTTGGCCGAGGAGACCGGCCTGATCATCCAGTTGGGCGGTTGGGTGCTGGCCGAGGCCTGCCGCGAGGCCGAGGCGTGGGCGGCCGGCAGCGTCGCCGCCCCGTTCGTCAGCGTCAACCTGGCGGTGCGGCAGGTGCACCGGCCCGGGCTGGTGCAGGAGGTTCGGGCGCTCCTGCGGCAGACCGGCCTGCCGCCGGAACGGCTGCAACTGGAGATCACCGAGAGCACGATGATGAGCACCGCCGAGGAGCCGGTCCGCGCGTTGCGGGTGCTGGCCGACCTCGGGGTGCGGATCGCCATCGACGACTTCGGCACCGGCTACAGCAACCTGGCCTATCTACGGGACCTGCCGGTGACCGAACTGAAGGTCGCCGGGGAGTTCGTCGCCGGCCTACGGTCGCCCTCGGTCGGCCGCACCGACGAGCGGATCCTCGCCTCGCTGGTCTCGCTCGCGCACGCGTTGGACCTGACGGTCACCGCCGAGGGCGTGGAGACCGCCGGGCAGGCCGAGCGACTACGGGCGATCGGCTGCGACGCCGGCCAGGGCTGGCACTTCGGCCGCCCGGCCCCCGCCGATCGGATCCTGGCCCGCATCCGCTGAGCATCCCGGGGCCCACACCCCTCCCGCCCGCCACGTCACCAGGCTGACCGTCGGCGCCGCGCCGAGCGCTCAACCGTCGAGCAGCGCCCGCATCCGTTCCGCCTGCGCCTCCCAGCGCCACTCCCGCTCCACCCAGGCCCGGCCGGCAGCGCCCAGTTGGCGGGCCAGGTCCCGATCGGCGAGCAGTCGGGCCACCCGGTCGGCGAGCTGGGCCACGTCGCGCCCGCGTACGACGTAACCGGTCTCCCCCTCACGGACCGCGTCCGGTGCGCCCCCGGAGTCACCGGCCACCACCGGCAGGCCGGTCGCGGACGCCTCCAGGTAGACGATGCCCAGCCCCTCCACGTCGAGGCCCCGGTTACGGGTGCGACACGGCATCGCGTAGACGTCGCCGGCCGCGTAGTGCGCCGGCAACTCGGCCGACGGCACCGAGCCGGTGAACACCACGTCCCGTTCCACACCCGTCTGGCGGGCCAGCTTCTCCAGCGTCGCCCGGTACGGCCCACCGCCGACGATCAGCAGCGCCGCCTCGGGCACCCGGCGGCGGATCTCCGGGAGCGCCCGGATCAGCATGTCCTGGCCCTTACGCGGCACCAGCCGGGACACACAGACCACCACCGGGCGGTCGGTCAACCCGAGCCGGGCCCGGACCTGCTCGCCGTCCACGGTCGGGTGGTAGGTGTCCACGTCGACCCCGGGGGCGAGCCGGCGCAGCTCGGTCACCCCGTCCAGCACCCGGGCCAGTCGACTGCGGGTGTACTCGCCGAGATAGGTGGTGACATCCACACCCCGACCGATGCGCCGCAGCGCCGGCCGGGCGGCCGGCAGCGCCGCCCAACCAACCTCGTGGCCGTGGGTCTGCGCCACCACCCGGCGTACGCCGGCCCGCCGACGCAGGCCGGCGGCGAGCAGCCCCAACGGGGCCGCCGCGCCGAACCACACCGTGTCGCAGTCGTACGCGCGCGCCAACCGCGCCGCCCTGCGGGCGATCAACGGGGTGGGCAACAGCACCCGGGTGCGCTCCCGGATCACCTCGAACGGCTGGTCGGCGTCGAACTTCTCGGCCCCACGCCAGCTCGACGCGTAGACGACCACCGAGCCGGCCGGTTGCCGCACCGCGAGGTTGTGCACGAAGGACTGGATGCCGCCCGGGCGGGGCGGAAAATCGTTTGTGATCAGCAGCGTGCGGCTCATCGGCCGGCCTCCCGGGCGTACGCGCGGGCGGCGGCCATCCGCTCGACTGTGGACGGGTGCGAGGCCGAGTAGAGGTATTCCCAGCGTGGCGGATCGGGGTCGCCGAGGTTGACCGACCCGAGCCGGCGCTGCATCGACTCGAACGCCTGCGGGTCACGGGTCAGCGCGAGCGCGTGCGCGTCGGCCCGAGCCTCCACCCGTCGCGACATCAGCGCCTGCACCGGCGCGGCGACCAGCCCGGCCACCGTGACGAGCGCCAGCAGTAACGGAAAGGCGCGTGGTTGGGCGACCGAGTCGACGCCGGCCAGCCGCAGCAGCGGCGCCCACAAGCCGAGCAGGTAGAGCGCCACCACGGCGGCGGCGGCACCCAGCGCTCCGGTCAACGTGCCCACCGTCACGTCGGAGTCCTTCGCGTGCCCCAACTCGTGCGCCACCACGGCGGTCACCTCGGCCGGGGTCGCCTCGCGCAGCAGCGTGTCGTAGACGACGACCCGCCGGGTCGGTCCGAGACCGGAGACGTACGCGTTCACCGCCTTGGTGCGCCGGGACGCGTCGGCGACCAGCACGTCGCGCACCGGCACCCCGTCGCGGGCGGCCATGCTCATCAGCTCGGTACGCAGCGGGCCCTGGTCCATCGGGGTGAACTTGTTGAAGACCGGCTCCACAAGCACCGGCAACACGAACGACAGCAGCACCACGAGCAGCGCCGCACCCGCCGCGCCGAACGCCCACCACCAGCGCGGCGCGAACCGGATCACCGCGTAGAAGCCGACGAGCGCCACCGCGCCGATCACCGCGCTGACCGCGTACGACTTGAGCAGGTCGACCGCCCAGCCACTCCAGCCGTTGGTGCTCAACCCGTAGCGGGTGAGCACGCTCTGGCGCCAGGCGGCGAACGGCAACGTCACCAGGTCGGCGACGAGCATCACGGCCAGCCCGCCGAGCACCGCCTGCGCGACCCAGTGCCCCCCGAACGGCCGACCCACCAGCTCGACCAGGCGACCGCCCAGCGGGGTCAGCCCGAGCGCGAGAGCGACGAGCAGCCCCACGGCGAGCGCGGCGTAACCGCCCGGACGCAGCGCGGCCCGGAACTCCCGCCCCTTGGCCACCTGCTCGGCCGGCAGGTCACGCAGCGCGGCGAGCTGGTCGGCTCGCGGGGCCGGCGGTCGGTGCCACGGGATGAACAGCGCGGCGGTCACGACCAGCGCGATGGTCAACCCGGCCAGTGTCAGCAGCGCCCACCCGCGCGGGGTCAACGGGACACCGCCGCGCCGCCGCCGCCCCACGCGGAGCCGCCCCACGCGGAGCCGCCTGACACAGCGCCGCCGCAGGCTGCGCCGACGAGCGTGGCTCCGACGAGCCCGCCGTCGTTCCGTCGTAACCCGCTCATCGCGCCGCTCCTCCCGCCGTGACCGCTCATCCTATGGTCCGCGAGAAGCCCGCTCCCGGGCGCGGTGTGGTGCTCAGGCGATCCGGCGGACGGCACGGGGGCGAGCCGCGCTGGGGCGCGCGGGCGCGGCCAGCACCTCCACGTCGAAGCCCGCCCGGGCGAGCACCTCGATGGCCTCGACCTCGGCGGCGACCAGCCCGGCCGCCGGGGACGTCTCGTCGAACAGGGCGGTCAGCGGGCAGCCGGAACATCCGTCGGCCCGCCTCGCGCACCCGTCACAGTCGATGAGCATCGCGCCTCCTGATCGGCTCGCGGTGCCGGCTCACGCCTTGTCGTCGTCAACCGAGCACCATCGGTGACATCGACGCTAACCACCGGGTACGACAGAAACCACGTCCGACCGTCCGTTTGGGGGAGAGATCGACTCCAGTTCAGCGAAATCGGGCCATCCCGACCGCCCGGACACCCCGACATCATGAAACCCGTGTCGATCACGGCGCCCGCGGACGGCGTCAGGAGCGGGCGAGCCGCCGCAGCAGCGAGTCGGCGCCCAGCGGGTAGGCGCCATGCCGGCGTACCCCGTCGGCGACCTCGCGGTCGGACGAGACCACCACCACCGGACGCCCCGCCGGCTCGGCGCGGACCAGCCGCCGGATCAGCTCGTCGGCGGTCTCGCCCTTGCGGGAGAAGAGCACCCGTACGCCGCGCGGCGCGGGCGGCAGCCCGTGCATCCGCTCGGCGCCGTCGAAGACCACGGTGACCTCGTCGCCGGTCTGCGCGGCGATCCCGCCCAGCCCGGTGATCAGGCGTTTGCGCTGCTGTTCCAGGGACATCTCGCCGAAGCCGCGCTTGGTGACGTTGTAGCCGTCCACCACCAGGTGCGCCCGGGGCAGAGCGAGCAGCTGGTCGAGCCGAGCCGGGTCGTCGGTGTCGCGGGCACGCGCGGCGGGGCTGGCCGGAGCGGTGCCCGGCTGTTCGGCGAACGCGTCGGCGACGAAGTCGGCGGGCAGTTTGTCGACCGGGTCGAGCGCCAGCTCGCGGCGCAGCCCGACGGCGGCCTGGCCGATGGTTTCCAGCAGCAACCAGAGCCGGGCGTCGTCGACCGAGCGGGACTCCTTGGCGCTGGCCCGGGCCATCCCGGCGGCGGCCTCCGCCTCCGCCAGCCGGGCGCGGGCGCGGCGCAGCTCGGCGTCGACGTCGGCACTGGCGCGCGCGGCCCGGCCGCGCTCGGTGGCCAGCAGTTCGCTGGCCTTGCGCTCGCGGGCCTGGGTCTCGCGGAGGGTACGGGCGACCTGCCGGGACTCCTCCCGGAGCTGACCCAGCTCCTCCCGGACGCGGGCCAGCTCGTCGCGCAGCTTCTCCGCCTCCACCCGGGCCACCGCCCGGTCGTGTTCGGCGCGGGTGGCCCGCTGCTCGGCCTCGCGGACCAGCTCGGCGACGACCGCGCTGTCCGCCTCGGCACGCACGGCGGCACCGCTGGCGTCGATCAGCTCCCGCCAGCCGCGCGGTCGGGCCAGGTAGGCGAGCGCGGCGACCTCGACCGGGTCGGCGGCGGCGGGCGCGGTGCCCTCGACGACAGCGGCCCCGAGGTCGCCGGCGTCGGCCAGGACCCGGGCGGTGACCCGCTGCCGGAACAGCGGGTCGGCGGTGAGCTGGGCGGCGATGGCCGGCGCGCCGAGCCGGGCCCGCCGGTTCGGGGCGAACTTGGCCACCCGACGCAACGGCACCGGCACCTCGTCGGCGGGCAGGGTGGGCAGCACCGCGGCGGTCAGCGCCACGATCCGCTGCCGGACCGGCTCGGGCAGCGTCGGCTCCGGCTCGCCAGCCGCGCCGTCGCCCGCCGCCGTCGGCGCGGATGCGTCGGATGTCGCGCTGACTACGTTGTCGTCCGGGTTGCCCGTCGCACCGTCGAGCGCGACCGGATCCTCCTGCGGGAGGTGGTCGTCGGACGGCTCGGTGAGGGGCATGTGGCAAGTCTCCCACCGCGACCGGGCCCACCGCCCGGTGAGTGAGCCGATCTCTCATCCTAGCCCCATGGTGACTGGTGAGACGGCTGCGACGGGAGTGTCGGACCGGCGCGCTAGCGTGCCGGCGATGGCACAGGCGGAGTACGTCCAGGAGTCACTGGCCGGTCTCGACCCGACGGTGGGCGGGGTGGACCCGGCGCTGCCGCTCTACGCGACCACCTTCGCGGTGGTCGACCTGGAGACCACCGGCGGCGCGCCGGACGGCGGCGGCATCACCGAGATCGGCGCGGTGCGGGTGCGCGGTGGCGAGCAGTTGGGGGTGCTGGCCACCCTGGTCAACCCGGGGCAGCCGATCCCACCGTTCATCACCGTGCTGACCGGCATCACCCAGGCGATGCTGGTGCCGGCGCCGCCGATCGAGCAGGTGCTGCCGAGCTTCCTGGAGTTCATCGCCGACGCGGTGCTGGTGGCCCACAACGCCCCCTACGACGTGGGCTTCCTCAAGGCCGCCTGCGCCAAGCACGGCTACCGCTGGCCCAACCCCCGCGTGTTGGACACGGCGGCGCTCGCCCGCCGGGTGCTGACCCGCGACGAGGTGCCCAACCGCAAGCTCGGCACCCTGGCCGCCTACTTCCGCACCGCCACCCAGCCCACCCACCGCGCCCTGGACGACGCGTTGGCCACCGTCGACGTGCTGCACGGGCTGATCGGTCGGCTCGGCGGGCACCGGGTGGACACGGTCGGCGACGCCATCGAGTTCGCCCGGGCGGTCACCCCGACCCAGCGCCGCAAACGGCACCTGGCCGAGGGGCTGCCCAAGGTCCCCGGGGTCTACATCTTCCGGGCGGCCGACGACCGTCCGCTCTACGTGGGCACCTCCGTCGACATCGCCACCCGGGTGCGCAGCTACTTCACCGCCGGCGAGAAGCGGGCGCGGATCTCCGAGATGCTCGCGGCGGCCGAACGGGTCGAGGCGGTGGAGTGCGCCCACTCGTTGGAGGCGGAGGTCCGCGAGCTGCGCCTGATCGCCGCGCACGCCCCGCCGTACAACAGGCGGTCGAAATACCCGGAGCGGATGGTCTGGCTCAAGCTGACCGACGGTCCCTATCCCCGGCTCTCGATCGTCCGCGACCTCTCCCCCACCGACACCGCGTACCTCGGTCCGTTCACCTCCCGGCGGGCCGCGGAGCTGGCCGCCGCCGGGTTCCACGACGCCGTGCCGCTGCGCCAGTGCACGCACCGGCTCTCGCTGCGCACCGTCACGCCGGCCTGCGCGCTGGCCGAGCTGGGTCGCTGCCCGGCGCCCTGCGAGCACAAGATCACCCCCGAGGAGTACGACGACAGCGCGGCGCAGCCCTTCCGCACCGCCACGACAAGTGATCCACAGCCGGTGGTGGACGCGCTGCTCGCCCGGATCGAGGTGCTCTCGGCCGACAAGCGCTACGAGGAGGCCGCGGTGGTGCGGTCCCGGCTGGCGGCGGTGCTGCGGGCCACCGTGCGGATGCAGCGGCTGGCCGCGCTGACCGGGATCGTCGAGCTGGCCGCGGCCCGACCGGCCGCCCGGGGCGGCTGGGAGTTGGCGCTGGTGCGGCACGGCCGGCTGGCCGGCGCGGGGGTGTCCCCGCCCGGCGTGCACCCGCGACCCACGCTGACCACCATTCGGGCCACTGCCGAAACGGTGGCGGGCGGGCACGGCCCGGTGCCGGCGGCGACCGCCGAGGAGTCCGAGCGGATCCTGTCCTGGTTGGAGCGACCGGAAACCCGACTTGTCGAGATGTCCTCCGGTTGGTCCTCCCCGGTGGGAGGCGCGGGGCGGTTCCGTGACCTGCTGACGAAGGCCGAGAACGCCGCGTCCCACCAACTCTCGACCGAACGCTCATGACCAACTGACCGATCGGACTACGTCGACTCGCTTAGGCTGTTAGAGAAGTGCAGTCCTGCCCGATTCGTGGGCCTGCTCCCGCCGCCGGCTCCCGGCGCCGTGGAGCCGGGGTGAGGAGGTGTCCCTCGTGGACGTCGACGCCGGACACGGCGCCGCCCTGGGGGGCGCCCTGCCGACACAGCCGGGTGAGCTGCCGCTCGCCCGCCGACTGCGCTCGCTACTCAGCTGGCCGACCACCGACTCCGACCCGGTCACCCAACTGGTGCGCACCCACCGGAGCATCCACGCCGGCACCGATCCCGCGGTGCTGCGACGTGCGTACACGATCGCGGAAAACATGCACCGCGGGCAGTTCCGCAAGAGCGGTGAGCCGTACATCACCCATCCGCTCGCGGTGGCGCAGATCTGCGCCGAGCTGGGGATGGACACCACCACTCTGGTCGCGGCGCTGCTGCACGACACCGTGGAGGACACCCGCTACACCCTCCAGGCGCTCTCCGAGGACTTCGGCGGCGAGGTGGCCCACCTGGTCGACGGGGTGACCAAGTTCGACAAGGCGTTCTACGGCAAGGCCGCCGAGGCGGAGACGATCCGCAAGATGATCGTGGCGGCAGCCAAGGACGTCCGGGTGTTGATCATCAAACTGGCCGACCGGCTGCACAACATGCGCACCCTCGGGGTGCGCTCGGCGTCGTCGCGCGAGCGCATCGCCCGCAAGACCCAGGAGGTGCTGGTCCCGCTCTGTGACCGGCTGGGCATCCAGACGCTCAAGCGCGAGCTGGACGACGTGGTGCTGCTGCACCTGGAGCCCGACGAGCACGCCCGGCTGGCCCGGCACGTGCACGACCGGCCGGGCTGGGACGCGTACCTCGACGCGGTGGTCACCCGCGCCCGGGTCGCGCTGAAGCGCAGCCGGGTCGACGCCCTCGTGAGCCCCCGCCCCCGGCACCTCTACTCGATCTGGAAGGACACCATCGCCGGCGGCCACACCGCCCCGTTCGACCTGCCCCGCATCGTGGTGGTGGTCGACGGCCCGCCCACCGACTGTTACGCCGCGCTGGGCGCGATCCACGGCACCTGGCGACCCATCCCCGGGCGCTTCAAGGACTTCATCGCCTCACCGAAGAACAACCTCTACCGTTCGCTGCACACGAGCATCTGCGGCCCCCAGGACCGCACTGTCGAGGTGCTGATCCGCACCGAGGAGATGCACCGCTCCGCCGAGTACGGCATCGCCGCCGACTTCCGCTTCCCCCAGTCGGGGCGCGGCAGCGCGGCGGCCCGCGCCGAGCAGTTGGACTGGCTGCGCCGGGTGCTCGACTGGGAACCGGACGCCGCCGACCCGGCGCAGTTCCTCGAGTCGTTGCGCTGTGACCTCGCCGAGGGTCAGATCCAGGTCTTCGCCGACGGGCGGCAGGTCGTGCTGCCGGGCGGCGCCACCCCCGTCGACCTCGCGTACGAGCTGGGCAACGAACGGGGCGACCGCTGTCTCGCGGCGCGGATCAACGGTCGGCTGGCCCCGCTGAGTTCGGAGCTGGACGAGGGCGACGTGGTGGAGATCTTCACCGAGAACGACGGCGACAACGGGTCCGAGGCCGGTGTCGCCTCGCGGGGTCCCCGCCGCGAGTGGTTGAGCTTCGTCAAGTCGCCACACGCGCAGATGCAGATCAACAGGTGGTTCGCCGAGCACACCGAGCCGGGCATCACGATCAGCGACAAGGTCCGTCTCGGTCGGGCCACCATCGGGCTCACCCTGCGTCAGCACAACCGGGGCCTCGCCAGCGACCTGCCGCTGTTGCGCCTCTCCGAGGAGTTGGGCTATCCCGATCTGGAGACCCTGCTGGTCGCGGTCTTCGACCGGGTCATCGAACCGGACACCGTGGTACGCCAGCTCATCGACCTGGTCGACCATCGACAGTGAGCGGGCCGCCCCAGCGCGTCCGAACGACATTCGCGACCACTAGCCTGGGGTCATGATCCCCCGTTCCCGCGCCACCGGTCGGGCCATCTTCTACCAGGCCTTCTACCGGCTGCCGCTGCCGGTGCGTCGGCGGCTGGTCAAGCTGGCGATGCCGAAGTACATCGTCGGTGCGGTCACCCTGGTCCGCGATTCCGAGGCACCGGGCGCGGGACGGCTGCTGATGCTGCGTCAACCCCCCGGCAAGGGCTGGTCGCTGCCCGCCGGCCTCCTGGACCGCGGTGAGGCCCCGGTCGTGGGCGCGGCCCGCGAGCTGTTCGAGGAATCCGGCGTCCGGCTCCCCCCGTCCCGGCTACGTCCGGCGGTGCCGAACGCGATCGTGCACGCCAAGGGCTGGGTGGACGTGGTCTTCGAGGCGGAGGTGCCAGCGTCCGGCACCGAGCTGGCGGTCGACGGCGCGGAGGTCCTCGAGGCCGCCTGGCACCCGCTGGACGACCTGCCCAAGCTGACCTGGCCGACCGCCCGGCTGCTCGCCTACTACGACATCGGGCCGCTGGCCGGGCAGTTCCCGCCCCCGATCCCCGACGACCTGCCATGACCGGGACGGCGGCCGTGCCGGCGGAGTTGTGCGCGGTGGTGCTCGCCGCCGGCGAGGGCACCCGGTTGCGCCCGCTCACCGAACGGGTGCCCAAGGCGCTCTGCCCGGTGGGCAACGTCCCGCTGCTGGATCGGGCGTTGGCCCGGGTCGCGGGGCTCGGCCTGGTCGGTCCCGCCCGGGTCGCGGTGAACGCCTGCTATCTCGGTGACCAGGTGGTCGCCCACGTCGGCGACCGCGCACACCTGTCCGTCGAGCCGGGCGAGCCGCTGGGCACCGCGGGTGGGGTGGCCAACCTGCGGGACTGGATCGACGGGCGGCCGGTGCTTGTCGGCAACGCCGACGCGTACCTCGCCGACCCGGCCGCGCCGCCGGGCCCGGACGTGGCGGCCCTGCTCGACGGGTGGGACGGCCACACCGTACGCCTGCTCGGTCAACCCGCCGCGGACCCGGCGGCGCCGGGCACCTTCGCCGGGCACAGCTTCACCGGCTTCTCGCTGCTGCCCTGGCGGCTCGTCCGTGACCTGCCGGTCGTCTTCTCCGACCTGGTCCGCGCCGTCTGGCGCCCGGCCGAGGCGGCGGGTGCGCTGGAGGTGGTGCCCT
This sequence comes from Micromonospora sp. DT228, assembly GCF_049841595.1. NCBI lineage: Bacteria > Bacillati > Actinomycetota > Actinomycetes > Micromonosporales > Micromonosporaceae > Micromonospora > Micromonospora sp. DT228. The sequence goes on from NZ_JBNCKO010000006.1 coordinate 328,177, forward strand.
ACCCGGGCACCTTCTACGACACCGGCACCCCCGCCGACTACCTGGCAGCCAACCTGCACGCCGCGAACGGCGGCGCCCTCGTCGACAGGTCCGCCACGGTGACCGGTCGCTGCGTGGAGTCGGTGGTCGGCGCGGGCGCGCGGGTGGACGGCGACGTGTTCCGTACGGTGGTGTGGCCGGGTGCTGTCGTGCCGGACGGCGAGCGGCTGCGCGGCGTGATCCGGGCCGGGGACGGACGCACCGTCGCGGTCGCCGCGGCCGGCTGAGCGGCCAGGACGACGGGGGCAGGACGCCGGGCCACCCGGAAACATCTAGCATGGGCGACGACGCCGACGAACGGAGAGATGTCCCGTGATCACCGCCATCGTGCTGATCGACTGTGCCACCGACGCGATCCCCGAGGTGGCGGAGACCCTGGCCAGCCTCCCCGGGGTCAGCGAGGTCTACTCGGTGGCCGGGCACGTCGACCTCATCGCCATCGTCCGGGTCCGCGAGTTCGACCAGATCGCCCAGGTCATCGCCGGCAGCATCTCCAAGGTGCCGGGCGTGCTCAACACCGAGTCGCACATCGCGTTCCGGGCGTACTCCCAGCACGACCTGGAGGAGGCGTTCGCGATCGGCCTCTCCAGCGCCGACTGACAAGCGCACGCACGGCGGCCGGTCCACCCCTGCGGGTGGACCGGCCGTCTGCTGTCGCTACGTCAGCTCACGCTGGGAGCCGGCGTTTCGGTGGTGCCCGGAGCCGGGGCCTCGGTGGTGCCGCCACCCGGAGCCGGCGACTCGGTGCCGGTGCCACCCGGAGCCGGGGACTCGGTGCCAGTGCCACCCGGGCTGGGCGTGCCGCTGGCGCTGGTCTGCGGAACCGGGATGCCCAGCTTGTTGGCGAGCTGCACCAGCTCGTCATAGTGCGCCTGCAGCGTCGGCAGGGCCGTCTGGGCCAACTGGACCACCGACTGCTCGGAGCCCTGCGAGATCTCCGTCTGGGTGGCCTGAATGGCCTGGACGTGCCCGGCCAGCTCACTCGTCACCCAGAGGCGGTCGAACTCCGCGCCGCTGGCGTTGTTCAGCTTGTCGATGACCGCCTGCTGATCGGCGCTGGGCTCGTTCGGCAGTTCCACCCCGAGCTGGGACGCGGTCTGCTGCACCGTCTGGTCCAGCTGGGTGTGGTCGGTCTTCAGCATCGCGCCCAGGTCCTTGACCCCCTGGTCCTGACCCTTCTGCTGAGCCAGGTCACCAGCGGTGATCTCGAACAGGTTGACCTGGTGTACCGCCTGCAGGTACTGGGTGTCCTGCGTCGACGGCTGTGCCGCGGCCTGCGCGGCCGCAGCCGGCGCGACCCCGACCAGTACCAGCGCGGCCAACAGGCCGAGGCGTTTGAGACCCAACATGCTTCCCCCCCTTGAGACGTTGGACCGCACGGATACCCGGCTCACCGGGGTTATTCCTGCGATCGCCCGTCGCGCGGGGTCGACCGGTCCCGCCACGGCCGTCCGACTCCTGGCCGGATGGGCGGTGGGGTACCCACACGACGTGGCGCCCGCCGGGATCCGGCGGGCGCCACGTCGCAGTGCGTTCGGGCTGGTCAGCGGCGGTTGTCGCCGCTGGTGATCTCTTCGCGCTCCGGCCGGGCCTCGACCGGCGGGTGCCCCGGCGAGACCGGCGCCTCGACCGGCTTCTCGATCGGGTAGAAGAAGCCCCGGATGGCCGGGCCGAGTGCCCCGAGCCGGTTCATCTTCTTCGGTACGACCCAGCCGACGTACTCCAGCTCGCCGTGGCCGTCCGCGTGCCCGTTCGACGCGCTGAGCGGCTGGTGCACCTCGACGAACCGACCGTCCGGCATACGCCGGATGATGCCGGTCTCCACGCCGTGCGCGAGCACCTCCCGGTCGTGCTGTTGCAGGCCCAGGCAGAGGCGGTACGTCACGTAGTACGCCAGCGGCGGGACCACCAGCAGACCGATCCGGCCAGCCCAGGTCATCGCGTTCAAACTGATCTGGAACTTGTCGGCGATCACGTCGTTGCCGCCGGAGAGCGTCAACACGACGTAGAACGACACGGCCATGGCGCCCACCGCGGTCCGCGCCGGCGCGTCGCGGGGCCGCTGGAGCAGGTTGTGGTTCTTGCGGTCCTTGAGCTGTCGGGCTTCCAGGAACGGGTACATCGTCGACAGGCCCACCAGGATGCCGGGCAGCACGACAGTCGGCCAGAACAGCGGCGGAATCACGTACCCGTCACCGAGCGGGATGTTGATCTCCCAGGCCGGCATGAGTCGGGTCGACCCGTCGAGGAACATGACGTACCAGTCGGGCTGGCTGGCGGAAGAGACCACCCACGCCTCGTACGGGCCGAACAACCAGATCGGGTTGATCTGGAACAGACCGCCCATCAGCGCGATGACGCCGAAGACGACCATGAAGAAGCCGCCCTGCTTCAGCGCGTAGCGCGGGAACATGCGCTCGCCGACCACGTTGTTGTTGGTCCGGCCGGGGCCGGGCCACTGGGTGTGCTTCTGCTTGAACACCAGGCCGAGGTGGACGCTGATCAGCGCCACCAGCAGACCGGGAATGAGCAGCACGTGGGCGATGAAGAACCGGCTGATGATGATCGTGCCCGGGAACTCGCCACCGAAGATCGACGAGGTGACCCAGGAACCGATCACCGGGATGGACAGCATGATCGCCGAGGCGATCCGCAGGCCGGTGCCGGACAGGCCGTCGTCCGGAAGCGAGTAGCCGGTGAAGCCGGCCAGGAAGCCGACCCAGAACAGCAGCGAGCCGATGATCCAGTTGGTCTCGCGCGGCTTGCGGAAGGCGCCGGTGAAGAACACCCGCAGCATGTGCACGACGATCGCGGCCATGAACAGCAGCGCCGCCCAGTGGTGCATCTGCCGCATCACCAGACCACCGCGGACGTCGAACGACAGGTCCAGGCTGGAGGCGTACGCGGCGGACATCGGCGTGCCCTGCAACGGCGCGAAGCTGCCGTCGTAGACCACCTCGGTCATCGCCGGCTCGTAGAAGAAGGTGAGGAACACACCGGTCAGCAGCAGCACGACGAACGAGAACAGCGCGATCTCGCCGAGCAGGAAGGACCAGTGGTCCGGGAAGACCTTGTTCAGCAGTTTGCGCAGCGGGGTGGCCACCTGGAAGCGGTCGTCCACTCCCACCGCGGCCTTGCCCGGCGTCGCCGCAAGGTCAAACTTTCGACGCTTCATGGCCGCTCCCAGAAATCAGGCCCGACGGTCTCAGTGTAGTCGGACTTCGCCACGAAGAAGCCCTCGGAGTCCACCTCGATCGGCAGCTGCGGCAGCCGCCGGCTGGCGGGGCCGAAGACGGGCCGGGCGTTATCGGTGATCAGGAACTGGGACTGGTGGCACGGGCAGAGCAGCCGGTTGGTCTGCTGCTCGTAGAGGCTGGCCGGGCAGCCGGCGTGCGTGCACACCTTGGAGAACGCGGCGTAGTTGCCCCACATGTAGTCACCGTGCTTGACGTCCGGCCGGGAGTTGGCCTCCCGGGACTTCTGGGCGTCGGAGTCGCGCAGGTGGATCAGCAGTGTCGGGGAGTCGGCGTGGATGTTGCTCACCCCGTGCTCGATGCCGGGGAAGACAGTGATCTGACCGCCGACGCTGACGTCCGCCGGGCGTACCGGGCGGCCGTCCTCGCGGACCAGCCGGATCCTCTGCCCACCCTCGCCCGGGGCGAACCCGGTGGTGAACATCTGGTTGTTCTTGTGCGGCTGGGAGATCAGACCGCCGACCAGTGGCGCCGCCGCGACCGCGGCGACCGGCGCGAGACCGGCCAGCAGCGAGATGCCGAGCAGCGGGCGACGCTTCACACCCAACTCGTCGGCCATGTAGAGCATGGTCTGGCCGGTGATGGTGCGGCCCTCGGAATCGACCTGCCCCTCGTGCCGGTCCTGGATCGAGACCTCCTTGGGCAGCAACTTCTTGCCCCAGGTCAGGATGCCGAAGCCGACGGCGAGCAGCGCGATGCCGAGGGTGGCGCCCAGCAGCGGCGTGTACCACTTGTCGCCGCCACGGCCCGGCTCGTACTGCCAGGGCCACCAGATGTAGATGGCCAGGAACGCGGTCGCGGCCAGGCCGGTGATCAGGAAGAACCCGGCGACCACGCGAGTCAGCCGACGCTCCGCCTTGGTGCCCGGCAGCACCTGTGGCTCGTAGTGGACGATCTCGATGTCGTCCCGACGCGCGCCCTCGCGAACGATGTCGAACCGGGTCAGCTTGGGGTCGTTCACGTCGAGCGGCTCCTGGCCCTGCGGGGCCTGGTGCTCGGTGTGGGTGCTCATGCCGTCACCTCGCTACGGGTGGCGCCGAGCGGCACCACAGCACTGAATCGGATGATCCGCTCGGTCACGACTTGCCCGCAATCCACAGGCTGGCGAAGACGAGCGCCACGATGCCAACCAGGAAGATCGCCAGGCCCTCGGTGGAGGGGCCGTACCGCCCGAGGTTGAACCCTCCCGGGTCCTGGTCGTGCTTCAGCGTCTCCTGGATGTAGGCGATGATGTTCGCCTTCTGCTCCGGAGTGATCTGGTTGTCGCCGAACACCGGCATGTTCTGCGGGCCGCTCAGCATCGCCGCGTAGATCTGGCGGTCGGTGGCGGGGTGCAGGCTCGGGGCGAACTTGCCCGAGGAGAGCGCGCCGCCGCCGCCGCCGAAGGCGTGGCACTGCGAGCAGTTGATCCGGAACAGCTCACCGCCGGCGGCGATGTTGCCGTCCTCGCCGAGCTTCTCGCCCGCGGGCACGACCGGGCCGCCACCGAGCTCCTGGATGTACTCGGCGAGCTGACGGACCTGGTCGTCGGTGAAGACGGGGGGCTTGCGGTGCGCCTGGGCCTCCTGGCGGGCCAGCGGCATCCGCCCGGAGCTGACCTGGAACTCGACCGAGGCCGCGCCGACGCCGATCAGGCTCGGACCGCGACCCTCGACACCCTGGGCGTTGCGGCCGTGACAGGTCACACAGCTCACGTCGAACAGCGCCTTGCCCTCGGCGGCGCTTGCGGTCAGCTGCGGGTTGTCCTGCGCCTGGGCACCGGGCGCGAAGACGGTGTAGGCACCGCCGGCGAGCATCAGCGCGGCAATCAGCCGGACCGCGGCGCCCAGCCGGCGGCGGCCCCTGCTGCGCGCGGCGGGCCGCTCACGCAACCGCGCGAGCAGACCGCGTCGGCGGTCGTTGTCAGAAGTCATGAGCGGTGTCCTTAACCGGTTGGACCTGTCTCAGGGGACGGAGCAGCAGCACGGAACGTGACGCGCAAGATCACTGAAGCCAGTAGATCATGCCGTACAGCCCGATCCACACGACGTCGACGAAGTGCCAGTAGTACGACACGACGATCGCCGAGGTCGCCTGCGCCGGAGTGAACCGGCCCATGGTCGTACGGACCATGAAGATGATGAAGGCGATCAGACCGCCGGTCACGTGCAGGCCGTGGAAGCCGGTGGTCAGGTAGAACACCGACCCGTACCCGTCTCCGTTGATCTTGATGCCGTCCTCGACCAGGTGCCGGTACTCGTTCAGCTGGCCGAGCACGAAGATCAGGCCCATCACGAAGGTGACGGTGAACCAGCGCCGCAGCGCGTGGACGTCGCCCTTCTCCGCCGCGAAGACGCCGAGCTGGCAGGTCACGGAGGACAGCACCAGGATCACCGTGAAGGTGGTCGCGTACGGGATGTTCAGCGCCTCGGTGTGCTTCTCCCACTGCTCCGGCGCAGCCGCGCGGATCGAGAAGTACATCGCGAAGAGCGCCGCGAAGAACATGAGTTCGCTGGAGAGCCACACGATCGTCCCGACGCTGACCATGTTCGGTCGGGTCAGAGAGTGGATCCGGCTCTTGTCAATGGCTGGGGCCGCAGTCACGCCGTCATTATTGCCCCTGACCGGGGCCGGCGATCAGCGGGGTGGCAAACCTGCGCCTTCCGTGGCCCGACCGTCAGGGTCCGGTTCGCCTGGCCTAGCCTGAAAAGCGTGCTGCACGTCGATCCGATCTTCGCCGCCACCTCGGCCCCGCCGCCGTTCACCGTCGGCGCGGTGCTCACCGAGACCCGGCTGGACAGCTGGCTGGCCCTCGGCCTGGTGCTCGCCGCCGGCCTCTACCTCTACGGGGTGCACCGGCTGCGCGTGCGTGGCGACCGCTGGCCGGTCGTCCGTACCGTGTTCTTCCTCGGCCCCGGCCTGGGCGGCATCGCGCTGGTCACGGTCAGCGGGCTGCACGCGTACGACACGGCGCTGTTGTCCGTGCACATGATCCAGCACATGGTGCTGTCCATGGTGGCGCCGATCTTCCTGGCGCTGGGCGCGCCGATGACCCTGGCCCTGCGCACGCTGCCGATCGGGCCGCGCAGGCGCCTGCTGGCGATCGTGCACAGCCGCGTCGCCCGGGTCTACAGCTTCCCGCTGGTGGCGTTCGCCATCTTCGTGGTCAACCCGTTCGTGTTGTACTTCAGCGACCTGTACCGCTTCACCCTCGAACACGCCTGGGCGCACGAGCTGGTGCACGCGCACTTCATCATGACCGGCTGCGTGTTCTTCTGGCCGCTGCTCGGCCTCGACCCGCTGCCCGGCCGCTGGCCGTACCCGGCGCGTGCGCTCCTGATGCTGCTCTCCGTGCCGTTCCACACCGTGCTCGGCCTCACGATCATGCAGAGCACCACGCTCTTCGGCGGCGACTGGTACCCGTCGCTCAACCTCGCCTGGTCCGACCCCAAGGCCGACCAGGTGGTCGCCGGCGGCATCCTCTGGGCCGGCGGTGAGTTCGTCAGTGTGACCATGCTCGCGGTGCTGGTGGTGCAGTGGGTCAAGCAGTCCGAGCGGGAGGCCCGCCGGGTCGACCGCGAGCTGGACCGCCAGGAGGCCCGCGAACGCGCCGCCGACGCCGCGCCCGCCTGAGCTGCCCGGACGGTACGCCCCGACGGGTGCCGCCGGGCGGGATGTCGGCTACGTCACGCGGACCGGTACGATCGGCGGGCAGCTACGAGGTGGGAGCCAGTCCAGCATGAGTGAGCGCAGCGAACGAATCATCGGGCTCAGTGCGATGGTGCCTCATGACGGCACGGAGCGAAGCGGAGTGCCGGCATGAGCGACCGTCTTTGCACAGTCCTGCTCTACAGCGACGACCCGCAGGTCCGTGACCGGATGCGGATGGCCGTCGGCACCCGACCGGCGCCCGGCCTGAAGATCGAGTTCGTCGACGCGTCGACCTACGCGGAGACCATCCGGCTGGTCGACGACTACGAGATCGACCTGGTGCTGCTCGACGGTGAGGCGAGCCCGGGTGGCGGCATCGGCATCGCCCGGCAGATCAAGGACGACCGGGACGACGCTCCCCCGACCTGCCTGGTGATCGCCCGCGCCGCCGACCGATGGCTCGCCGCGTACGCCGAGGTCGACGCCACGCTCGTGCACCCGCTCGACCCGGTGACCACCGGAGGCACGGTGGCCGAGCTGCTGCGGACGCACGCACCCGCCTGACGTCCCCCAGCGATCCGCCACCGCCACGGCGTCGGATCCGCCGACGCCCGTCCCAGCCCACCCGCACCTCGTACGCTCGGGAGGCCCACCATGGGCGATCGGACCTGGCCGCACCTGCTCACCTCGCTGCTCCGGGGCGAGGAGCTGTCCACCGCCGACACCGCCTGGGCGATGGACGAGATCATGACCGGTTCGGCGAGCCCGGCGCGGATCGCGGCCTTCGCCATCGCGCTGCGGGCCAAGGGCGAGACCCCGGCCGAACTGGCCGGTCTCGTCGAGGCCATGCTGGGTCGCGCGGTGCCGGTGGTGCTTCCCGAGGAGGTACGCCGCACCGCGATCGACGTGGTCGGCACCGGCGGTGACCTCGCCCACACGGTCAACATCTCCACGATGACCGCGCTTGTGGTCGCGGGCACGGGCGTACGCGTGGTCAAGCACGGCAACCGGGCCGCCTCCTCCCTCTGCGGCACGGCCGACCTGCTGGAATTCCTCGGCATCCCGCTGGACCTCGGCCCCGAACAGGTGGCCCGCTGCGTCGAGGAGGCGGGCATCGGCTTCTGCTTCGCGGCCCGGTTCCACCCCGGCATGCGGCACGGCGGCCCGGTCCGCCGCGAGGTGGGGGTGCCCACCTTCTTCAACTTCCTCGGCCCGCTGACCAACCCGGCCCGCCCCCGTTCCGGCGCGGTCGGCTGCTTCGACGCCCGGATGGCCCCGGTGATGGCGAGCGTGTTCGCCGCCCGCGGCGACTCGGCGATCGTGATGCGCGGCGAGGACGGCCTGGACGAGTTCACCACCGCCGCACCGACCCGCGTCTGGGCAGCCCAGAACGGCACCGTACGCGAGGCCGTGCTGGACGCGACCGACCTGGGGGTGCCCCGATCCACCCTCCAGGACCTGCGGGGCGGTGACGCCGCGTACAACGCCGCGGTGGCCCGTCGCCTGCTGGCCGGTGAGACGGGTCCGGTCCGGGACGCGGTGCTGGTAAACGCCGCCGCGGCGCTGGCCACCCAGGGTCCGCTCGACGGCGACCTGACCGAGGCGCTGCGCGCGGGCATGAACCGCGCGGCCGAGTCGATCGACTCGGGCGCGGCCGCCGCGACCCTGGACCGTTGGATCAAGACGGCCGTCGCCCTCGGGCCGACGCCCGCCTGACCGCCACGCCGTCACCGCGCCACGCCGTCACCGCGCCACGCCGTCACCGCGCCACGCCGTCACCGCGCCACGCCGTCACCGCGCCACGCCGTCACC
>NZ_JBNCKO010000006.1:337007-394023 GCF_049841595.1 Micromonospora sp. DT228
CACCCGACGCGCCGTCACCCGACGCGCCGACCGCCGACGCGCTGACCGCTTGCCTCGGCCGCCGACACGCCGCTCTCCGGCTCTCCGCACGCCGCTCTCCGAGCCCTGATCGACTCGGGTTCCTTGAATCCGTGGTGTCTGACGTCCGCCCGAGCCTTGATCGACTCAAGATCCTTGAATCGGTGGTGTCCAACGGCCCTGGATACCGCGACTTCAATGATGTCGAGTGGATCATGCGCCCAGCCCGACGATGAGGCCGCCCTGTGGCGGCACCCTGGGCCCCAGCCCAGCGGCGGCACCCAGCCCTGTCGGGGAGCCCAGCGGCGGCGCCCGGCCCTGTCGCGGAGCCCAGCGGCGGCGCCCAGCCCTGTCGGGGAGCCCAGCGTCCAGCCCTGCGGCGGAGGCCTGCCGCGGGGGCGGCGGCGGGCCGGTGCTGGGCTTCCGGAGCGGCGCTGCGCGGAGATTTGTCGGACCCGCCTGGAAAACTACAGGCGAGTGGTTCTCCGCTTCCGTTGTGCGTCGTTGTCGCATCCGGGGCGGTTCACCTGGAGTGAGAAGGAGACACCCGTGTCGCACCGCGAGCTCTACTGCGATCTCTGCGAGGACGTGACGCCGTTCGAGGTGCCGCCCTGCGTCGACGGCCACGACACCGACTGTCCCGAGCTGATCTGCACCGGCTGCGGCGCCGCCGTGGTGATCGCCACGTTCGCCTTCCCGGTCACCCGGCTGGCCGAGCGCCGACGCCACCGGCCCACTTACCGCCACGCCGCCTGAAGCTCACCGCCCCGCCGGCACCGCGCCACACGCCCAACACCGCGCCGCCCGGTGCGCGCCCACGACGAGGGCCCGCTCCCAGTGGGATGCGGGCCCTCGTGGCGTACGGGTCGGTCGCGACGGCGACCGGGTGGATCAGTGCTCGGCGGTGCGCCGGGTGCCGCTGTAGTACTCGAACAGCAGCCCGCAGGCGGAGAAGACGACCGCCAACAGACCGGCGCCGATCAGCCAGTACTGCCAGAACACCATGCCGAGCGCGGCGATCGCGGCGGACAGCGCCAGACCGAACGGCCAGTAGCTGCCCGGGCTGAAGAAGCCGACCTCACCGGCGCCGTCGGCGATCTCGGCGTCCGGGCGGTCTTCGGGGCGCAGGTCGATGCGGCGGGAGACGAACCAGAAGAAGCCACCGCACATCGAGCAGAGCAGGAACGACAGCAGCAGGGCAACGGTGCCCACCCACTCGATGCCGCCGGACGCGCCGTTGGTCCAGGCGCCGTAGAGGATGGTGGCACCGAAGAGGAACCCGGCGATGACCAGGAAGATACGCCACTCGGTCTTCATGCGGCTGCCTCAGCTTCCCGTGCGGGCCGGAACTTTGTCCGGGTTGAAGTTGTCCTGCGTCCGCCGGGTGTCGAACGGCTGCGTGGTCTCCGCGTACGGTTGCTCGCCGATCTGGGTCAGCGCGTCCTGGGTCGACTTGCCGCTCTGCTTGGCAGCGAGGAACTGGTCGTACTTCTCCGGCGAGACCACCCGCAGTTCGAAGTTCATGAACGCGTGGTAACTGCCGCACAGTTCGGCGCAGCGCCCGACGTACGCGCCCTCGGCGTCCAGACTGGAGACCTCGAACACGTTACGGATCTTGCCCGGCATGACGTCCCGCTTGAACAGCAACTCCGGCACCCAGAACGAGTGGATGACGTCGCGGCTGGTCTCCTCGAAGCGGATGGACCGGCCGGTCGGCAGCACCAGCACCGGAATGACCTCGCTGGTGCCGAGCGTCGACGCGGTGGTGCGGGCCTCCGTGCCCTGGCCGTCGCGGTAGTTGAACTGCCAGTTCCACTTGAAGGCGACGACCTCGACCGTGACGTCCGGGTTCTTCGACAGCTTGTCGACGTCGGTCTGCACGATCGCCGTGTAGTAGAAGAGCACGGAGACGATCAGGATCGGCGCGATGGTGTAGAGGAACTCCATCGGCAGGTTGTAGCGGGTCTGCACCGGCAGCGCGTTGCCACGCTTGCGGTAGCGCACGACGCACCAGAAGATCAGGCCCCACACGAAGACGCCGACCGCGAGCGCGGCGATGCAGGAGGCGATCCACAGGTCGTACATCCGCTTGGACTCCGGCGAGATGCCGCCCTGCGGCCAACCGAAGCCGTCAAACGCCTGACCCACATCACAGCCCGTGAGCAGGATCAGCAGCGCGACGCCACTGAGACCGAGCCCGGCCAACCGACCAGCACCACGCCCCCGGCGTCCACCGACCCCTGGCGAAGCGCTGTGCCGTACGGCCGACGGCCGTACCTCCGAACTCCTTGCGACCACCTGGTCCTGCCTCCCTAGCGCGCCGCGGTGCGTCTTTCCTCAGCACCGGCGGCAAAGGCGTCACCGACGGTCGCAGATTACTCGACCATGACGGACTCAACAGTGGTGGGGTCACTGTCCGCCCCCCATTGGGGGGATGATGGGCATACCGCCGCGATAGCCTGTCGATCTGTGAGTGCGAGGAGCGAGCCGGGGTCGCGAGCCCCGCAATCGCGAACAAAAGGCGGATCTGTGAGCGCATCCCCGGTCTACCTGGACGCGGCGACCGCCGCGCCGATGCATCCGGTCGCGCGGCAGGCGCTGCTGGCCGCCTTCGACGACGGCTGGGCCGACCCGGGCAAGCTCTACGCCCAGGCCCGCAGGGCACGACAACTGCTCGACGCCGCCCGCGAGGCCACCGCGCTGACGCTCGGCGTCCGCCCGGACGAGGTGTCCTTCACCCCCAGTGGTACGACCGCGGCCCACGGTGCGGTGCTCGGCGGCCTGGCGGCCCGGCGCCGAGTCGGGTCGACGCTTGTGCACTCGGCGATCGAGCATTCGGCCGTGCTGCACGCGGCGGAGCGGCACGAGGCGGCGGGCGGGACCGCGACCGGTGTGCCGGTCGACCGGTCGGGCCGGCTGGACCTGCCCGCGTGGTCGGCCGCCGTTCGCGCCCCCGGGGTCGCGCTGGCCGCGCTGATCACCGCCAGTCACGAGGTGGGGACCGTGCAACCGGTCGCCGAGGCGGCCGCCGCCTGCGCCGAGGTGGGGGTGCCGCTCTACGTGGACGCGGCGCAGTCGGTCGGCCGGGTGCCCCTGCCGACCGGTTGGTCGGTGCTCAGCGCGAGCGCCCACAAGTGGGGCGGCCCTCCCGGGGTGGGGGTGCTGGCGGTGCGCAAGGGCACCCGTTGGGAGTCACCCTGGCCGGCCGACGAGCGGGAGGGTGGACGTACCCCCGGGGTGGTGAACCTGCCGGCGGTGGTGGCGGCGGCGGCGAGCCTGCGGGCGGCGGCGGCGGACGCGGCGGCCGAGGCGACCCGGCTGGCCGCGCTCGTGGACCGGATCCGGGCGCGGGTCGCGGTGGAGGTGCCCGACGTGGAGGTGGTCGGCGACCCGGTGCGCCGACTCCCCCACCTGGTCACCTTCTCGTGCCTGTACGTCGACGGGGAGGCGCTGCTGCACGCGCTGGACCGGCGGGGCTTCGCCGTGTCGTCCGGTTCGTCCTGCACGTCGTCCACGTTGCGGCCGTCGCACGTGCTGGAGGCGATGGGGGTGCTCTCGCACGGCAACGTGCGCGTCAGCCTGCACCGGGAGACGACCGAGGCGGACGTCGAACGGTTCCTCGGCGAGTTGCCCGGGATCGTCGCCGAGTTGCGCGCCGAGGCTGGGGTGGTGGGGCTGTGACGATGCCGGACGAGGTGATCGACTGTCGGGGGCAGCGTTGCCCGCTGCCCGTGATCGCGGCGGCCCGGCGACTGCCGCAGGTGCCGGTCGGCACGGTGGTCCGGGTGCTCGCCGACGACCCGGCAGCGGCGGTCGACATCCCCGCCTGGTGCCGGATGCGCGGCCAGGACTTCCTCGGCTCGGTGGACGGACCCGAAGGCCCCGCCTACGACGTCCGCCGCCTCCACTAACCCACCCCACCCCACCCCCACGCACCCCCACGCACCCCCACGCACCCCGCGATCTTGCACTTTCTGTGCCGACAAAAGGCGCAAAAGCCGCGAGACGGCAACACAAAGTGCAAGATCGGCGAGGCCGAGGGGTGGGGGTGGGGGTGGGCGTCGGGGTTAGGCCGGGAGGAGGTGGGGGCGGATCTCGTCGGCCGCCTCGTCGCCGTAGGACTCGGCCAGGCGCTTGACGAACAGGTCGCGGCGGACGTCGTACTCCTGGGTCCCGACGGTTTCCAGGACGAGCGTGGCCAGCAGCGAGCCGACCTGGGCGGCCCGCTCCAGGCCGACCCCCCAGGAGAGCGCGGTGAAGAACCCGGCCCGGAAACCGTCACCGACCCCGGTCGGGTCGACCGCCCGGATCTCCCGCGCGATCGGTACGTGGATCGGGTCGATGCCCCGGCCGGCGATCTCCACACCGTGCTTGCCCAGCGTGGTGACCCGCACCTTGACCAGGTCCAGCAGTTGGTCGTCGCTCAGCTTCGCCTTGCTCTGCAACAGCGACTTCTCGTAGTCGTTGGTCATCAGGTAGTCGGCGCCTTCGATGAGCGCCACCACGTCCTCGCCGGGCATCCGGGCGAGCTGCTGCGACGGGTCGGCGGCGAACGCGTACCCGCGGGTGCGGCACTCGGCCGAGTGCCGCAGCATCGCCTCGGGGTCGTTGGCACCGACCAGCACCAGGTCCAGTCCGCCGACCCGGTCGGCGACCGGAGCGAGCTCGATGTTGCGGGCCTCGCTCATCGCGCCGGCGTAGAACGACGCGATCTGACACATGTCGGTGTCGGTGGTGCAGACGAACCGGGAGGTGTGCGCCACCTCGCTGACGTGCACGGAGTCGCAGTCGACGCCGTGGCGCTCCAGCCAGGAGCGGTAGTCGGCGAAGTCCGCCCCCACCGCGCCGAGCAGCACCGGACGCAGGCCGAGCTGGCCCATGCCGAAGGAGATGTTCGCGGCCACACCGCCGCGACGGAGCACCAGATCGTCAACCAGGAACGAGAGGGACACCTTGTGCAGCTGATCGGCGATGAGCTGGTCGGCGAAGCGACCGGGGAAGCTCATCAGGTGATCGGTGGCGATCGAGCCGGTCACGGCGATCTTCATGTCAACCCTCGGGGTCGGGAGCAGGGCGCGGTCAGCCTACCGGCCCGGCAACCTGACAGTGTCCTGTCGGTCGGACATCGGTAACCGGCACGCCACCGGCTTCGGGACCGCTCCCAGTGACCACGACGGCGGGGCCGCCCCGAAGGACGGCCCCGCCGATGATGCGGTGTGGTGTGACTCAGTTGAACGAGTCACCGCAGGCGCACGAGTTGCCCGCGTTGGGGTTGTCGATGGTGAAGCCCTGGGCGTCGATCCGGTCGGCGAAGTCGATCGTCGCGCCGGACAGGTACGGGGCGCTCATCCGGTCGACGACGACCCCGACACCGCCGAAGTCGGTGACGACATCACCGTCGAGCGAACGCTCGTCGAAGAAGAGCTGGTACCGCAGGCCGGAGCAGCCGCCCGGCTGCACGGCGACGCGGAGCCGCAGGTCGTCGCGGCCCTCCTGCTCGATCAGGGCCTTGACCTTCTGCGCCGCGACGTCGGTGAGGACGACGGAAGTAGGGGCCTGGGCCTCGGTCGACTCGGTCTGCGCTGGCGTGGTCACGTGGAAGTCTCCCTGCGCGGTGTGGGTCCGGACGCACTGGCCAACGCCGTGCGCCGTCCAGTCATTCCCGGTTGTGGTCCGCGTCCGATCGTACGCCGCCTCGGCCGAACCCACCCGCGTGGCGTGATCGCCGCCGCAGGTCGGCCCCGGTGGTGGGTGGTCGGCGGCCTCAGCGGCTCCACTGCCGGGCCAGCCGGGCGCCCAGTTCGCGCAGCCCCGCCGCGGGCCGGCTCAGGGCGGCGTCGAGCCCTCCGCGCTCCTCGCCGCCGAAGTGCTCGACCAGGCTGTACGCGTCGGTCACCCCGGCCGAGGCGGCCTCCCGCCGGCCGGTGCTCACCTGCCCGGCCACCACCACGCAGGGGACTCCCCGATCGCGGGCGGCGCCGGCCACCCCGGCGACGACCTTGCCGCGCAGCGACTGGTGGTCGAACGACCCCTCACCGGTGATCACCAGGTCGACGCTGTCGAGCGCGTCGTCCAGTCGGGTGGCCCGGGTGACCATGCCGATGCCCGACTCGTGGCCGCCGCCCAGGGCGAGGATGGCCGCGCCGATGCCACCGGCGGCCCCGCCCCCGGGCACCGTGCCGAGCCCGGCCGGGCAGCCGGCCAGATCCCGCTCCAACACCTCCGCGAAACGTTCCAGCGCGGCGTCGAGCAGCAGCACGTCGGCGCGGTCGGCGCCCTTCTGCGGACCGAACACGTTGCTCGCGCCGTGCAGGCCGAGCAGCGGGTTGTCCACGTCGGTGGCCGCGACCAGCCGGACGCCACGCAGCCGGGGTACGCCGTCGAGGGCGTCGACCAGGGCCAAGGCCGCCCCGCCGTACGGCAGCGCGGCGCCGCCCGAGTCGAGCGGGGTCACGCCCAGCGCGGTGAACATTCCGGCTCCCGCGTCGTTGGTGGCGGAGCCGCCCAGCCCGATCACCACCGTCCGCGCGCCGCTCTCCACCGCGGCGGCCACCAGCAGACCCAGCCCGTACGAGGTGGTGGTCTTCGGGTCCCGTTCGGCGATGTCGAGCAGATGCAGCCCGCAGGCCTGTGCGCTCTCCAGGTAGGCGGTCGCGCCGTCGGTGGTGAGCAGGATCTCACCGGCTGCCGGCCGGCCCAGCGGGTCGACGGTCGCCACCGGCACCCGCCGGCCGCCGAGGGCGTCGGCGAGCACCTCCACGAAGCCGGGCCCACCATCGGAGAGGGGCCGGATCAGCAGTTCGTCGCCGTCGGTGACGGTGCGCCACCCGTCGGCCACCGCGGCGGCCACCTCCGGTGCGGACAGGGTGCCGGCGAACTTGTCCGGGCAGAGCAGCACGCGCATGCCGAGCAGTGTGGCAGCCCACACCGAGCGGAGCTGCGCCGCGCTCCTGCTGTGGGACCATGGGCTACGTGACTTCGACCTGGCTGGAACCCTCCAACACCGCGACGGCTCTGCTGCTGCTCGGCCGGGGCAGCGACCCCGACACCGAGCGCGGCGTCGAGTGTCCGGGCGACCTGCCGGCGCCCAGCGACCCGGACCTGGTGGCCCGCGCCACCGCCGCGAAGGCGAAGCTGGGCAGCAAGGTCTTCGTGCTGGGGCACCACTACCAGCGCGACGAGGTGATCCAGTTCGCCGACGTGACGGGCGACTCGTTCAAGCTGGCCCGGGAGGCCGCGGCCCGTCCGGACGCGGAGTACATCGTCTTCTGCGGCGTGCACTTCATGGCCGAGAGCGCCGACATCCTCACCACCGACGCCCAGCGGGTGATCCTGCCCGACCTGGCGGCGGGCTGCTCGATGGCGGACATGGCGGTCCTGGGCCAGGTCGAGGCCGCCTGGGACACGCTCACCGAGCTGGGGATCGCCGGCGAGACCGTGCCGGTGACGTACATGAACTCGTCGGCCGACATCAAGGGCTTCGTGGGCCGCAACGGCGGCGTGGTCTGCACCTCGTCCAACGCCAAGCGCGCCCTGGACTGGGCGTTCGAGCAGGGGTCGAAGGTGTTCTTCCTGCCCGATCAGCACCTGGGCCGCAACACGGCGGTGCTGGAGATGGGCCTGTCGCTTGACGACTGTGTGCTCTACGACCCGCACAAGCCCGGTGGCGGGCTCACCCCGGAGCAGCTGCGCGACGCCAAGATGATCCTCTGGCGGGGGCACTGCTCGGTGCACGGCCGGTTCACCCTCGACAGCGTCAACGACGTCCGCGAGCGGGTGCCGGGCGTCAACGTGCTGGTCCACCCGGAGTGCCGGCACGAGGTCGTCACCGCCGCCGACTACGTGGGCTCCACCGAATACATCATCAAGGCCGTCGAGGCGGCTCCGGCCGGTTCGGCGTGGGCGCTCGGCACCGAGCTGAACCTGGTGCGCCGGCTCGCGCTGGCGCACCCGGACAAGCAGATCATGTTCCTGGACAAGGCTGTCTGCTACTGCTCGACGATGAACCGGATCGATCTGCCACACCTGGTCTGGGCTCTCGAAGAGCTGGTCGCGGGCCGGGTCGTCAACCAGATCACGGTGGACGCGGACACCGCGCACCACGCCCGGGTCGCGTTGGACCAGATGCTCGCCCTGCCCGGCGCGGACACCCCGCCGCCGGCGGCGTCCTGATCACGATCCGTAGCGCTCTTGGTACGCAAAAGCGCCGGATCACCGATTAATGCCACACACGCCGATGTGACCGAGTCCTTTTTCGTCACCGAGGGCTATGCTGCCGGGGCGACGACATACGCGGGCCGTTTCACCTTGGCCGCATCCGGGGTAGCGACAACGTTCAGGCTCCCCACAAACAACACGGCAGCACTGACGCGCTGGAGGTTGCGTTGACCGACGACGTCCTGGTCGTACACGGAGGCACTCCGCTCGAAGGGCGGATCCGCGTGCGCGGCGCGAAGAACCTGGTATCGAAGGCGATGGTCGCCGCGCTGCTCGGCGACAGCCCGAGCCGGCTGTACGACGTGCCGAAGATCCGCGACGTCGAGGTGGTCCGGGGTCTGCTCGGTCTGCACGGCGTCAAGGTCACCGACGGCGCCGAGGACGGCGAGCTCGTCTTCGACCCGGCGAACGTGGAGAGCGCCAGCACCGATCAGATCAACGTGCATGCCGGTTCCAGCCGGATCCCGATCCTGTTCTGCGGCCCGCTGCTGCACCGGCTCGGGCACGCGTTCATCCCGGACCTGGGCGGCTGCCACATCGGCCCGCGCCCGATCGACTTCCACCTGCAGGCGCTGCGCGAGTTCGGCGCCACGGTCGAGAAGCGGCCGGAGGGTCTGCACCTGTCCGCGCCCAACGGGCTGCACGGCACCAAGTTCGCCCTGCCGTACCCGAGCGTCGGCGCCACCGAGCAGGTGCTGCTGACCGCGGTGATGGCCGAGGGCGTCACCGAGCTGCGCAACGCCGCGGTGGAGCCGGAGATCATCGACCTGATCTGCATCCTGCAGAAGATGGGCGCGATCATCAAGGTCCACACCGACCGGGTGATCGAGATCCAGGGTGTACCGAAGCTGCACGGTTACACCCACCGGCCGATCCCGGACCGGATCGAGGCGGCGAGCTGGGCGGCCGCCGCCCTGGCCACCCGTGGTCACGTCGAGGTGCTCGGCGCGCAGCAGGCCGACATGATGACCTTCCTCAACATCTTCCGCTCGGTCGGTGGCGAGTACGAGGTCACCGACGCGCGGGCGCCGAAGCTGGGCGACCCGGGCCAGGAGGGCGGCATCCGCTTCTGGCACCCGGGCGGCGAGCTGAACGCGGTGGCGCTGGAGACCGACGTGCACCCCGGGTTCATGACCGACTGGCAGCAGCCGCTGGTCGTGGCGCTCACCCAGGCCCGTGGCCTGTCGATCGTCCACGAGACGGTCTACGAGCAGCGGTTGGGCTACACCGAGGCGCTGAACTCGATGGGCGCCAACATCCAGGTCTACCGGGACTGCCTCGGCGGCACCCCGTGCCGCTTCGGCCGGCGCAACTTCAAGCACTCCGCGGTGATCGCCGGGCCGAGCAAGCTACACGCCGCCGACCTGGTCATCCCGGACCTGCGGGCCGGTTTCAGCCACCTGATCGCGGCGCTCGCGGCCGAGGGCACCTCCCGGGTGTACGGCGTCGACCTGATCAACCGGGGCTACGAGGACTTCGAGGCGAAGCTCGCCGACCTGGGCGCGCACGCCGAGCGTCCGTAACCCGGTCACCAATCGTTCGGCTACGACGGCTCCAGGTCGCGCTGCGGCCTGGAGCCGTCGGCCGTCGTACCGCGATGTGCGGCGGGCGCGGGTCGTTGGCTACCCTTGCCGCGTGCCGTCGCTCTTTCGCCGCAAGTCCACCGACCTCGTCGACGAGGCCGTCTCCTCGGTGACCCCCGAGGAGACCGCCGAGCGTTCCCGGGGTTACACCCCGGCCAAGGGTCGGGAGACGCCGAAACGGCCGACCGCGGGTCGCCGCCCGGCCGGCCCCACTCGCCCCCTCACCAAGGAGGAGGAGCGGGAGCGTCGTCGCCAACTGCGCGCCGAGGCCGCGTCCGAGTTCCGCCGTGAGGGCGGCCCCCGCGACCGCGGCCCGGAGCGGCTGCTGGCCCGCAACGTGGTCGACTCCCGGCGTACCGTCGGCACCTGGTTCTTCGGCGGCGCGCTGATCGTGCTGATCGGGTCGAACGCGGCCATGCCGCCACTGGTTCGGTTGATCTCCAACGTCCTCTGGGGCGCGCTGGCCCTGGGCGTGGTCGTCGACTCGGTGCTGATCTGCCGCAAGATCAGCAAGTTGGTCCGGGAGCGCTTCCCGAAGACCGGCCAGCGAATGGGCTCGCTCTACCTCTACGCGGTCATGCGCTCGATCACCTTCCGGCGGATGCGCGCCCCTGGCCCGCAGGTCAACCTCGGCGACAAGGTCTGACGCCGACTCCCCCACACCATCGCGAAACCGCTGTCCCCGGCATCCCCGGCGGCAGCGGTTTCGCCGTTGCTGGGCGGGTCGGGGCAAGCACATCCGAGCGGGCGCTGTTCGTTGTACCGTACGCAGGGTTCATCCTGCTGAACGCTGCTGCTGTTCGCGACGACGAACGCCGAACCGAGGGAGCGAACGCATGCCTCCGGAACCGGCCGCACCGCTGGCCAGCATCGCCGCCGCCCTGCGCCGCGAGCGGGAACGGGTGGGCGCCTCGCTGACCGAGCTCGCCCGCCGGGCGGGGGTCGCCAAGTCCACCCTCTCCCAGCTGGAGTCGGGCACCGGCAACCCGAGCGTGGAGACGCTCTGGGCGCTGGCTGTGGCGCTGGGCGTGCCGCTCAGCCGGCTTGTGGAACCCGCCGACGACGCCGTCCGGGTGATCCGGGCCGGGGACGGACCGCGGGTTCGCTCCGAGCAGGCCGACTTCGCCGGCACGCTGCTCAGCGCCGGGGCGGCACACCTGCGGCGGGACGTCTACCTGATCGAGTTGGAGCCGGGCGCGGCCCGAGCCGCGGACGGGCACACCCCGCGCAGCATCGAACACGTGGTGGTCGCCGCCGGACGGTTACGCGTCGGCCCCGAGACGGCCCCGGTCGAGCTCGGGCCCGGCGACTACGCGGCGTTTCCCGGCGATGCTCCGCACCGCTACGAGGCGCTCGCTCCCGGGACGTTCGCCGTCCTCATCCTGGAGCATCCCTGAGCAGGCGGCGACGATCAGCCCGAGCCGACCGGCCGCCGAATGCGGTAGGGTCGGGGATCAGATTCGGTTATAGGCCCAAATGTCCGAAACCATGGGGATAACGTTTACGCCCGTGGGCGGTGCCACAGTGGCGGTGAGCGAGCCCGCGCCGTTACCCTCCATCCGCAGCCACGGCCGGTCGGCGCGGGCGACCTGACCGGCACGCGAGGCCCCAGCACGACAATTTGCAACGAGGTGACAACGCCGTGAGCGAGCGGACGCGAGCCGGCCACCGGGGCGTGGCAGGCGGCGACCGGACGCCCGGCGATCAGCCGGCGACGGCTGCGGACGGCTCACCTCCGGCGAGAATCGGCCGAGTGGCCGGGTGCGGCGACGGGCGCGGCCGATGAGCGGCCGATACGCCGACCGGTGGTCCGACCCGAACGAGCCGGCCTGGGTGGTCGAGCCGACCACCGAGTGGCACCCCCAGTACCCCGGCCAGCGCTACCCCGGCGACATCGGCGTGGCCCACCAGCCGCCACCGCGCGGCCGGGCGACGGTGACCGGCCGAGCCGAGGTGCCACCGCTCGCGCCCACCCGCCCGGACGGCACCTAC
Organism: Micromonospora sp. DT228; assembly: GCF_049841595.1. Lineage (NCBI taxonomy): Bacteria > Bacillati > Actinomycetota > Actinomycetes > Micromonosporales > Micromonosporaceae > Micromonospora > Micromonospora sp. DT228. The sequence goes on from NZ_JBNCKO010000006.1 coordinate 348,818, forward strand.
CTCGGCCGGTCCTGGGCCGACGAACCGCCGGAGGAACCTGCGGTCCACAGCCGATCCTGGGCTGACGACGAGCCGAGCGAGACACCGAGCTACGGCCGCCCCCGGAGCGACGCGCGCTCCGCCGACGCGTCCACCCACGGCCGCGACGACAGCGCCGACCGCCGCACCTACGACCACGAGCCGTACCGTCGGCCACTACCCGAACCGCCCCGGCGCGACGATCGCCGCTCCCCCGAGTCGGACCGGCGTACCGCCTGGTCCGACCGCCGGCCCGGCGACGACCGGGGACCCGCGCGGGAGGCCGCCTGGCACCGGGACCAGCCCTCCCCCGACCGGTACGACGGCCGACGTCAGCGGCCGGAGCCCACCGAGCGGGACCGTGGTTACCCGGGCGTCCCACCGGTCTCCCCCGCGCCCCGCTCCGATCCCGGCTGGGTGCCGGAACCGGACGACGCGCCGCGTCGACGCGGCACGCACGAGCGCCCGGCCGCCGGTTACGACCGCCACCCCGCCGACGGATACGGCGCACGACCCACCCGGAACCACGACGGCCGAACTGCCGACGACCGGGTCGCCGACGGCGTCGACCAGTGGGCACCCGTGGACGGCCACACCCGATACCGCGCCGACGGCTACCCGGACCGGGTCGCCGACGACGGCCGCCGCCCGGAACGGCGCTACCGCGCGGACGAGGCGGCCGGCGCGTCGCCGTCGCCGTCGCCGAACGGTGGACGACGACACCGGCCCGAGCCGGAGACGCCCGACCATTCCCGCCGCGACGACGACCGGCGTCGGCCCGACAGCGACCCGCACCGGCAGCAGCCCCGCGAGACCGTGGCCCGCGCCGAGGCGTACCCGGACCGGCGTCCCCGCGAGGAGGCCCGACCGGACGCGTACCGCGAGGACGGACATCGCGAGCACGCGTACCGCGAGGAGCGACCGCACGACAACACGTACCGGGAGCCTCGGCCGCAGCCCGGCCCACGGCCGGACGGCGCCCTTCCCTGGCCGCCGCCGGGTCCGGTGCGCCAGGACCGCACCCGGGAGCCGGGTCACCGCACCGAACCGCACCGCACCGCGGACCCACACCGCGGCGTCGAGCCGGGTGTCCCGTCGCGGCCGGACTCGCGGCCCGAGCGGCCGGCGGTCACCCCGCCCCGCTACGACGAGCGACACGTACGCCCGGCCGCCACGGCCCCCTCGACAGCCGGCCGTGCCACACCGCTGTCCCCGGAGCGGACGGTGCCGCCGTCACCCGTCTCCCCCGCCGCGCCTTACCGGGACAAACCGGTCTCGGCAGCCCCGATCTCCCCCGCCACGCCCCACCGGGACCAACCGGTCTCGGCAGCCCCGATCTCCCCCGCCACGCCCCACCGGGACCAACCGGTCTCGGCGACTCCGGTCTCCCCCGCCTCCGACGTGCCCGTCTCGGGTCCACCCGCCGCACGCCTTCGGCTGGAGTACCTGCCCGCGCCGGTGGACCCGCCCACCTCCGACAAGCGCGCGGAGGTGCCACCTCCGGCGGAGCGCCGGACATCCGCCGAACCGCCACCGCCAGTCGCCGCGCACCCCACCGCGCCGCCGCGGTACCCCGGCCCGGACACCACGGCCCGCCCGATGGACCAACGGCGCGGCGAGCCCACCCCGGACCGCCGCCAGTTCGGCGACCCGTCGGGCAGCACCGCCCCGACCGACCACCGCCCGACGCCGCACTCCCCCGACCGAGCGGCCTCGGGCCAGCGCCCGCACTCCCCCGACCGGCCGCACTCCCCCGACCGGCCGCACTCCCCCGACCGGCCGGTGTCGGGGCAGCGTCCGCACTCCCCGGATCGGGTGGCCCCGACGGCGGACGCGCGCCCGACGGTGGCACCGCCGCCCACCTGGCAGGCCCCGCGCCCAGCCGCGTCCCCGCCCGCCCCGCGCCCAGCCGCGCCCCCGACCGCACCGGAGCCTGCCGCCCCGGATCCCTCGGTGCGGAACGCCGACGCGGCGGCACTCCCGCTCGCCCCCGGCACACCACGCCCCTACGTGCCGCCGCCACCCTCGGAAGGGCCGCTCGCCCCCGTTCGGGCCCCGGACGAGGTCACGGGCACCCGCGGGCCGGAGGCGTGGTTCAGCCCCGCTCAGCCCGCCGACTCGGATTCGGGCGAGCCCGCGCCGGACCCGCAGTCCTCCGGGCCGGCCGAGGACGAGTCGACGGCGAGCGATGGTGACCTGTCCACCACGCCGACATCCGTCCCGTCCGCCGCGGCGACCACGGTGGACCGGGGTCCGTCGGCACCGAGCACGCTGGACCCGGATCCGTCGGCACCGACCGCCGACGTCCGTCACGATCCGAGTGACGAGCACGGCGACAGGACGACACCGGCTGACGCGCCCCAGCCCGTGTCCGCGTCGCCCGCACGACCGACCGACGACACCTGGGCCGACGACTCTCAGGACGATGCGCGAACGGCTGTCGGACCCCCATCGGCGCACGACGACCGGCCCGTCTCCGGCGCGCCTGCCACCGCGACGCCGCACCAGCAGGCCGACGTCGCCGCCGAGGCCGACCAGCAGGTGGCCGCGGCTCATCCGGTCGAGGACACCGACCACGTCGCGCACGACCCCACGGACGACGCCGAGCCGTACGCCTGGCAATCCGATGCCGAGGACGACCCGAACACCGCCACATCGACGGACGGCCCGCGAGCAGACGACTGGTCGGACGACCTCGCCCTACCGGCCTCGTCCGCGATGTCTGATGACAACGATTCTCCCGTCTCGGAGGCACAGGTCCCGGCCCCGCCTGAGCACAGGCCGGCGAGCCTGCCGCCCATCTCCGCACCGCCCGCACCGTCGGTCGTCGCGGCGCCCGTCTCCGCACCGCCCGCCTCCGCGCCACCGGTCTCCGCACCACCCGCGCCAACACAACCGACCTCCGCACAACCGGTCTCCGCACCGCCCGCACCAACCTCAGCACCACCCGCCTCGGCAGCACCCGCCTCCGCACCACCCGCGCCAACACAACCGACCTCCGCGCCACCCGTCCCCGCACCGCCCGGGTCGGCGTATTCGGCCGACGCGGCACCCGCCGGTGTTCCCGGCCCGAGGTCCGGCTCGCGCGGGGAGGACGCGCCTGTCTCCGCGCCACCCGCCGCTCCACCCGCCGCTCCACCGGCGGCGACCCGCGCGTCGCTGGCCGACCCGGGTGACCCGGAACAGGTCCTTTCGGCGTACCGCTGGCGGTTGGACCCGGTCACCCTGCGCGAGGAGCTGACGGAGCCGGACGACCTGCGGGCCATCCGGCGGCGGCTGACCGAGAAGTTGGGCTCGGCGGTCGACAACCGTGCCCGGGCCCGGTTGCTCAGCCTGCGGGCGGTGGCCTCGCGGATCCTCGGCGACCTGGACGACGCGCTGGCCGACGGTCGGCTCGCCCTGACCTACGCCGAGGCCACCGGCGAGCTGCGCCGGACCTCGTTGGCCCAGGCCCGCCTGGCCCACGTCCTGCGCTGGCGTGGCAACTTCGCCGAGGCTGACCAACTCTTCGCCCAGGCCAACTCGGTCGAGCTACCCGACCGGTTGCGGGCCGCACTTCACGAGCACGCCGGCCGGTCGTGTTACGACCAGGGGCGGCTCATGGAGGCCTGCCAGCACTTCGAGCAGGCGCTCGACCTGCGTGGCGCCGGCGACGCCGAACTGCTGGAGCGGGTCCGGGTTGCCCTCGACGCGGTCGCCGTCCGGGCCACGGCCGACGGCTTCGGGCCGTACCGCCGGGGTCGGGACGAGGTGCTCGACCGGGACCGACCCCCGCTGCCGGAGCGGGACGGGCCGTTGTGGGGTTACACCGGCCAGGACGGCGACCTGGTCATCCCCGCCCGGTACGCCGAGGCGCAGCCGTTCCATGACGGGCTGGCCTGGGTTCGCCGGCCGGACACCGACAGGTGGTCGCTGATCAATTTGCTTGGTACGACGGTGATTCCGCCGTCCTTCCGGGCGGCGCACCCCTTCAGCGACGGCCTGGCCTGGGTGGTCGGCGAGGGCGGTTGGACGGCCATCGACGCGACCGGCGCGGTGCAGGTCGCGCCCAACTTCGCCGAGGTACGACAGTTCCGCCGCGGGTTGGCCGCGGTCCGGCGCGAGGGGTGGGGGGCCGTCGACCGGGCCGGCCGGATCGTCGTGCCCACCCGCTACCACGGGTTCGTCACCGAGTTGGCCGACGGCCAGCAGGTCGACGGTTTCACCGACGAGGGGCTCGCCGTGGTCGACGTGGCCGGCCGGCGCGGTGTGGTGGACCGCACCGGCGCGGTGCTGGTCCCGCCGACCCATCCGAGGCTTGTCATCCACCCGGTGGCGTTCCTGGTCGGCAGCGGTGGTCGGTGGGGTGCGCTGGACCGGCGCGGTGAGCCACTCATCGACACGGTGCACCGCGATCGCGCCGAGGTGTTGGCGGAGATCGACCGGCTGCTCACCGACGCCAACCCGGTGCTCTGAGCGGCCGGTCGACGGTGGTGATCCACCGGGCTAGGGTCGGTACATGGAATTCCGACACCTGGGCCGTTCAGGCCTGCTGGTCAGTGAAATCTCGTACGGCAACTGGATCACCCACGGTTCACAGGTCGAGGAGGACGCGGCGTTCGCCTGCGTCCGGGCCGCCCTCGACGCGGGGATCACCACCTTCGACACCGCCGACGTGTACGCCGGCACCCGGGCCGAGGACGTGCTCGGCCGGGCGTTGCAGAACGAGCGTCGCGAGGGCCTGGAGATCTTCACCAAGGTCTACTGGCCGACCGGGCCAGGCCGCAACGACCGGGGCCTCTCCCGCAAGCACATCATGGAGTCGATCAACGGCTCGCTGCGCCGGCTGCGCACCGACTACGTGGACCTCTACCAGGCCCACCGGTACGACAGCAGCACGCCGCTGGAAGAGACGATGGAGGCGTTCGCCGACGTCGTGCACTCCGGCAAGGCGCACTACATCGGCGTTTCCGAGTGGACCGCCGAGCAGTTGCGCGCCGCCCACCCGCTCGCCCGGGAGCTGCACATCCCGCTGATCTCCAACCAGCCTCAGTACTCGATGCTGTGGCGGGTCATCGAGGCCGAGGTCGTGCCGGCGAGCGAGGAGCTGGGCATCGGGCAGATCGTCTGGTCGCCGATGGCACAGGGTGTGCTCTCCGGCAAGTACCTGCCGGGGCAGCCGCCGCCGGCCGGGTCCCGGGCCACCGACGAGAAGTCGGGTGCGAACTTCATCTCCCGGTTCATGAACGACGACGTGCTCACCCGGGTGCAGCAGCTCAAGCCCCTCGCGGAGCAGGCCGGGCTCAGCATGGCCCAGCTCGCCGTGGCGTGGGTCCTGCAGAACCCGAACGTCTCCTCGGCGATCATCGGCGCGTCCCGTCCCGAGCAGGTGCACGACAACGTCAAGGCGGCCGGGGTCAAGCTCGACTCCGGGCTGCTCAAGGCGATCGACGAGATCGTCGAGCCGGTCACCGAACGGGACCCGGCGAAGACCGAGTCCCCCGCACAGCGTCCCTGACGTCGCCGCGGTCCGGCCGGCGCGAGATGGTCGCGCCGGCCGGACCCGGTCAGCTCAGCGTGGGCCGGCTCAGCCAGCCCAGGCTGTGGCCGGTCAGCCCTGCCAGAAGCGGATCAGGTCGAGGCCGGCGGCGTAGAGCCAGGACGGCAGGCCCAGGGCATCGCCGATCGCGAAGACCGCGTCGAAGAACCAGCCACCGATGCGCGGGTTCCACAGCAGCGCGAAGAGCAGCAGGAACCCGTACGGGGCGAACATGTCGTACATCTTGCGCCACTGCGGGTTGAGCCACGGCTGGATCATGTTGCCGCCGTCCAGGCCCGGCACCGGCAGCAGGTTGAGCACGCTCGCGGTGAGTTGCAGGAACGCGAGCAGGGCCACGCCGGCCCAGAACTCCACCGGGCCGCCCAGCGACTCGGTGCCGATCCGCAGCACCGCCACCAGCACCAGCACGAACAGCACGTTCGTCGCCGGGCCGGCGAGGCTGACCAGGGTGTGCCGCAGTCGACCCGGGATGGCGTGCCGGTCCACCCAGACCGCGCCGCCGGGCAGGCCGATGCCGCCGAGCAGCACCACCGCCACCGGCAGCACGATCGACAGCAACGGGTGGGTGTACTTCAACGGGTTGAGCGTCAGGTAGCCCCGGTGGGCGATGTCCCGGTCGCCGGCCCGGTAGGCGACCACCGCGTGGGCGTACTCGTGCAGGCAGAGTGAGACCAGCCAGCCGGACACCACGAACAGGAACACGTCGAACCGGACGTTGCCGTACCCGTTCCAGGCCAGCACCCCGCTGACCGCGAAGAGGGCGACCAGGCCGAGGAAGACCGGGCTGGGCCGAAAAGCCGCCTTGGGTACGCCGAGGACCAGCCCGTCGGCTCCCGGCCGGTCGTAGGCCATCACTCGGCCGTGGGTAGCAGGCTCATCCGGTACTCCACCCGGTCGTCCTCCACGAGCGCGACCGAGGTGACGCCGGACGCCGCGAGCTCCCGCCAGGTCTGACCGATCCAGGATTCGGCGTCGGCCTGGCTGCTGAACGACTCCGCCGGTCCCTCGACCGCCTGGCCGTCCGTGCCCTCGTACCGCCAGCTCCACGCCATGCCGCGTCTCCCCTCGCCGCTGATGTCCCGGTGGGACGAACCCTCGCCAGCGTAGTCGGCCCGGCGCGCAAGGGCCGCTCGCTCACCCTGGGCCAGATCATCCCCGAGCAACCTCGCACCACCGCGACCCTTCCGCGATCTTGCACTTTCTGCCTCGACATAGAAGGCATTCCACGCATCTCGGCGACCGAAACTGCAAGATCGGCGCGGCTGGGCGCGGATCGGGCTTTCGATCGTCGGCCGGGTCGGGGCGACGTGCCCAGACTTCGAGCGGGAGAACTAAGGTACGGGCATGTCCGTAGACGGGTGGAACACGGTCCTGGTGCTCGGCGGTATCCGGTCCGGCAAGTCCGAGTTCGCCGAGTCCCTGGTCACCGACGCGCCGGTGGTCCGTTACCTCGCCACCGCGCCCGAGGGCGACCCGGAGGACACCGAGTGGGCGACCCGGCTGGCGGCGCACCGCGCCCGGCGGCCGGGCAGCTGGACCACCGAGGAGACCACCGAGGACCCGCGCCGGCTGGCCGACGTCATCGCGTCCGCCGAGCGCAACGAGACGCTCCTCGTCGACGACCTGGGCGGCTGGGTGACGGTGCTGCTCGACCCCGAGCACCAGCCGGCCGACGACGTGGCGACGATCGCGGAGCTGGCCGAGGCCATCCGCACCTGCCCGGCCCGCGTGGTGCTGGTGAGCCCCGAGGTGGGGCTGTCGCTGGTGCCGACCACCCCGCTGGGTCGGGCGTTCACCGACGCGTTGGGCGCGGCCAACCGCTCGGTCGCCGACGCCTGCGACGCGGTGGCCCTGGTGGTCGCCGGCCAGCCGGTCTGGCTGAAGCCGGCCGCCAGCGCGACAACCCCCGGCAGCGCGACCGCCCCCGCCAGCGCGACCGCCCCCGGCAGCGCGACCGCCCCCGCCGCCCCCGACAGCGCGACCAAACCGGCCGCCCCCGGCAGCCTGGCCGACGCCGAGCCCACCCCGGAGGTGCAACTCCCCGAGGTGCTGACCCACACGCCGCCGGCCGTCCCGGCCCAGGAGCCCGGCAACCCCTGGGCCGCCCCGACCATGGCGCTGCCGATGGTGGCCACCGGGCTGGTCATCCAGCCGGGCATGGAGCTGCCGATGCCCGACGAGTACGCGGGCCCGCAGGCCGTGGACCGACTGGCCACGCTCGACGTACCGGGCGCCGGGCTGGGCGTGCTGGATCGGGTGGTCGGTTTCGCCGCCGCCACCCAGGGCACCACGACCCCCCAGGCCTGGGGATCGGTGCGGGTGTTGCTGCTGCACGGCGACCACGCCGGTGGGGCGTCGGCCGGCACCGTAGCCGGTGAGTCGGCGCGGCGGGCCGCGCAGGCCCGCGCCGGCCGGGGCGCGCTGGCGCGACTCGCCGCCGAGAGTGGCGCGAGCCTCCAGGTGGTGGACACTCCCGCCGCCGCGCCGATGGAGGACCAGCCGGCGCTCACCCTGGACCAGGTGGAGTCGGCGCTGCGCTACGGCTGGCGGCTCGCCGAGCAGGCCGCCGACGCGGGCGTACAGCTGCTGGTGCTGGGGGCGTGCGGAGCTGGCACCGAGGCGGCGGCCGCGGCGGTGCTCGCGGCGACGGCCGGCGCGGAGCCGCCGGCCGTGCTGGGCCGGGTCATCACCGACTCCGGTGAGATCGACGACGCGGCGTGGATGATCCGCTGCGCGGCGGTCCGTGACGCGCTGCACCGCACCCGCCGCTCGTCCCGCGGCGCCAAGGACATCCTGGCCGAGCTGGGCGGCGGCGACGTGGCGGTGGCCAGCGGCGTGCTGCTCGGCGCCACCGCCCGCCGGGTGCCGGTGCTGATCGACGGGCCGGTCGGGGTGGCCGCCGGCATGGTCAGCCGCGATCTGGCCGGGCAGACCCGGCACTGGTGCCTGCTCGCCGACCATGGTGGTCACCCGGCGGTGCGGCTCGCCGCCGACGTGCTCGGCCTCACCCCACTGCTCGACCTGCGGATGGATCTCGGCGAGGGCGCTAACGCGCTTGTCGCCCTCCCGCTGCTGCGCTCGGTGCTCGCCCTGGCCGCCGCCCTGCCGGTCCACCCGTCGCTCGGCGGCGACGAGGACCCGAGCCCGGACGCCGACGAGCCGGCCTACTCCGACGCGTCCGACTTCGCCGAGCCGGTCTACTCCGACACGACTCTCGACGAGTCCGACTTCGCCGAGCCGGAGCCGGCCGGTCCGGGCCCGGCCAGCACCGGGGCGGACGAGCAGCCGGCGTCGGGTTGGCGTGCCGGCTGAGTCGCGGTTCCTCGCGGGAACCCGGCTGGCGGTCACCACGTTCACCACGCTGCCGGTGCGGGCCGGACGGATCGACCGCCCGGTCGCCGGCACCGCGATGGCACTCGCCCCGGCGGTCGGCGCCCTGCTCGGCGTCCCGCTGGCCGGTGTGCTGCTGCTGACCGGCGCGTTCGCTCCCCCGCTGGTGGCCGCTGGTGTGACTGTCGGCGTGGCCGCGCTGCTCACCCGCGGGCTGCACCTGGACGGGTTGGCCGACACCGTGGACGCGCTCGGCTCGTACCGCCGGGGGGCGGCCGCACTGGAGATCATGAAGAAGCCGGACGTCGGCCCGTTCGGGGTGGTCGCCCTTGTGGTCGTACTGCTGGTGCAGGCGGCGGTGCTGGCCGACCTGGCGGGGCGGTCCGGGCCGGCGGCATTCGCGGCGGTGGTCGCGGCGACCGCCGCCGGACGGTTCGGCGTCACGGTGGCCTGCCGACGAGGAGTGCCGGCCGCCCGACCGGACGGGCTCGGCGCGCTGGTGGCGGGCACGGTCGGCCCGGTGGCACTGGCCGTCGGCGCGGTCGCCGTCGCGCTGCTGGCGGTGCCCGCGGTGCCGGGCCGCCCGTGGCAGGGGCCGCTGGCCGTCGCCGCCGCGCTCGCCGTCGCGCTCGCGCTGCTGACCCACGTGGTACGCCGGCTCGGCGGGATCACCGGCGACGTGCTCGGCGCGACCGTCGAAGTGGTCACCACGCTGGTCTACCTGGGTCTGGTGCTGTCCGCCTGAACCGGACACCGCAGGCCGGGTAGCGTTCGGCTCGACAGCACCGGCACGGCCACCAGGGGACCCAGCATGCTCATCACGGACGACTTCCTGCCCGTACCGGTGCCGGAGTCGCTCAGCGCGACCTACCTGGTGCCGATGGCGGGGCTGCCGAAGGTAAGCGCGAAGACCGCGGTGGCGGCGCTGAGCGGCCGGCTGGCCGAGCCGGTGCACGGGCTGGCCCGGCAGATGCTCGACAGCCCACTGATGAGTGTCGACACCCGGCCGATCGCCGATTTCCCCGAGCTGCCGCCGGACCTGCTCACCGCGTTCGGCGCCACCGAGGAGCAGTTGGCCCGGCTGGCCGCGGCGACCCACCTGGTGGTCGTGCAGGCCGAGTACCGGCCCGGTTGGCCGCCCGCGCACGAGTGGGCGGCCCGCGCGGTCGCGGCCGCGGTGGCGGAATCCGCCGACGGCGACGTGGTGGACGTCTTCGGTCTGCAGTTCCTCGACCCGGCGACCGCGTTGCGCTCACTCCCCGACGAGCAGGGCCGCATCCGGCTTGTCGACTGGGTGCTGGTGCCGTACTCCTCGGACACCGAAGGACTGTGGTTCACCACCAAGGGGCTGCGCCGCTTCGGGCTGCTCGAATTGCAGACCCAGGGGGTCCCCGACCACCTCACCCGCGCCTGGGGCGCGGTGATGACCGGGGCGGCCCGTCGACTGCTGCGGGACTGGACCGACGGGCTCACCGGCGAGGAGGTGCCGGCGTTCGTGCAACTGCCGGTGCTGGCCACGGTCACCGGGCACGACATCGCGGTGGCGTACGGCAATCCGGAGCAGCACGGCGCGACGGCCCCGGTGCTGCTGCGCCTGGAGCTGGACCCGGCGACCGACCCGGAGGCCGACTCGTTCCTGAGCCTGCGCCCGCCGGCCGGGCACCCGGGCCCCGACGGGCGCTACTTCGCCGCCGCCTGCGCCACCCTGTTCTCCGGGATCCAGCCGGACGTGCGCTACGCCCGCTCCGGTGACGCGATGAGCCGGGCGGTCGCCACCGCGCGGGCAGCCCTCGGCGACGCGCGGACCCGGTTCGTGGCCGGTCAGTTGCCCGCCGAGTCGCAGTTGGTGGTCAAGTACGGCCTGCCCGGCGACGACGGCCCGGAGTACGTCTGGGCGGGCGTGACCTCGTGGGAGACCCCGGAACGGATCGTCGGCGTGAGTGCCAGCGACGCCAACACCGATCCAAGCGTACGGATCGGCGCCCCGGTGGTGGTGGAGGCGACCGACGTAGTCGACTGGGCCATCCTGAACGCGACAGGAGTCATCGAGGGCGGCTGGACCCAAGCAGTCCTGGACTCCGGCGAACCCCCCACCCCCACGCGCTAACCCCCACCCCACCCCGCACCCCGCACCCACACCCCCACCCCAGCCCCAGCCCCAGCCCCAGCCCCAGCTGATCATGGAGTTAGCGGGGGGTTTGATCTCGCAGCGTCCCGTCAACCTCATGATCAACGCCGGGAGGGCGGGGGCGGGTGGGGGGCGGGAGGGCGGGGGCGGGGGCAGGGGGCAGGGGGTGGGGGGTGGGGGTTACTTCACTGAGGGGGTTACGAAGGGGGGTTTGGTTAGGGTTAGGGGGGCTCGGCGGCCTCGGATGTCGATCTCGACCTCGTCGCCTTCGGACAGGTTGGCGTCGGTGTCCAGCAGGGCCAGGGCGATGCCCTGTTTGCGGGTTGGGGAGAAGGTGCCGCTTGTCACCTCGCCGACCTGCTTGTCGCCCACGTGCAGGGTCATCCCCGGGCGCGGGATGGCGCGGTCGACGGCGACCAGGCCGCGCAGCGTACGCCGGGGGCCGGCGGCCTTCTCGGCGAGCAGCGCGTCGCGGCCCCAGAAGGCCGGCTTGTCCCAACCGACGGCCCAGCCCGAGCGGGCCTGCACCGGGGTGATGTCCACCGAGAGGTCCTGCCCGTGCAGCGGGTACCCCATCTCGGTACGCAGCGTGTCCCGGGCGGCCAGCCCGCAGGCCCGCAGCTCGAACGCCTCCCCGGCGGCGAACAGCGCGTCCCAGACGGTCACGGCGTGCTCCGCCGGCACCACCAGCTCGTAGCCCAGCTCGCCCGTGTAGCCGGTGCGGCAGACGGTCAGCTCCACCCCGGCCAGGCTCGCCGCGGAGAAGCTCATGTAGCCGTGCTCGGTGGGCAGGTCGAGGGCGGTCAGCAGCTCGGCCGAGCGAGGGCCCTGCACGGCCAGCACGGCGTACCCCTCGTGCTCGTCGGTGACGGTGACCTGCGCGGGCGCGGCGGCGCGCAACCGGCGCACCACCTCGGCGGTGTTCGCCGCGTTGGGGATGAGGAAGACGTGGTCGTCGGCGTAGAGGTAGGCGATGATGTCGTCCACCACGCCGCCGGTGGCGTCGTCGCAGCAGAGCGTGTACTGCGCCCGGCCCGGACCGATCCGGCCCAGGTCGTTGCTGAGGCAGGAGTTGACGAAGTCGGCCGCGCCGGGGCCACTCACCCGGGCCTTGCCGAGGTGCGACACGTCGAAGACCCCGACCCCGGTACGCACCGCGGTGTGCTCCTTGAGCACTCCGCCGCCGGCGTACTCCAGCGGCATCTCCCAGCCCCCGAAGGGGGCGAACTTGGCGCCGGCGGCGATGTGCCGCTCGTGCAGCGGGGAACGGCGCAGCCGGGTCGCGGCGGCGTCGAAGGTCACGTCGGTCATGGGTGGCAACTTACCGGGGGCAACGTCGCTGGTTAGCATCGGCGGGAACCCGCTGGCGCTGTCGGCGGGACAGCCATGACGTTCGGCGGGTAGGTTCCGCCGGAGACCTTCACCGCCGGTACGCGACGCCGCGACCGGCCCGGCCCGCCCGGAGTAGCTTCAGTGACATCACCCCGCACCACCACCCTGAGCCTGGTCGACACCGACCCGGCCGAGCTCGCCGTCGACGCGATCGTGATCGGCGTGCACAGCCAGACCGGAGAGCAGGCCGCCACCAGCGGCCTCGCCGGCACCCTGCTGCTCGCGACCGGCGCGGAGAGCATCGCCGCCGCGTTCGACGGAAAGCTGACCGAGACGCTGGCGCTGCTGGGCGCGACCGGTGGGCCGGGTGAGGTCATCAAGCTCGCCACGCTGGGCACCGTGACCGCCCCGCTGGTCGCCGCGGTGGGGCTCGGCCCGGAGCCGTCGGGCGCCGCCCCGGCCCCGGAGGCGTTGCGCCGGGCCGCGGGTTCGGCGATCCGGGCCCTGGCGGGCGCGCCCCGGGTCGCGTTGGCCATGCCGCTGCCGGACGACACGGACGCGTCGGCTGAGCTGCGCGCGGTCGCCGAGGGGGCGCTGCTCGGTGGGTACCGGTTCGCCGGTTACAAGACCCGCCCGCAGCCGACCCGGCGGGAGCCGGTGACCGAGGTGCTCATCGCGGTGCCGGACGCGGGCGACGCGGGCGCCCAGGCGGAGATCACCCGGGCGCAGGTGGTGGCGGGTGCGGTCCGGCTCACCCGGGACTGGGTCAACACCGCCCCGAACGAGCTGCGTCCGCCGTCGTTCGCCGACGCGGTCGCCGGTGCCGCCCGGGACGCGGGCCTCGGCGTCGAGGTGCTGGACGAGGCGGAGCTGGCCGCCGGCGGTTACGGCGGCATCGTGGCGGTCGGTCAGGGCTCGGAGGCCCCGCCCCGGCTGGTGAAGCTCACCTACACGCCGACCGACGGCGGCAACGGCAAGCGGGTCGCGTTGGTCGGCAAGGGGATCACCTTCGACACCGGCGGTATCTCGATCAAGCCGGCGCAGGGCATGTGGGAGATGAAGTCCGACATGGGCGGCGCGGCGGCGGTGGGCGCGGCCATGCTGGCGATCGCCGCGCTGAAGCCGGCGGTCGCGGTGAGCGCCTACCTGCCCATGGCGGAGAACATGCCCTCGGGCACCAGCTACCGGCCGGGTGACGTGATCACCATGTTCAACGGCAAGCGGGTCGAGGTGCTCAACACCGACGCCGAGGGCCGGATGATCCTGGGTGACGCGATGGCCCGCGCCTGCGCGGACGGCACCGACTACCTGTTCGAGACCTCCACCCTGACCGGCGGCCAGGTGGTCGCGCTGGGCAAGCGGGTGGCGGGCGTGATGGGCACTCCGGAGCTGTGCGAGCGGGTCCAGGTGGTCGGCGACGCGGTCGGCGAGCCCGCCTGGCCGATGCCGCTGCCGGACGACGTGCGCAAGGGCATGGAGTCCGACGTGGCGGACATCTCGCAGGTCAACGCCGGGATGGACCGGGCCGGTCACATGCTCCAGGGCGGGGTGTTCCTGCGTGAGTTCGTGACCGACGACGTGGCCTGGGCGCACATCGACATCGCCGGGCCGAGCTACCACTCGGGTGAGCCGACCGGCTACTGGACCAAGGGCGGCACCGGCGTGCCGGTGCGCATGCTGGTGCAGCTCGTCGAGGATGTCGCCGCCAACGGCTGACGGAGCTCCGGGAGGGGCCGCCTGCCGACGCGGGCGGCCCTTCCGCACGTCTCAGTACCGCTCGGGGCGGCGTTTACGCCGCTCGTTACCGCTCGGGGCGGCGTTTACGCCGCTCGTTGAAGTCGCGCATCCGCTGCGGGTAGCCCATCAGCCGGACGTCGTACACCGGGATGCCCATCCGGTACGCGAAGCGCCGCGCGCCGTCCGGGCCGTCGATGCGCCGCCGGGTCCACTCCCCGTCGTCGGCGATCAGGATGACGGTGGTCTCGGTCACCGTCGTCCGGGGTTCGATGAACGCCTCGACGCCCCGCCGGCTGCGGATGAAGGTCTCCAGATGGTCCAGGTCGCCACGGTCGGCGACACGGTCACGGCTCGGCACGGCCGTCTGTTTGCGGCGCCGGAACAACCCCACCTGTTCTCTCCCCCAGGGTGCGTCATCGACAACGGTGCCAAGGGTACGTGTCGATGACGTGTCGTTGGGCACCTCAGTACGCACCCTGTGCCCAGTGGTGACAAGATGACCGAGGTGGGGTGTGTCTGTGCTACACCCCCTTGACCCCCCATTGCAGCGACGCGACCTGGGAGTTGGACGTGAGCGAGCCGAACGAAGCGACCTTCGACATTGTCATCCTCGGAGGTGGCAGCGGCGGCTACGCGACCGCGCTGCGCGCCGTCCAGCTGGGCCTGACGGTCGCGCTGGTCGAAAAGGGCAAGCTCGGGGGCACCTGCCTGCACAACGGCTGCATCCCGACGAAGGCGCTGCTGCACGCCGCCGAGATCGCCGACCAGGCCCGCGAGTCGGAGCAGTTCGGTGTGAAGGCCGAGCTGATCGGCATCGACATGGCCGGGGTCAACGCGTACAAGGACGGCGTGATCGCCCGCCTGTACAAGGGCCTGCAGGGCATGTTGAAGGGCAACAAGGCGATCACCATCGTCGAGGGCCACGGCAAGCTGGTCGGCAAGAACGTCGTCGAGGTCGACGGCAAGCGCTACACCGGCCGCAACATCGTCCTGGCCTCCGGCTCGTACGCCAAGAGCCTGCCCGGCCTGGAGGTCGACGGCGAGCGGATCATCACCAGCGACCACGCGCTCACGATGGACCGGGTGCCGTCGTCGGTGATCGTGCTCGGTGGCGGCGTGATCGGCGTCGAGTTCGCCAGCGTGTGGAAGTCCTTCGGCGTGGACGTGACGATCGTCGAGGCGCTGCCCCGGCTGGTCGCCGCCGAGGACGAGGAGTCGTCGAAGGCGCTGGAGCGGGCGTTCCGCAAGCGGAAGATCAACTTCAAGGTCGGCAAGCCGTTCGAGACGGTCGAGAAGACCGAGAACGGCGTCAAGCTGACAATTCAGGGCGGCGAGACCGTGGAGGCGGAGCTGCTGCTTGTCGCCGTCGGTCGCGGCCCGAACACCGCCAACCTCGGGTACGAGGAGCAGGGCGTCACGATGGACCGCGGCTACGTGCTGACCGACGAGCGGCTGCGCACCAGCGTGCCGAACGTCTACGCGGTCGGCGACATCGTGCCCGGCCTCCAGCTCGCGCACCGCGGCTTCCAGCAGGGCATCTTCGTCGCCGAGGAGATCGCCGGGCAGACCCCGGCCGTGATCGACGAGGTCGGCATCCCGCGCGTCACCTACTGCGACCCGGAGCTGGCGTCGGTGGGTCTCACCGAGACCAAGGCCAAGGAGCAGTACGGCGCCGACAAGGTCAAGACGTACAACTACAACCTGGGTGGCAACGGCAAGAGCCAGATCCTCAAGACCACCGGCTTCGTGAAGCTGGTCCGGGTCGAGGACGGCCCCGTCGTCGGCGTACACATGATCGGCGCCCGGGTGGGTGAGCTGATCGGTGAGGCGCAGCTCATCTACAACTGGGAGGCCTACCCGGCCGAGGTCGCCCAGCTCGTGCACGCCCACCCGACCCAGAACGAGGCCCTGGGCGAGGCGCACCTGGCCCTCGCCGGCAAGCCGCTGCACGCGCACGCCTGATCATCCACAACCGCGGCGTCCGGCGACGGGCGAAGATCCCACCAGGGGAATGAAGGAGTCTCAGAAAATGCCGGTATCGGTCACCATGCCCCGGCTCGGCGAGAGCGTCACCGAGGGCACCGTCACTCGCTGGCTCAAGCAGGAGGGCGACACGGTCGAGGTCGACGAGCCCCTGCTCGAGGTCTCGACCGACAAGGTCGACACCGAGATCCCGTCGCCCGCGGCGGGCGTGCTGAGCCGGATCGTGGTCGGCGAGGACGAGACCGCCGAGGTCGGCAGCGAACTGGCCGTCATCGCTGGTGAGGGCGAGTCGACCGGCGGTGGCGAGGCCGCCCCGCAGGAGCAGGCCCCGGCCGAGTCGGTCGAGCCGGTCACCGAGCCGACGGCCGCCGCCGAGGGCACCGCCGACGAGGTGGCCCAGGACGAGGCCCCGGCCGAGGCGCCGGCTCCGGCCGCCGCCTCCTCCGGCGAGGGCACCGCGGTGAAGATGCCGGCCCTGGGTGAGAGCGTCACCGAGGGTACGGTCACCCGCTGGCTCAAGCAGGTCGGCGAGACCATCGAGGTGGACGAGCCGCTGCTGGAGGTCTCCACCGACAAGGTGGACACCGAGATCCCGTCGCCGGTCGCCGGCACCGTGCTGGAGATCAAGGTCGCCGAGGACGAGACCGCGGCGGTCGGCGCCGACCTGGCGATCATCGGCGCTGCTGGCGGCGCCCCCGCCCAGGCGCAGCCCGAGCCGAAGCCCGAGCCGAAGGCGGAGGCCAAGCCGGCGCCGAAGGCCGAGCCGAAGCCGGAGCCGAAGGTCGAGGAGCCGACGCCGGGCCTGTCGTACAACGAGCCGGCCGCGGAGACCGAGAGCTCGGCCCAGCCGGCGAAGACCGAGCAGGCCGCGCAGCCCGCCGCGTCGACCTCGACCCCGTCGCGCCCGTCCGCCCCGGCGCCGGGTGCCGGCGAGGAGGCCGCCGGGTACGTGACCCCGCTGGTCCGCAAGCTGGCAAGTGAGCACGGCGTCGACCTGGCCGCGCTCAACGGCACCGGCGTGGGTGGCCGGATCCGCAAGCAGGACGTGCTGGAGGCCGCCGAGAAGGCGAAGGCCGCCAAGGCCGCTCCCGCCGCCGCACAGCCGGCCGCCGCGCCGTCGGCCGCCCCGGCCAAGCCGGCCGCCAAGCCGCAGCCGAGCGGCAAGCGGGGCACCACCGAGAAGCTCCCCCGGATCCGCAAGGCGATCGCCAAGCGGATGCACGAGTCGCTGCACGAGATGGCGCAGCTCACCACGGTGGTCGAGGTGGACGTCACCCGGATCGCCAAGCTGCGGGCGCAGGCGAAGGACTCGTTCGTGCAGCGGCACGGCGTCAAGCTGTCCTTCCTGCCGTTCTTCGCTCTCGCCGCCATCGAGGCGTTGCAGACGTACCCGATCGTCAACGCCCAGCTGGACCTGGACGGCGGCACCATCACCTACCCGGCGGCGGAGCACCTCGGCATCGCCGTGGACACCGAGCGGGGCCTCGTGGTGCCGGTCATCCACAACGCCGGTGACCTCAACCTCGGTGGCATCGCCAAGCGGGTCGCCGACCTGGCCGAGCGCACCCGGACCAACAAGGTCAGCCCGGACGAGCTGGCCGGGGCGACCTTCACGCTCACCAACACGGGCAGCCGGGGCGCGCTCTTCGACACCCCGATCGTGCCGACGCCGCAGTCGGCCATGCTCGGCACGGGTGCCGTGGTCAAGCGGCCGGTCGTGGTCAACGACCCGGACCTGGGCGAGGTCGTCGCGGTCCGGTCGATGGTCTACCTGGCCATGTCGTACGACCACCGGCTGATCGACGGCGCCGACGCCGCCCGCTTCCTGAGCGCGATCAAGGAGCGGCTGGAGGCCGGCAACTTCGAGCCGGAGCTGGGCCTGTCCTGATCCTGCGCAAAAGGCGCCCCGGTCGTCGACCGGGGCGCCTTTTCGTCGCTCAGCCCTTGAGCAGCGCCGTCGAGACCTTCCAGAGCCGCTCGGCGGCCTCCGGGTCCAGCGCGTACGCCGCGACTCCGGTCCGCCCGCCGGGCTGGGCGGGGGCGGCCTCCTGACAGTCCTCGAAGTAGCGCCCGCCCACGCCGTCGAGCAGCGGCGACGCGGCGACGAGCACCGAGGTGGCGGCACCCTGCTCGACGCTCTTCCAGGCCGCCGCGTTACCGGCGCGCAGCCGGTCCAGTTCCTCCTCGCTGACGTAGCGCTGGAGGTTGGTCCGGATCGCGCCGGGCATCAGCGAGTTGGCCGTGATGCCGTCGTCGGCCCAGAGCGGGACGCCTCCACGGCGAAGAGCACGTTTGCCGTCTTGGACTGCCCGTACGCCTGCCACGGCTCGTACTCCCGCTTGTCGTACTGGATGTCCTCGAAGACCACAGGTGAGCGCAGGTGGGCGGCGGAGCTGACCGAGACGATCCGGGCCCCGCCGTCGGCGGCGAGCGCCGGGCGTAGCCCGGTGGCGAGCGCGAAGTGCCCGAGGTGGTTGGTGGCGAACTGCATCTCCCAGCCCTGCGGGGTTCGGCTCAGCGGCGCGGCCATGATGCCGGCGTTGTTGACCAGGATGTGCAGCGGGCCGTCCCAGTTGGCGACGAAGTCGGCGACGGATCCCTGGTCGGCGAGGTCGAGCGGCGCGACCATGACCCGGTCGTTGCCCGTCGTGCCGGTGATGTCGGCGGCGGCCCGCTGGCCGGCGTCCGGGTTGCGGACGGCGAGGGTGACCTCCGCGCCGGCGCTGGCCAGGGCACGGGCGGTCTCCACGCCGATGCCGGACGAACCGCCGGTGACGATCGCCCGCCGGCGGTTGAGGTCCACGCCCCGGATCACGTCCATGGCCGTGGAGGTATGGGCGAATGACGTGGTGATCGGGTTCTTCGTCGTCATGATCCATCCTTGTCCAGGGCGGGTCGGACCGACCAGCCCGTCTGCCGGAGGCCGTGGCCGGCCAGGATTCGGCCGGCGCGCCAACAGACGGCGCTCCGGACCGTACGGAGGCCGGTCCAGGCGTTTTCCCACAGCCGGCCGGAGGTAACGCCGGACCGCACCGCCATTGCCGTTCGGGCCTTCGACCAGCCCGGACGCTGCCAGAGTGGGACCGTGGGCAGCTACCGGCGGGGTGGGCAACTGGGTCCTGCCGTCCCGATCGCCCCCGGTGCCCGGGTGGACAAGTTCGAGGTCTTCTTCGACCTGGTCTTCGTCTTCTCGTTCTTCATCATCACCAGGGCGACCGCCGCAAACATCTCCGGCCGACAGTTGCTGCACGCCGGTCTGGTGCTCGCCGTGCTCTGGTGGATCTGGGTGGTGCACAGCCTGGTCGCCACCCGGGTCCGGCTCGGCGAGGGCTACGTACCGGTGCTCATGGTGATCGCCATGGTGGCCCTGTTCGCGTTCGCGCTGGCGCTGCCGCAGGCGTTCAGCGACCCGAAGGGGGGTGCCGGCGGCCCGATGCTCGTGGCCGTCAGCTACGTCGTGGTCCGGGCCGTCCACATGATCCTCTACCAGCACGTGGTGCGGGACAGCCCGCAGGAGCGGCGCCAGCTTCGCCGCTTCGCCCCGGAGCTGGCGGTGAGCATCGTGCTGCTGCTGGCCGCCGCGTTGATCCCGCCGCAGATCACCGACCCGAACCGGGCCGCACTCGTCCGCGACGGACTGTGGATCGCCGTGGTGGTGGTGCAGTACGCCACCGGCTTCATCGTCGGCACCTGGGGCTGGGGGGTGACAAGCGCCGAGCACTGGACGGAGCGCTACGACCTCATTCTGATCATCGCGCTGGGCGAGTCCATCATCTCCACCGGGGTGGGCGGCAATCTGCTCGGCAAGCCGGTGACCTGGCCGGCGGTGACGGCGGCGGCGCTCGGCATCGTGATCACGGCCGCCCTCTGGTGGGCGCACTTCGACTTCATCGGGCCGGCCGCCCGCATCGCCCTGCACGCGGCGGAGGGTGGCCCCCGGGTGGCCATGGCCCGCGACGCGTACGCGTACCTCTACCTGCCGATGATCGCCGGGGTGATCCTCTTCTCGATCGGCAACGAGGAGGTCCTGCACAAGATCACCGATCCGGCCGGTGGGATCGCCGAGCGGGTCGAGGGCCCGGCCGTGCCGATGTTGTTCGGCGGGTTGGTCTGCTACTTCGCCGTCAACATGCTGTTCCAGTTGCGCACCCTGCACACCGTCACCTGGACCCGGGTCGGCGTCATCGTGGTGCTGACGGCCGCCCTGCCGGTCGGTCAGCACCTGCCGGCGCTGGGGGCGCTCACCCTCGCGACAGTGATCTGCGTGGGGCTGGTGGCCGTCGAGGTGCTGGTGTTGTCGGGCTCCCGGCACGCGCTACGGGCCGCCGTCTTCGAGGAACGCACCAGCCACGAGGCCCACGAGGCCGCCTGGCGCGCCCGCTGGCACGACGTCCGGGAGACCGACGAGCCGACCACCCCGTGACACCGGTATAGGATCCGGCGCAGCGTCGCGGTGCACCCGGCTCGAAGGCCGCCGTGGGCATGGAGGCGCGGGGACAGCATGGGACGCACGTGCACCCGAGCAATTCACCGGCCGGCCGGCTCGCCGCCGTCGGCAATCAGATGATCGAGATCCACCTCTGGCTCAGCGCGGAACTGGCCCGTCTCCGGGCCAGCCTCGACACCTCGGGCGACGCGCGGGCGTCCCGGGACCTGCGGGCGCACTGCCTGACCTTCTGCGCGGCACTCGGCCGACACCACACGGGTGAGGACGCGGGCGCGTTCCGGCTGCTCGCCGACGAGGTCCCCGAGCTGCGCCCGGTCATCGCGAACCTGATCGTCGACCACGAGGTGGTGGCCGGAATCCTGGAAC
Source organism: Micromonospora sp. DT228 (assembly GCF_049841595.1). Taxonomy (NCBI): domain Bacteria; kingdom Bacillati; phylum Actinomycetota; class Actinomycetes; order Micromonosporales; family Micromonosporaceae; genus Micromonospora; species Micromonospora sp. DT228. Next base: position 369,698 of record NZ_JBNCKO010000006.1, read on the forward strand.
GGGTCGAGGCGCTGCTCGCCGGCGACCCGGCGATGCCGCTCGGCCAGGTGCGCGCCGAACTGGACGGGTTGGCCGCGCTGCTGGAGTCGCACTTCCGCTACGAGGAGAAACGGCTGGTCAGCGCACTGAACGCGCTCACCGGCCGGCCCGGGACGACCGAGGAGCTCCTCGGCCTGACCGCGCCGCCGACCTGACGGGTGGCCCCGCCCAGCCGCCGGTCACTCCTGCGGCGCCGGGCCGGGCAGCCGCTCGTAGAAGCGGATCTTCTCCCGAAGGTGGTCGTACTGGCGCTGGAGCAGGCGCATCTGCTCCTCCACCCGCACCGCGTGGTGGTGCAGCAGCGCGCGCCGCTCGTCGGCGGTGTGCTCGCCCTCGCGGGCCAGAGACGCGTAGCGGCGCATCTGCGCGATCGGCATCCCGGTGTCGCGCAGGCAGCGGAACAGCACCAGCCAGCCGAGGTCGTCGTCGGTGAAGACCCGCTGCCCGCCCGCCGTCCGCTCCACGTCGGCGAGGAGGCCGATCTTCTCGTAGTACCGCAGGGTGTCCAGGCTGAAGCCGCTGCGGCGGGCGGCCTCCGAGGGGGCGTAACCGCTCATGTCGCCAGATCGTAGTGCTTGACCTGGAGTGCGCTCCAGGTTGGAGGCTTGTCACCATGACGACGACACGGACGCTGGGACGCAGCGGCATCACGGTGAGCGCCATCGGGATGGGGTGCTGGGCGATCGGCGGGCCACTCTGGGGCGACGACGGACAGCCGTTCGGCTGGGGCGAGGTCGACGACGACGAGTCCATCCGCACCATCCACCGGGCGCTCGATCTCGGCGTGACCCTGTTCGACACGGCCAGCAACTACGGCGCCGGGCACAGCGAGCGGATCCTCGGCCGAGCCCTGGCCGGCCGGCGGGACAGCGCGGTGATCGCCACCAAGTTCGGCAACGTCAGCGACGAGGGCACCCGGCGGTGGCTCGGCACCGACGCCAGCCCGGCGTACGCGGTCCGCAGCCTGGAAAATTCGCTGCGCCGGCTCGGCACCGATCACGTCGACCTGTACCAACTGCACATCAGTGAGCTGCCGGCGCCCGCCGCGCTCGACCTGGTCGACACCCTGGAGGGCCTCGTCGACCAGGGCAAGATCCGGGCGTACGGCTGGAGCACCGACAACCCCACCTCCGCGGAGGCGTTCGCCGCCGCCGGTCCGCGCTGCGCCGCCATCCAGCACGACGAGTCGGTGCTGCGCGACAACCCGGCGGCGCTGGCGGTCTGCGACAGCCACGACCTGGCCAGCCTCAACCGTGGTCCGCTGGCGATGGGGCTGCTCACCGGGTCGACCCGGGCGGTCGGGGCGGACGACGTGCGCGGGCGGGCGCCGGAGTGGTTGGAGTGGTTCACCGACGGCCGGCCGACGCCGCGCTGGGCGGCCCGGGTGGAGCAGGTCCGGGCGGCGCTCACCGCCGACGGGCGGACCCTCGCGCAGGGCGCGCTCGGCTGGCTGCTGGCGCGTAGCCCGCGTACCGTCCCGATCCCCGGCCTGCGCACGGTCGCCCAGGCCGAGGAGAACCTGGCCACCCTTGCCCTCGGCCCGCTGGGCGCCGAGGCGTACGCCGAGGTGGAGCGACTGCTCGCGGACCTGCGACCGGCCCACGCGGCCTGACCACCGGGCCGGTCCGCGCCCCGGGCGCCGTCAGCGGAAGTCGTCCGCGTGCTCGGCGGCCCACTGTCGAAACGTGCGCCCGGGGCGGCCGGTCACCTGCTCGACGTCCGGGGCGACCCAGGCGTTGCCGTCGAGGTCGCGCCCCATCTCCAGGAACCACTCGATCACGTCGGTCGGATAGTGGTCCTTCCAGTGCTCGCGGGCCTGCTCCGGGGTCAGCTCGTCGAACCGCACCGGGCGGCCGATCGCCGCACCGATCATCGAGACCACGTCCCGGCGGCGGACCGGCTCCGGCCCGGTCGGCTGGTAGACGCGGCCGGCGTGGCCGTCCTCGGTCAGCGCGGCCACGATGACAGCGGCGATGTCCGCCTCGTGGACAAGCGCGCTGGTCCAGTCCCCGAACGGCGCCCGCACCACCCCCTCGGTGCGGATGCCTGCCGCCCAGTCGCGGGTGTTCGCCATGAACTCGCCCGGGAAGACGTGCGTCCACTCCAGGCCCGAGTTCTCGACGGCCCGGTGCAGGGGCCGGTGGGGTGCCTCCATCGGGTCGTCGTCCGCCCGGCTCGGGTCGTTGTGGCCAAGATGGGTGACCCGGCGCACGCCTGCCTGTCGGGCCAACTCCAGGATCTCCGCCCCGGTGGCCAACGGCCCGTACCCGTCCATCGCGACCAGGTGCATACGCGTCACGCCGCGCAGCGCCGGAACCAGCGTGTGGGGCCTGGCGAAGTCGCCCGCCACCACCTCCACCCCGCCGGGCAGCGCGACGGCCGCCGGTGACGCGGGATCGCGGGTCAGTGCCCGTACGTCGTGTCCGGCGGCCACCAGTTGCCGGACCAGGCTGCCGCCGACGGTCCCGGTCGCTCCGGTCACCAGAATCGGCATGATTCCTCCTCGGGGTCGCCCGTAGGCGGGCACGGCGAGCCAACCCCGACATTCGGGGGCGCTCTCGGATTGGCCCATGGTCGGTCAGGTCGATGCCGAAAGCAATCGCGAACATTGCATTCACGTTCGCTCTGACCTGCGGAAACGCGCTGACTCCCGAATGCGCCCGACCTCTTTTTTCGGCACCTGGGACACCCGTTGACCTGCGCTTTACGCGCCGCACGCGATCCCGGCGCGGATTTCTTCGCCGAAACGCCCCGCGGCCGCGCCCCAGGCATCCGCCGGCGGCGTTCTGGACGAAGATGGGGGTATGCGCATCCTTCTGGCCGGCGCGTCCGGCTTCCTCGGCACCCGGCTGGCCGACCGGCTCACGGCGGACGGGCACCAGATCACCCGACTGGTCCGTCGGCCGCCGCGCGACCCGCAGGAGCGGCAATGGGATCCGGCCGCCGCACAGCTCGACCCGGCCGTGGTCGCCGGGGCGGACGCGGTGGTCAACCTGGCCGGCGCGGGCGTCGGCGACAAGCGCTGGGACGACGACTACCGGCGGTTGATCCGGACCAGCCGGGTGGACAGCACCACCACGCTCGCGACCACGGTCGCCGGGCTTCCCGCCGCCGACCGGCCCCGGGCGTTGCTCAACTCCTCGGCCGTGGGCTGGTACGGCAACACCGGCGACCGGGCCGTCGAGGAGGACGCGCCGGCCGGCGAGGGCTTCCTGGCCGACGTCTGCCGGGTGTGGGAGGCCGCGACCCGACCGGCCGAGGACGCCGGAGTACGCGTCATCCGGCTGCGCATCGGCCTGCCGCTGGACCGCGACGGGGGGCTGCTCAAGCCGCAGCTACTGCCGTTCAAGCTCGGCATCGCCGGCCGGCTGGGCAGCGGCCGGCAGTGGCTGCCCTGGATCTCGTTGGCCGACTGGCTGGACGCGACCCTCTTCCTGTTGGACCACGACGAGATCGCCGGCCCGGTCAACGTGGTGGGCCCGAACCCGGTGACGAACGCCGAGTTCACCCGCGAGCTGGCCCGACAACTGCACCGCCCGGCCATCGTCCCGATCCCCGCACTGGCGCTCAAGGTGGTGCTGGGCGGCTTCGCCCACGAGGCCCTGACCAGCACCAGAGTCCTCCCCGGCGTGCTGACCCGCGCAGCCTTCACGTACCAACACCCCACCCTCCCCCAAGCCCTCCAAAAAGCCCTGAACCCCTAAACCCCCGCGTTGATCATGACGTTATTGCCACTCCCATCGGCGTGTCGTGGCAATAACGTCATGATCAACAGGGGTGGGTGGGTTAGCAGCCGATTACCCAGTGGTTGGGGGCGGTCTGCTTCAGGGTGCTGGTGTAGAAGGTGTTGTAGAGGCCCATGCGCTGGTTGGAGCCGTTCGCGTAGGCGTAGCCACCGGACTGGTACGCCCGGCCGGCTGTCACGTGGGCGTAGTTGCTGGCCGTCACGCAGGCGGGGGGCGTGGTGGGCGTCGGGGTGGGCGTGAGGGTCGGGGTCGGGGTCGGGGTCGGGGTGGTCGTGGGCGTGGGGGTGGGGGTGGGGGTGGTGCCGCCGTTCAGGCCGAAGAAGAGCGCGTCGCGGTACGTCGAGCAGATGGTGTCGAGGAGGTACGCCCCGGCGGTGCCGCACTGGTCGGCCCCGGAACCCGGGTCGACCGGAGTGCCGTGGCCCATGCCGGAGACGCGGTAGAGCCGTACCTCGTCGTTGCCGTACACCTCCAGACTCGTGTTGGCGGGCAGCGACGAGGAACTGGTCGGGGTCTGCGAGATGCCGCGCACGTTCGTCCACTGGTCGCGGGACTCGGTGCCGTTGAGCGGGACCACCGTCGGGTCCGAGGTGCCGTGCCAGATGGCCACGCGGGGCCGCGGGCCGGTGTAGCCGGAGTACGCGCCCCGCACCAGGTCGCCCCAGGCGGCCGGGGTCTTGTCCGCGCCCGGATTCATGCAGCTGAAGGCGTTGACCATGCTGGTGGCGCAGCGGTACGGGATGCCCGCGATGATCGATCCGGCGGAGAAGACGTCCGGGTACGTGGCGAGCATCACCGCGCTCATCGCCCCGCCCGCGGACAGTCCGCTGACGAAGACCCGGGAGCCGTCCACCCCGTAGTTCGACTTGGCGTGGTCGACCATCTGCTTGATGGACAGCGCCTCACCCTGACCTCGGGCCGTGTCGCCGGCCTCGAAGAAGTTGAAGCAGGAGTTGGCGTTGTTGCCGGAGGGCTGCTGGGCGACGATCAGGGAGAATTTCCACTGGTCGGCGTACTTCTGCCAGCCGGAGCCGGAGAAGTAGCCGGAGGCGGTCTGGGTGCAGCCGTGCAGCAGCACCACGGCCGGGGAGTTGGCCGGCAGGTTGTCCGGCCGGTAGGCGTACATGGCGAGGTTGCCCGGGTTGGAGCCGAACCCGGTGACCTGGGTGAGGGTCGCGGCCTGGGCGGGTGCGGCGATGGCGACCGCGCCGGCTGCGGCGAGGACGAGCCCGGCGCCCAGGCCGATCAGCCGGGTGAGGATGGACGAGGAGCGGCGCACGGCGGCCTCCTGGAAGGGGCGGACTGTGAACTGGGTCACGGTCGAATTGCCGTGACGTTACGACGATGTGTCGTCGCCAAGACATGGGTCGTGCTCACACATTCACGGCCGCCGAGGTGTACGCCGAACCGTCGACGCGAGTCCTCCCCAACCCCACGCGACAACAACGGTCCCCTCCTTGCAGGTCTGACCGGCCTGTCCAGGTCCGGTTGGTAACGTCCGCTGCGTGCCGTCCTCCCCGTCGCTGGCCACCGGGCCCGCACCCGCGTCACTGCCGCGCGTCGTCCGGGACCGCCGGGCCGACCTGATCGTCGTGCTGGTGGCGTTCGCGCTCGCCGTCTGGGTGACAAGTGGGCTGTGGCGGGACCCGAACGTCCGCACCATCACCGTCAACTCCAGCGACCAGGCGCTCTTCGAGTGGCTGCTGGCCTTCGGCGGGCACGCGGTCACCCACGGCGACAACCCGCTCTTCACGTACCTGATCAACGTCCCGGACGGCGTGAACCTCGCGGTGAACACCTCGATCACTGTGTACGCGGTGGTCTTCGCGCCGCTCACGTACCTGATCGGGCCGCCGGCCACCTTCCTGGTGATCCTCACCCTCAACCTGGCCGCCACGGCGCTGGTCTGGTACTGGCTGCTCTCCCGGCACCTGGTCCGCAGTCGGCTGGCCGCCGGGGTCGGCGGCCTGTTCATCGCCTACTCCCCCGGCATGGTCTCGCACGCCAACGCCCACCTGAACTGGACGGCCGGCTGGCTGGTGCCGCTGCTGATCTGGCGGCTCTTCGCGCTGCGCCGAGCGGGGCACTGGCTGCGCGGCGGGGTGATCCTCGGCGTGCTCGTCGCGGTGGCGTTCTCGATCGCCGCCGAGGGGCTCTTCTTCACGGCGCTGGCGCTCGGGGTGTTCGTCGCCATCTGGGCGCTGCACCCGGCGAACCGGGCCGAGGCGCGCGCCGCGCTGCCCACCTTCCTGCGCGGGCTCGGGGTGACCGCCGTGGTGGCCGGGGTGCTGCTGTCGTACCCCTTGTGGTTGCACTTCGCCGGGCCGCAACGGTTCCACGGCACCGGCTTCGACCCGGTGATCCACTCCGAGGACATCGCCGCGTTCGCCGCCTTTCCGCGCCGCTCGCTGGCCGGCGAGGCGGGCCTGGGCACCTCGCTGGCGCCGAACCCGACCGAGGAGAACTCGTTCTTCGGCATCCCACTGCTGGTGCTCACCGTCGTCTGCTTCGTCGCGCTCTGGCGGCGGGCCGACCCGGGCCGCCGGGCCACCCTCTGGGCGCTGGGCGCCCTCGCGCTGATCTTCTCGGTGCTCTCCTTCGGCCCGATCGCCAAGGTCGACGGGCGCCGCACCGACCTGCCCATGCCGTTCGACCTGCTCGGTCAACTGCCGGTGGTGAACGCCGCGCTGCCGGCCCGGCTGGCGCTGGTGGTCGCGCCGGTGATCGGGTTGCTGCTGGCGTACGCCGTCGACCACCTGCGCGCCGCACCGCCCCGGCACCGCTCCACGGAGTTGGCCTGGCTGATCGGGTTCGCGGTGGCCCTGGTGCCGCTGCTGCCCACCCCGCTGCTGACCGACGAGCGGGAGCCCATCCCGGAGTTCATCACCTCCGGCACCTGGCGGGACTACGTCTCACCGGACGGCGTGCTCACTCCGGTGCCGTTGACCGTGGACATCTACCCGGACGGCCAGCGCTGGCAGGCGTACGCGTTGTCGCACCGGCAGGGCGAGTTCGAGATCCCCGGCGGCTTCTTCCTCGGCCCCGGCGGGCCGGACGGGCGCGGCCGGATCGGCCCGGTCCCGCGCACCCTGAGCGCGTTGATGGACCAGGCCGGCCGGACCGGGTTGGTGCCGATCGTCACCGACGGGACCATCCGGGAGGTCCAGTCGGACCTGCGGCACTGGCGGATCGAGACGGTGGTGCTCGCCGACGAGGTGCACGGCGCGAAGTTCGAGGTCGACGAGGAGGCGCTGCGGCGGACCGGCACCGCCCTGTTCGGCGAGCCGCAGCGGGTCGACGACGTCTGGCTCTGGCGCATCCCCCAAGCCGATCGCTAGGCGCGGCGCGACCGACCGGGGCATCACGACGGGTCGCCATCGCGTCTAATGGGCCGATGGGGCAGATCGGCGGACGACCGCGGCGCACCGCGGTGGTCGGGGTCGCGCTGGGGCTGGTGGCACTCAGCGCGCCGCCCGCCACGGCCACGACCAGCACCGCCGCAGTCAGCACGCGCTCGACCAGTACCGGCGCAGTCAGCACCGCAGCCGGGGGCGCGGCCGGCGCGGTGCCGACCCGGGTGCGTGATCCCTGGCTGTGGCAGGCCACCGTGGGGCAACGCCCGGCCGGTCCGGCCGTGCTGGTGTTCTTCACCGAACGCACCCGCTACTTCGAGTCGACAGGTGTGCTGGTTGACCGGGACGGCGCGTACCGGCTGATCCCGATTGGCATCGCCGAGGGGCACGGGCTGCTCTCCCCGGATGGACGGCACTACCTCCGGCCGTACGTCGGCGAGTTGCTGGACCTCACCACCGGCCGGCAGCGCCGCACGGTGAGCATTGGCGTCTACCCGATCGCCTGGTCGCCGGACGGGCAGCAGGTGCTGGCCACCCGCGACAACGACGACGACGTGATCACCTACGGGCCGGACAATCAGCAGCTCAACGACCCGGAGAAGCCCGACGACCTGCTCGTCGTCGACCCGTTCCGGGGCACCGAGCGGGTGGTCGACGTCGGCGCCTTCGACACCCACACCGCGGCGGCCTGGTCACCCGGTGGCGACCTGGTCGCGGCCACCGGCTGGCCGGACGCGCCAGCCCGGCTCGCCGACCGTCAGCGACTGGTGGTGGTCGACCCAGCCGGTGGTGGTCCGCGTTGGCAGGTCGACCTGGGCGATCGGCGGATCCTGGCCGGTCCGGCCGCCTGGCATCCCGACGGTCGGCGGCTCGCGCTGCTCGCCTTCGACGGCTGCGCCGGGACCGAGTGTACGGCCGAGGAGGCGGCGGCGCGCACCTGGCGGATCGAGTTCCTGGACGCGGCCACCGGCCACGCCGTCGGCCAGGCATTGCCGGCCGGCACCTCGGTCAGCGGGGTCATCGGCTGGCGCGGCGACGACCCGGTCCTGCGGTATGTCAGCAAGACGGAGCAGGACACCGACCGGCAGGCCATGCTCGCCGCACTGTCGCCGGACGGCGATCGTGAGGTGTTGGTAACCGCGCCGGTCGGGTCGACCGACCTGATGGTGCCGGGCGACCTGCTGACCCGAGCCGCGTTCGGGGGGCCGGAGCCCCGGCCGTCGGCGTTCGCCGCCCCGCTCTGGGTCTACCTGACGCTGGCCGCGCCGGTGCTGCTCGCCGTCGCCCTCCTCATCCGCCGTCGACGACGTCGCCGCGCGACCGACCCGCCAGCGTCGAGCGCCTGAGCCCGGCGGCGGCAACCCTGGTGAGGCGGCTCACCAGGGATGATCGCCGGGATCGGGATTAGGCTGGACACCGTGACAACGACGATCTCCGGCCTCACCGCCGTCCGCGCCGGCCTGCTCGACTACCAGGCCGCCTGGGACGAGCAGCGACGCCTGCACGAGTCGGTGGTGGCTGGCGAGCGCGGCGACACCGTGCTGCTGCTGGAGCACCCGAGCGTCTACACCGCGGGCAAGCGCACCGAGCCGTGGGACCGGCCGACGGACGGCACCCCGGTCGTCGACGTGGATCGCGGCGGCAAGATCACCTGGCACGGGCCGGGTCAACTCGTCGGCTACCCGATCCTGCGGCTGCCCGACCCGGTGGACGTGGTCGCCTACGTCCGCCGCACCGAAGAGCTGCTCATCGACGTGTGCGCCGAGTTCGGGCTGACCGCCGGCCGGGTCGAGGGGCGCAGCGGCGTCTGGGTGCCCGAGGACGACCGGGGGCCAGCCCGCAAGGTGGCCGCCATCGGCATCCGGGTGGCCCGGGGCGTCACCCTGCACGGCTTCTCGATCAACTGCGACTGCGACCTGACGTACTTCGACCGGATCGTGCCGTGCGGCATCCGCGACGCCGGCGTCACCTCGCTCACCGCCGAGCTGGGTCGCCCGATCACCGTCGCCGACGTGCTCCCGGTGGTCGAGCGCCGACTCTCCACCCTCGTCGCGGTCTGACCGCGGCACCTACCGACGAGCGCACCCACACCTCTGGGACGTGACATGACGGACGCGGTACGACCACCGACCGGTACCGCGGTCACGGCCCTCGAATGCATCCGGTGCGGTAGCCACCATCCGGTCGGCGACTACTCGCTCGGGTGCCCCTCCTGCGCGGCCGCCGGCCACGGCTCGAACCTGTTCTGCCGTTACCCCGCCGAGGCGGTACGCCAGGACCAACTGGTGCCGTACCCGGTCGTTCCGAATCTGGGCCAGGGACGCACACCGCTGTTCCCGCTGCCCTGGCTCGACGGGGTGCTCGTCAAGAACGAGGCGGCGAACCCGACCGGATCCCACAAGGACCGGTTCGCGGCGATGGCGGTGGCCCACGCGAAGGCCTCGGGCTACGAGCGCGTCGTCGTCGGATCGTCAGGTAACGCGGGGCTGGCCACAGCCGCTTTCGCCGCCGCCGTCGGCCTCCGGGCCGTGGTGGCCGGCTTCACCTGGCTGCCCGAATCGCTCGCGGAGCCGCTGCGCAGGCTCGGAGCGGACCTGCACACCTTCGACACCGACGAGGAACGCATCAGGTACGTCAAGGAGGCGGCCGTCCGTCACGACACGTTGGCCGTCTCCAACGTCGCCGACATCGTCATCGGAAGTAGCTGTTTCGGCATCGAGGGCTACAAGGCCATCGCCTGGGAGATAGCGGCCGCCGTACCTGCCGGGGTGGACCACGTCGTGATCCCGTCCAGCCGTGGCGATCTGGCCTGGGGCATCCACCTCGGGTTCGCCCAGTGGTCCGCCCTGACGGGCAACCCCCTGCCCCGCCTTCATCTGGTCGAACCCTTTCCCCGGTTGTCCGCCGTGCTTGCCGGCCAGGACATCGCCGCACGCTTCTCCGACAGCGCCGGAAGCCTCCACTCCATCGCCGGGGACAGCACGACAGTCCAGGCTCAGGCCGCGGTGACCCGTAGTGCGGGCAGCGTCGTGGTGGTGCGGGAGGACGTCGCAACCCGCTGGTACGAGCGGGCGAGCCGACACGGGCACACCTGGGAGATCAGCAGTTGCACCGTGTTGGCCGCCTACGACGTCCTACGGCGACGCGACGTCATCCCCGCCGGCGAGCGGACCGTCCTGATCACCACCTCCCACCTGTTCAAGGGGCTGTGACAGCCCTGGCCAGCAGGGAAGCGCGCCACGGAGGACGGCCACCCCGTCGCAGGGACCGGCGCCGGTGAGAATTTCCGGACCGAGTGTCCCGTGGGACGTCTGATCGATCGTCCCTATGGTGGAGTCGGCGACCGACGTCGGCTCGACACCTGAGGTCGGCGCGCACCGCCCGGCCCGGACGCGAGGAGCGGACATGCCCACCTACATCGCACTTACCTACACCGCGGACGTCGACTGGACCAGCCCCGAGCAGGCTGCCGAGATGGCGGAGTATCGGGAGTTCGGTGCGGCCGCACGCGCGGTGATCCGGGGCGGCAGCGCGCTCTACCCGACCGCCACGGCGACCACCGTGCGGGTCTCCGGCGGCAAGGGCGGTGACGTGCTCACCACCGACGGCCCGTACGCCGAGACCAAGGAAGCCCTGACCGGCTTCTACCTGCTGGAATGCGCGGACCTGGACGAGGCGGTGGCGACCGTCGCACAGATGCCCGCGGCCTGGAACGGCGCGGTCGAGGTCCGTCCCATCATCCCGTTGTGACCCGATGCTGACCGGTGACGCGGAGACCGCGGCCGACACGGCGACGCACCAGGCCCTACCGCCCGAGGTGGCGCGGCGGGCCCACCCGCCCGAGGCGGCGCGGCGGGCCCAGGCTGTCGGCGCGGCGCAACAGGTGGTCCGGGCCGAGCGGTCCCGGATCCTCGCCACGCTGATCCGCGTCACCGGCAGCGTCGACCTGGCCGAGGACGCGACGCAGGACGCGGTGCTACGCGCCCTGCAGACCTGGCCGCGCGACGGCGTGCCGGACAACCCGCGTGGCTGGTTGCTGGTCGTGGCGCGTCGACGGGCGGTCGACCTGATCCGCCGGGAGGCCCGCCGCGCCGGGAAGGAGACCGAAGCCGTGGCGCTGCTCGACCCCGTGTCGGACTCACCCGAGGCGGTTCGGGACGACCTGCTCCGGCTGGTCTTCACCTGCTGCCATCCGGCGCTGTCACTGGACGCGCAGGTGGCCCTGGCGCTGCGTACCATCGGCGGGCTGACCACCGCCGAGGTGGCCCACGCCCTGGTGCTGCCGGAGGCGACGATGGCCAAGCGCCTCACCCGGGCCAAGCAGAAGATCAGCCGGGCGGGCATCCCGTACCGGATACCGCCGGCCGAGGAGTTGCCGGGACGACTGACAGGCGTCGCCGCCACCGTCTACCTGATCTTCAACGAGGGTTACACGGCCGGCGTCGGCGACGACCTGATCCGGGTCGGGCTGGCGGACGAGGGCCTTCGGCTCGCCCGGCTGCTTGTCGAGCTGATGCCTGACGAACCGACAGTGCTGGGCCTGCTGGCCCTGCTGCTGTTGCAGGACTCCCGCCGGGCCGCGCGGGTAGGCGTCCACTGTCAACTGCTGCTGCTGAGCGAGCAGGACCGCACGCGCTGGGACCGGGCCGCGATCACCGCGGGGGTCGAGCTGGTCGGTCGGGGCCTGCGTCGCACCCCCGAGCACCCCGACCGGTACGTCGTCCAGGCCGCCATCGCGGCCTGCCACGCCCTCGCCCCGTCGTACGACCGGACCCCGTGGGACGCGGTCGTCTCCTGGTACGACGTGCTGCTCACCGTGCACGACACCCCGGTGGTGCGGCTGAACCGGGCGGCGGCGGTCGCCGAGCGGGAAGGTCCCGCCGCCGGGCTGGCCCTGGTGGAAGCGATCGGCGGGCTGGCCGGCTATCCGTGGTTCCACGCCACCCGTGGCGAGCTGCTGTACCGCCTCGGCCGGGTCGACGAGGCCGCCACGGCGTACCGGGCGGCGCTCGCGCTCGACCTCAACGGCCCCCAGGCGGCCCGGCTGCGCGATCGACTCGCCGACTGTTCAGAGGAGTCGGCGGGGCCCAGCGCGCAGCCGGCGCCGGGTCCTACGGGGTCAGCCGGTGCAGGTCACGCGGGAACGCGGTGACCTCTCGGATGTTCGCCGCGCCGACCAACCGGGCCACGAACCGTTCCAGGCCGATGGCGAAGCCACCGTGCGGCGGCATGCCGTGCCGGAACGCGTCCAGGTAACCGGCGTACGGCTCGACCGGCTCGCCCCGGGCCGCCAACGCCGCCAGGTAGTCGGCGTGCCGGTGCAGCCGCTGCCCGCCGGTGACCAGCTCCAGCCCACGGAAGAGCAGGTCAAACCCGTTCGAGTACGCCGGCCGCGCCGGGTCCGGGTGGGTGTAGAACGGCCGCTTGGCCATCGGGTAGCCGGTGACGAAGAGGAAGTCGGAGCCGTGTTCGCGGCGGGCCCACTCGCCCAGCGCCCGTTCGTGGGCGGGTGCGAGGTCCGGCTCGTCGGCGGGCGCGCCGGCGATCGTCAGCGCCTCGGTGAAGTGCACCGCCGGGATCTCCGCCGGCACCTGCGGTGGTGTGACGTCGAGCGTCGCCAGGGCGCCACCGGCCCGCTCGCCCACGGTGCCCAGCATCCCGGCCAGGGTGTCCCGCAGCACCCGCATCACGTCCCGGTGGTCGGTGACGAAGCCCAGCTCGGCGTCGAGCGACGTGTACTGCGCGAGGTGCCGGACGGTGTCGTGCGGCTCGGCCCGGAACACCGGCCCGACCTCGTAGACGCGTTCGAAGACGCCGACCATCAACTGCTTGTAGAACTGCGGCGACTGGGCCAGGTACGCGGGCCCGCCGAACCAGTCCAGCGCGAACACGTTCGCCCCGCTCTCGGTGGAGGCGCTGACCACCTTCGGGGTGTGGATCTCCACGAAGTCGTGGGCGTCGAGTGCGGCCCGGAAGCCGGCCACCGCCGCCGCCGAGATCCGCAGCGCGGCCGACCGGGTGGGGTGACGCAGCGCGGTCGGCGCGTTGTCGAGTTGGGTGGGCAGGCTCGCGGTGAGCGCCGGCCGGTACAGGTCGAACGGTGGCGGCACGGCGGGCGGCCCGAGTGGGCGTACCTCCGGGTCGGTCAGCTCGACCCCGGCGGGCGCCGTGTCGTTCGCGGTCACCGTCGCGGTGACCTCGACGACCGTCTCCTCGGGTAGTTTCTCCAGGTCGGCGCGGACGGCCGGGTCGGTCACGACCACCTGGGCCAGGCCGGCGGCGTCGCGCACGATCAGGAAGGCCACCGACTTGAGCAGTCGGCGGCGGTGCACCCACCCGGCGATCCGCACGGTCGCGCCGATCTGGGCGGGCAGGTGGTGGGACAGGGTTCGTTGCATGGCGGGCTGCTCCTCCGATCGCCACGCCGTCGCCGCCCTGCGGAAGCGATGCGTGGCATCAGCCCCAGGGAGGTGTGGGCGAGCGGGAACCTCGCGGTGCCACCACACCTTCACCCCCGCGCGAGCGAGGGCCTCGTTCGTCGCCTGATGACCGGGGCCAGCCGGGCGGGCTCTACTGGGCACGGGTGACCCGCAACCGTTCTTCCCGCAGCTCAGGAGGGTCTTCGCGCACCGGCGCCAGACCGCCTCTCAGCACCGGCGGCTCTCTGCACTGGCGGGTCGGCGCGCTACTCGGCTCCGTCGTCGCTGTTGGCGGTGACCGTAGCACCAGATCCCCACGCGTGTGACGCCCATTTTCGACTATCCGGTGTCCGGCGTCACAACGTTTGGAGCGTGACGCCGGTCGCCTGGCGTACATAGACACCTGCCGTCCGGCGTAGGCTCGTTTTCGTGACGATCGAGCACTCCGCGCCGACGACCGGCCAGGCAGCGCGCACCGCGACGGCAGCCCCCGAGGGGCGGCGTCTGCTGCGCATCGAGGCGCGCAACGCCGAGACGCCGATCGAGCGTAAACCGCCGTGGATCAAGGTCAAGGCCAAGATGGGTCCGGAGTACACCCAGCTACGCGGGCTCGTCTCGCGCGAGGGGCTGCACACCGTCTGTCAGGAGGCCGGCTGCCCCAACATCTACGAGTGTTGGGAAGACCGGGAGGCCACCTTCCTCATCGGTGGCGACCAGTGCACCCGGCGCTGCGACTTCTGCCAGATCGACACCGGCAAGCCGGCCGAGTTCGACGCCGACGAGCCGCGTCGCGTCGCCGAGTCGGTGGTCGCGATGGGGCTGCGCTACGCCACCATCACCGGTGTCGCCCGGGACGACCTGCCCGACGGCGGCGCCTGGCTGTACGCCGAGACCGTCCGACAGATCCACGCCCTGCAGCCCGGCTGCGGCGTCGAGCTGCTGATCCCGGACTTCAACGCCGTGCCCGAGCAGTTGGCCGAGGTCTTCGGCTCCCGGCCCGAGGTGCTGGCGCACAACGTGGAGACCGTGCCGCGCATCTTCAAGCGCATCCGGCCGGCGTTCCGCTACGACCGTTCCCTGGACGTGATCCGGCAGGCCCGCGCCGACGGTCTGGTCACCAAGAGCAACCTCATCCTGGGCATGGGCGAGGAGCGGGCCGAGGTCTCCCAGGCGCTGCGCGACCTGCACGACGCCGGCTGCGAGCTGATCACCATCACGCAGTACCTGCGGCCCACCCCCCGGCACCACCCGGTGACCCGCTGGGTCAAGCCGGAGGAGTTCGTGGAGCTGCGCGAGGAGGCCGAGGAGATCGGCTTCGCCGGGGTGATGAGCGGGCCGCTGGTGCGCTCGTCGTACCGGGCGGGCCGGCTCTACAAGCAGGCGCTCGACGCCCGCGCCGCCGTCCCGGTCGTCACCGCGGGCTGACCCGGTCCGGTCCCCGGCCCATCCCGGCTGGTTCCAGACCTGGTGGGCGGGGCAGCCCTTCCGGCCGCCCCGCCCCCATCAGCGTTTACTTCTCGGTCGCAACATACGGTTGGTATTGACGAACTCGGGCTTTGCGGGCGAACGGCTGCAACCCTCGCCGGGTGCGGACCGTGATGGTCCGCTCGGGGACCTCGATGTGAGCCAGAGCCCGCACCGGAACCCCGTCTAGCACATAGACGGTTTCCGTCACCCTGCCGTCGACAATCGCGTCCACCACCTCTCGGCACGCTTCCCGCAGCTCATCCGGCGACTCGCCGTGAAAATCGAGAACTGAGATCTCACCGAACTCGATCGTCATCTCGTCGTCGTCCTGCAAGAAGACCGAGAAGCGACAGGACGCGTCGTCCGCGGGGACGACGTCCACCACTGTCTTCGCCCCTTCACCGAGCAGACGAACATCGGCCGATCCCGCGACAGCGGTACGGGCACGATCCGCGAGATCCGCCAAGAATTCCCGCCCCATCGTCACGCCTGCGGCGGATCGACGCGCGTGGCTCCACTGCGGCGTCGATGCCAGAGATAGCTGGCGAACTGCGCCGCCAGGCCGACCATCATCGCGCCGGCCAGCATTCGCGAGAGCAGATCTTCGTGCTTGAGGAAGAACCCCAGCGCGACAAGGAAATACACGGTCAGAAACCCGGGATGCTGAGTCCCCTCCCGGCGACGCGCCCGCGCCCCGGTCGATCTCTCGTCACCCATCAGACACGCTCACCCGCATCCCGAGTACAGCCCAGCGGTTCACCCTACGGGCAGCCTCGGGTTCGCCGCGACCGCTCGCGCCGCCGCGCGGCCGTCAGGCGTCCGGATGTCATGATCGTGCGATGACCGTCGGCGTACGCGAGCAGCCGCGCGACGCGGGGCCCCCGCACCCTCGGCCGGGCCCGCGTCTCGGGTTGGTCGGCTGGCTGACCGGGTTGGCCGTGCTCGTCGGGGTGGGTTACCGGCTCTGGCTGCTGGGTCACGCCGCGCCGCCCACGAACAGCGACGAGGCCGCCATGGGGTTGGCCGCGCTGCACATCTCCCGAGCCGAGGACTTCCCGGTCTGGTTCTACGGCCAGCAGTACATGGGCCCGCTGGAGGCGTACCTGGCCGCGCCGGTGTTCGCCCTGGCCGGGGGGCCGTCGCTGCTCGGTCTGCGGCTGCCCACGCTCGCGCTGTACGTGCTGTTCCTGCTGCTGGCCTGGCGGTTGACGCTGCGCCTGACCGGGGACCTGTGGTTCGGGCTACTGGTGGTGGCGCTGCTGGCGCTGGGTTCCGACCGGGTGGTGAAGAACCAGCTGATCGCCGGTGGTGGCTATCCGGAGATGAACGCGGCCGGGATGGCGCTGGCCGTGCTCGCGGTGGATCTGGCGAGCGGGCGACCGGGGTGGTGGCTGGCGCGCTGGGCGGTGTGGGGGTTCCTGGCCGGGCTGATGGTCTGGGTCGACCCGCTGGTGCTGCCCTACGTCGTGGCGCTCGGCGCGGTGCTCGTCGGTTTCTGCCGTCGGCAACTGTGGGGCGCGGCCGGGGCGCTGTTCGGGGCCGCCGCCGTGCTGGGCGCGGCCCCGCTGCTGCTGGACAGCCTGCTGAGCGGCCGGAACCCACTCAACGCGGTGCTCGCCGCCAGCGGTGCGAACGCCAGCGCGGGATGGGCGGACCGGTTGCACGGCGGCCTGCTGCTCGGCCCGGCGCTGGGCATGGGATTCTGCGGTCCCGGGCGGTGCGCCACCTGGCAACTGTGGTGGGCACTCGCCCTGCCGCTGCTGCTGGCCCTCGCCGCCGCGACCGCCTGGCACACCCTGCGCCGAGCGCCCGCCCTCCCGACCGATCCCGCCCTCCCGACCGACCCCGCCCTCCCGACCGACTCCGCGGTCCCTGCCGCTGGCGGCGCTGGGGGCGTCGCCGAGGTGCCGGCTCGGGTGGCGGCTGCGGTCTGGCTGGCGCTCGTACTGGCCGCGGTCGGCACCCTCGGCGCGTACACCGTGAGCAGTGCCGCCGGGCTCACCCCGGTGGAGAGTTCCCGCTATCTGTCCTGTCTGCTCATCTCCCTGCCGGCACTGCTGTGGCCGGTCTGGGCGACGGCCCGTGGTGGTCCGCGACGGCCGGTGGGCGACCGTCGGGGCGTCGGGTCGGCGCTGGCCCGCCCGGTCGCGCTGGCGTTGCTCGTGGCCACCCTGGGCACCGCCGGCCACGCCACCTGGCAGGCAGCGCGGACCGCACCCGCGACGCGGACCGCCGAGGCCCGGCACACCGAGTTGGTGACCACCCTGCGGCAGCTCGGCGTACGACACGTAATCGCGGGCTACTGGACCTGCAACCGGCTCACCTTCGCCACGGCGGAGCAGGTGGTCTGCGCGGTCGTCGACGACGCGCTGCGCCCCGGCTTCGACCGCTATCCCGCGTACCGGCGGGAGGTCGACGCCGCGACGGCGCCCGCCTGGGTCGCACCGACCGGCTCGCCGTTGGCGCACACTCTCGACGAGCGGCTGCGCGCCGCCCCGGGCAGCCTGGACCTGGTCACGATCGACGGCTGGCGGATCTACCTGCCGTCCGCCTGACCGCCCGGTCCAGCGCGCCCGACCCGGCGATGACCGCCCGGCCGGGCGGTGACCGCCGGCGGGCTCGTCAGCGGGGTGGCGCGGGCTCGGCGAGCAGGCCGAGGCGGTGGGCCAGCGCGGCGGCCTCCCCCCGGTTTGTCACGTCGAGCTTCGCGATGATCCGGGAGACGTGCACGCTCGCCGTCTTCGGGGAGATGAACAACCGCTCGGCGATCCGGCTGTTGCTGTGCCCCTCGGCGACCAGCCGCAGCACCTCCCGCTCCCGGGCGGTCAACAGATCGGCGCCGGCCCCGCCCTGACCCGTCCCGCGCAGGCCGACCCGCCGCGCCAGGGTTGCGGTCGCCTCGGCCAGCGGCGTCGCGCCCAACCGCCGGGCGATCTCCGTGGCCTCGGTGACCGCCGCCGACACCTCGTCCCGCTCGCCGCCGGCGGCAGCCGCCTCGGCCAACGCCAGCAACGCCCGAGCCAGCGGGTACGGCTGCCCGTCGGCACGCCACGCGTCCACCGCCGCCCGCCAGGCCGGCAGCGCCTGGTCGCCGACCGCCAGCAGCGCGGTGACCTGGGCGGCGTGCGCCCGCGCCGCCGGGTGTCGGACCGGCAGGTCCGCGGCGAGCGCGCTGACGGCGGCGGCCAGCTCCCGGTCACCAACCCGGGCGGCGGTACGGGCGACGGCGCTGAGCACCGGCCAGCCTTCCCGGGGCAGGCGCGGCAGATGCGCGTCGGTCACCGCGACGCGGGCGGCCCGTACCGCCTCGACCTTGTCGTCGGCAGCCAACGCGGCCTCGATCCCCAGCTCGTGCAGAGGCAGCCGCTGGTCCGGCCACAGGTAGGGCCGGCCGAGGAAGGCCAACGCCCGGTCGACCAGCTCCTCGGCGCCCGGATGGGCGCGGGCCAGCCGCAGCCCGGCGCCCAGCTGGAGCCAGTGCAGCCCGGTGACGCCGGACAGGTCGATCCGGGCGGCCTCCGCGCACACCCCCTCGGCCTCGTCCCAGCGACCCAGCGCGATAAGCGCCTCGGCCCGGTTCGACAGCAGGTACGCCCCGGTCGAGCGGCTGATCCCCACCCGCCGCGCCTCGGCCACACCGGCCTCCGCCGCCTGCGCGGACTCGGCGTAGCGGCCCAACTCGCAGAGCATGTCCGACTGGAACACCTTGGCGAGCACGAGCGTCGGCGTGTCCCCGGCCGTACGCGCGACGGCCTCGACCTCGGCCAGCCCGGTCAGCCCACGCTCCAGATCCCGCTCGCCGTGGCAGAGCATGGCGATCCGCGTCGGCAGCAGGGCCAGCTCCTCGCCGAGGGCCGCGGCGGCGGCATCCGCCTCGGCGGCCACCCGGGCGGCCTGCGGAGGATCGATCTTGGCCAGGTGGGTGGCGATGTCGGCGAGCAGCCGGACCCGCTCCACGCCGGTCGGGCCACCGGCCGCCAGCCGGTACGCCTCATCCAGCTCACGGCTGCCGTCAGCCTTGCCGAGCAGGGCCATCAGTCGACCCCGCTGGTCCAGCAGGCGGGCGGCACGCAGCGGCGCGGCGTCGGCGTCCACCTCGGCCAGCCCGGCCCGGGTCAGGGTGATGGCCCGGCTGAAGTCGCCGGCGGTGATCGAGGCGTCCAGGGTCTGCTCCAGCAGCGCCAGGTGGTCGATGCCGAGCAGGTCGGCGGCGTCGGGCACCAGTTCCCACAGCTCCAGCGCCCGCTCCAACAGTCGGCGCTGCTCGGCGTAGGCGTACCGGTCGGCGGCGGCGCGGGCCGCGGACAGCGCGGCGACCAGGGCGCGCGGGTGGTGGTGCGCGGCGTACCAGTGGTGGGCGATCTCGGCCGGGGCCCGGCCGACGGCGACCAGGTGCGGCTGCGCCTCGATCGCGGCGGCGAAGCGGGCGTGCAGCCGGGCGTGCTCGCCGGGCAGCAACTCGTCGTGTACGGCCTCGCGGACCAGCGCGTGCCGGAACTCGTAGTCGCCGTCCGGGTCGGCCACCACGAGTTGGGCGGCGACGGCGGCGCGCAGCGCGTCCTCCAACTCGGTGTCCGGCAGCCCGGCGACCTCGGAGAGCAGGTCGTGGGCGAACCGGGTGCCGCCGGCCGCGGCGATCCGCAGCACCCGCTGGGACGGCTCGGGCAGCCGGTCCACCCGGGCCAACAGCAGGTCACGCAGGGTTTCTGGAAGCGCCGCGCAGCCGACCGGGTCACCGGCGACGGCCAGCTCCTCGATGAAGAAGGGGTTGCCCTGGGTGCGCTCGTGGACGTCGTCGACGGCACGTGTGGGCGGCTCGGCGCCGAGCAGATCCGCGAGGATCGCGCCGGTTCCGTCGCGGTCCAGCCGGCCCAGCTCGACCCGGTGCACGCCGCGGACCCGGTCCAGCTCGGCCAGGAACGGGCGCAAGGGGTGCCCGCGCTGCAACTCGTCGGTGCGGTAGGTGCAGACCAGCAGCAGCCGGCCCGGTCGGGCCGTCCGGACCAGGAAGCCGATCAGGTCGCGGGTGGAGCGGTCGGCCCAGTGCAGGTCCTCGATCAGCAGCACCAGCGGCTGGGCGTCGGCGAGCCGGTGGAACAGCTCGGCGACCAGGTCGAACAGGTATCCGCGTGGGGCGTCACCGACCGGGGCGGCGCTCGGCGCGGCCAGCGTCGCCCGGCCCAGCTCCGGCAGCAGCCGGGCGAACTCCGCCTCGTACCCGGCGAACACCTCGGGACCGTCGACGCGCAGCACCGCGCGCAGGGCGGCGGCGAACGGGGCGAACGGCAGACCCGACTCGCCCAGCTCCAGACACTGGCCGACAAGCACCCGCGCCCCGCCGTCGGTGGCCCAGCCGGAGAACTCCTCCAACAGACGGGTCTTGCCCACCCCCGCCTCGCCACCGACCAGCACGGTGGTCGGCTCCCCCGCCCGTGCGCGGGTCAGCGTCTCGCGCAGCGTCGCCAACTCGTGCTGGCGGCCGACGAGGACGGAGCTGGCGGCGCGTACGGTCACGGAAGCGAGCATGCCATGGCGGCCACCGGCACCGGCCCCAGCGATCGGCGGGACGGCCGGCGGTCGGCCGTCGCGCGGGTCGGGTGCCGTGGACGTGGCCGCCGGGGCGGGCGCGGTCACCGGCGGTCGGCCGTCACGCGGGTCGGGTGCCGTGGACGTGGCCGCCGGGGCGGGCGCGGTCACCGGCGGTCGTCGCCGAGGCGGCGGGTCGGCTGGCGGCGGCCCAGCCAGCTCCGGCCGGTGTGTCGCGACACCGCGCGGGCGAGCCGGTCTGCGGCCACCTCCGCGCGCAGCTCGGCGGCGTGCGTGCGGTGCAGGGAGAGCAGGAATTCCGCGTCGTTGCCGAACATGTCGGTCTCCTTCGTCGTGGTGTCGTCCGCTGCTGACGACTCTCCGCGCGAAGGCCCCACCCGGGCATGGGGACAGCGCCTGATCTTCACCGGTGGCGCCCTCCTTACGTGCCCGGCCCGCACCGGCGAGGCGACGTAAGGTACTCAGTCGGCCGGCACCCGGACGCGGATCAACGGGGCGGGCGGCGACCACTAGACTCTGCGGCATGGCAAAGCCCCAGGAGAAGGTCTCGTTCGGCCAACGGCTGAAGCAGATCGGGATGGTGTTCCAGTTCACCGCCAAGCAGGACCGGTGGTTCGCGCCGCTGGTCGCCGCCGCGGTGCTCATCCCGCTCGCCCTCACCGTGGTCGCGGTCATCCTCTGGAGCTGGATCTGGCTGCCGATCGGCATCCTGTTCGTCCTGCTCGCGGTGCTGATCGTGCTCAACCTGCGGTCCAACAGGGCGATGATGAACGCCGCCGAGGGGCAGCCCGGCGCGGCGGCGCAGATCATGGAGAACATGCGCGGCGACTGGCGGGTGACCCCGGCGGTCAGCTCGACCACCCAGATGGACATGATCCACCTGGTGATCGGTCGGCCGGGCGTGATCCTGCTGGCCGAGGGTAACCCGCAGCGGGTGCGCGGCCTGCTCGGGCAGGAGAAGCGGCGGCTGTCGAAGGTGATCGGCTCCGCTCCCCTGCACGACTACGTGATCGGGCAGGAGGAGGGCGAGCTGCCGATCCGCAAGCTCCGCACGACATTGCTGCGTCTGCCCCGGGCGCTCTCCGGCAAGGACGTCAACTCGCTGGACAAGCGGCTCAAGGCCCTCACCGCCCGTCCGCAGATGCCCAAGGGCGCGATCCCGAAGAACATGCGGCCGCCAGGCGCGTCCCGCCAGTCGCGGGGCCGCTGACCCCCAGCTGTACGCGAAGGAGCCGGACCCGGACGGGTCCGGCTCTTTCCCGTCCGCGCCTTCCCGTCCGCGCCCCGCGCCCCGCGCCCCGCGCCCCGCGCCCCGCGCTCGCACCCGCACCCGCACCCGCACCCGCACCCGCACCCGCACCCGCACAACATCCCCGAAGTTGCTGCCTCAGACGTGCCGCAGGCAGCAACTTCCCCGAAGTTGCTGCGATCTTGCCCAGATGCGGACGCATGGGCCGCCGGAAGCGAGCCTGCGATCCCGGCAGGGGTCAAGATCGTGCGGCGGCGGGCCGGGGGCGCGAGCGCAGCCGGGCCGCGGGCGCGGCGGCGGCGCGGCGGCGCGGCGGGTGCGCGGCGGGGGGCTCAGCCTCGGGGGGCGTCGACGATGACCGAGTTGGCGAACCGGTCGTGCAGGCCACGACGGTGCTCGTCCATGATCAGCGCGGGGACGACGAGGGCCAGCAGCAGGCCCCGGATCAGCCCTCGGAGCACCCCGATCCGGCCACCGTCGTGCCAGTTCACGCAGCGGATCTTCGTGATGTACATGCCCGGCGTCTGGGCGAACAGGCCGAGGAAGAAGCCGTACACCAGCACCAGCACCAGCACCGGCGCCCAACTGTCGCGGATCGGGTCGGCGAAGAAGTTGGACACCAGCACACAGAGCAGCCAGTCGATGATCAGCGCCCCGAACCGCTTGCCGAGGCTGGGCGGGGCGAAGCTGGGGTCGGTTGCCGGCGCTGCCGGGACGTGCGGATTGGTCACAGCGGTCAAGGGTATCCGCGCGGGGATGAGGGCCTGCCGGGTATCCCGCCACGGTGTGCCGATTCGGGCCAATGGCATCAGATGTCATTACACTGGCACAGTCGGACGGCGTTCGCGGCGGGCCGGAGGCGTGGACCGGAGCATCGCTGACGCTCCGCACGGGACGTAACACGGCAGAAACAACGGAGACACGGCCGGGCAACCGCCCGGCCCTAGCGTCGCCAGAAGCCTAGCCACCCCGTGGACGTGCCAGGAGGATGTGTGTTCGCCAATCCCGAGGAACTGCTGCGATACCTCAAGAACGAGGACGTGAAGTTCGTCGACGTTCGTTTCTGTGACCTGCCCGGCGTGATGCAGCACTTCAACCTGCCGGTCGAGTCCGTCAACGACGACCTTTTCACCGACGGCCTCGCGTTCGACGGTTCGTCGATCCGCGGTTTCCAGGCGATCCACGAGTCGGACATGCTCCTGCTCCCGGACGTCGCCACCGCGTTCATCGACCCGTTCCGCGCGCAGAAGACTCTCGCGCTGAACTTCTTCATCCACGACCCGTTCACCCGCGAGGCCTACAGCCGCGACCCGCGCAACGTCGCGAAGAAGGCCGAGGCGTACCTGGCGGCCAGCGGCATCGCCGACACCGCCTACTTCGGGGCCGAGGCGGAGTTCTACATCTTCGACTCGATCCGCCACGAGACCTCTGCGCACCAGTCGTTCTACTACATCGACTCGGTCGAGGGCGCGTGGAACACCGGCCGCGAGGAGCAGGGCGGCAACCTCGGTTACAAGACCGCGTACAAGGGCGGCTACTTCCCGGTGCCGCCGGTCGACCACTACGCCGATCTGCGTGACTCGATCGTGCGCCGCCTCGTCGACACCGGCTTCAACGTGGAGCGCTCGCACCACGAGGTGGGCACCGCCGGCCAGTCCGAGATCAACTACCGGTTCTCCACCCTGCTGCACGCCGGTGACCAGCTCCAGCTCTTCAAGTACATCGTGAAGAACGAGGCCTGGGCCAACGGCAAGACCGCGACCTTCATGCCCAAGCCGCTCTTCGGTGACAACGGCTCCGGCATGCACACCCACCAGAGCCTCTGGCTCAACGGTGAGCCGCTGTTCTACGACGAGACCGGCTACGCCGGCCTGTCCGACATGGCCCGCTGGTACATCGGTGGTCTGCTGCACCACGCGCCGTCGCTGCTGGCCTTCACCAACCCGACGGTCAACTCGTACCGTCGTCTGGTGCCGGGCTACGAGGCGCCGGTCAACCTGGTCTACTCGCAGCGCAACCGCTCCGCCTGCACCCGCATCCCGGTGACCGGCAGCAACGCCAAGGCCAAGCGCGTCGAGTTCCGCGTGCCGGACCCGTCGGCAAACGTCTACCTGGCCTTCTCGGCCATGATGATGGCCGGCCTGGACGGCATCAAGAGCAAGATGGAGCCGCCGACGCCGATCGACAAGGACCTCTACGACCTCCCGCCGGAGGAGTGGGGCGACGTCAAGCAGGTGCCGGGCTCGCTGCCGGCCGTGCTCGACTCGCTGGAGGCCGACCACGACTACCTGCTCGACGGTGGCGTCTTCACCCCCGACCTGATCTCCACCTGGGTCGACTGGAAGCGCGCCAACGAGGTCGACCCGGTGCGTCTGCGCCCGACTCCGCACGAGTTCGCCATGTACTACGACTGCTGAGCAGTAGCTGAACCGCCGGCCTGATCCCCGGGGTACGCCTCGCGGCGGTGCTGTCCCTGCTCACCGCGACCGCGCTCGCGGCGGTCTGG